>CAKZXL010000102.1 GCA_937883885.1 uncultured Aquincola sp. | reverse complement strand
TGGAAGGCTCCGAGCTGACCGTCAGCACCACCGGCGGCGTGAAGGTGGACAAGGCCAATGTCGTGAAGACCGACATCGCCGCCAGCAATGGCGTGATCCACGTGATTGATGCGGTGATCATGCCGGCGAAGTAAGAGGCCGAGCCCCGGGCGGCTTGCTTGGCTGTCTGGGGCACCTTACCCGGGACGGGTGGCGCTGTAGCGGGTGCAGCGTCACCGCGTCGGTACCAGGTTGGTGCCTGTTGCTCCGGTCGGTGCGTAACGTTACCAATAGGCCCTCGCCAGGGCAGGCCGGCCTGCCATGACTGCGCAGAGAGCCTGCCTGGTTGTGTGAGGGCGAAGAGGCGCTTGACCACCACAAGCCTGGCCTCGGGACGAGGTGCTAAGAACTGAGCCTGTGCGGTACCGGCGTTCATCCTTGCGTGACTGCTGGCGCACGGAAAGGTAGCTGACGAACCGTATACTGACCAGCCATACAAGCCCCGCCCGATGCCCCGAGCTGACCTCATCGTGAACCTGGTGCGTGCCGGAACGCAGGGGGATCAGCGCACATTTCGCTCGACAGTCGAAGCCATCGCTGCCGAGGAGCGAGCGAAGCGCCACACCCAGCTCGCCGACCGTCTGGAAGAGAATCTGCGTCAGCCCGCACCCAGCGCCAAAGCTACGGAGCTCGTACGTAGCTTCGACGGCGGTCACGGCGGCCTGCTCTATGAAGTGGATCCACGCCGCGGATTGCGCAGCATGTTCCTTGACGACGCTGTCGCCATGCCAGTGCGAGAGTTGATCGAGGAACAGCAGCGCGTCGAACTGCTTCGCTCTTACGGGGTTGAGCCACGCCACCGGGTGCTGTTGGAGGGCCCGCCCGGCAACGGCAAGACTACGCTTGCTGAGGGTATCGCGTACGAATTGATGGTCCCGCTCTTCGTGGTGCGCTATGAAGCGGTGGTCGGCAGTTTTCTCGGTGAAACTAGTGGCCGGTTGAAGCGGCTGTTCGATTTCGCGCGCACGCACCAATGTGTGTTGTTCTTCGATGAGTTCGACACGCTGGGCAAGGAACGAGGCGACACGCACGAGACAGGTGAGATCAAACGCGTGGTGAGTTCACTGCTTCTGCAGATCGATTCACTTCCAAGTCACGTTGTCGTCGTGACTGCTACCAATCATGCTGAGTTGCTGGACCGGGCCGTATGGAGACGCTTCCAGCTGCGCCTGAACCTGCCAGCGCCGACGCCGGTGCAGCGCGCAGCTTGGTTCGAACGGTTCGAAGAGTCATTGGGAGTGCCGCTGGGCTTGTCTCCCAAGACATTGGCGACCCGCCTGCCCGTGCAGACCTTCTCCGATCTGGAGCAGTTCTGCGAGGACGTACAACGTCGATATGTGCTGGCCCTCCCGGGCGCAGACATCAAACGAATCTTGATCGAGCGCCTCTCTCAGTGGAAAGAGCGCGTCGGTCCGAAGGCTGCCCACAGGCCCTGATGCATGGCAACGGGTCCCACTGAGCAGTTTCCGCTGCTGATCTTCCCAGCGCCATCTCAAGTGGCACGCGAAGGGGGCACCGGTTTTCCACCATCTGTTCACTATCCCGACCACGCGCGTCAAGGCCGACGATTGGGCGATCGATTTGGACGCCTGCAAGCGGCCTTCGATGCGCGACGCCTAGAGCTGCGCACCCGGGCCCAAAACGACGATCCGGACTTGGTGCTCGTGTTCGAGACCGTCGGATCCGTCGATGACTTCATCTCGACGGCACAGCGTGTGCAGGGACTTGAGTGGTTGGCGGCGGTTGACGATGAGATCGCGCCCGACGAAGACTTCTACGACACGAGGTCCAGAGGAAAGCCGCTCGGCGGCAAGCTCTTTCTCGTGGGAAGCAACCGGGCCGCGCTCGATGAGGTGGTTCGGCTGTGGAGTCTCTACCGGGATGACCCGAACGCAAATCTGGGCGCGGGCCTCAGCGCCTGGAAGAATGTCTTCGCGCACCTGAAGGACGCGCGGTTCTGGAGTCCAGCCGATCGCATGGGCCCGGAGCTTCGGGATGCACTGCGTTTCCGAGCCGAGCATGGTGCCGCGTCTATCCGGTTCGAAATCGAAGCTTGGCACTTTGCTGCACCAGCTAGTGTCCTGTCCCACTCATACGTGAGCAAAGTCGATGCAGCTTTTGGAGGATCGAGTCAGCGGTGGCTGTCCACTTGAACGGCTGGCAGTCGGTGTTGTAGGCG
>CAKZXL010000101.1 GCA_937883885.1 uncultured Aquincola sp. | reverse complement strand
TGCCTCGACGTTCCCCAGCCCGGCGCCACGCTGGCGCAATACGCCCCCCACATGGAAGCCGAAGTGCGCTTCGGCTGGGATCTGTACAAGAACGGCCTGATCCGCGACATCTACTTCCGCCAGGACCGCCCCGGCGTGGTCATCCTGGCTGAAGCCGACTCGGCCGAAGCCGCCCGCGCCCAGCTCGACGAATTTCCGCTGGCCAAGGCCGGGTTGATCGGCTGGGACGTCATCCCGATGGGCCCGATGACCAACTGGGAAATGCTGTTCGCCAAGCCGTAAGGCTTCAGCCGCCCGCTTTTCGCCACATGTCCTCAGGAGTTCCCATGCCCCGATCGGCCGCCGACATCCCTCCCGTGCTCTTCGTCGTCACCAGCGTGAACGTCAAGGGCGACACTGGCATTCCCACCGGCTTCAATCTGGCGGAAGTCACCCATCCGCTGGACAAGCTGCAGGCCGCGGGCATCGCGGTGGAGTTCGCTTCGCCGCAAGGCGGCGCCGCGCCGCCCGACGGCATGGAAGACTTCAACGATCCGGTGCTGGCGCGCTGGTGGGCGGACGAAGGCTTCCGCCATGCCATCGCCAACACCCGGCGGCTGGACGAGGTCGACCCCTCGCGCTATGGCGCCATCTTCTTTGCCGGTGGCCACGGCACGATGTGGGACTTTCCGGACAACGAAGCGGCGCAGCGCGCCATTCGCGAGATCGACGCGGCGGGCGGCATCGTCTCGGCGGTGTGCCATGGCCCCGCGGCGCTGGTCAATGCGCGCCGCGCCGACGGCAGCCTGCTGGTGGCCGGCAAGCGCCTGGCTGCCTTCACCGACGGCGAAGAGGAAGAGGTGCAGTCCACCCACGTCGTGCCCTTCCTGCTGGCGTCCACGCTGGTGGCCCGCGGTGCGCTGCACCAGAACACGCCCAACTGGAGCGACAACGTGGTGGTCGATGGCCGCCTGATCACCGGACAGAACCCGCAGTCCGCCGCCCACCTGGGCGAAGTGCTGCGGGACGCTTTGCTGGCGGGGGCATGATGGACTTGCTTCCTCCCATCGCCCTGGGCACCTGGTCCTGGGGCCAGGGCTTTGCCGGCGGTGACACGGTGTTCGGCCACCACCTGACCGAGCAGGACCTGCGGCCGGTGTTCAGCGCTGCGATGGCCGCCGGCCTGAACCTCTGGGACACGGCAGCGGCCTACGGCGCCGGCACTTCCGAATCGATGCTGGGCCGCTTCGTGCGTGATGAGGCGCGCAGCGAGGTGCTGCTGTCCACCAAGTTCACGCCGCAGCTCGCCAGCGCCGACGCAGCCAACCCGGTGGCCGAGATGCTGGCCGGCAGCTGCGAACGGCTGGGCACCGACCACATCGACCTGTACTGGATCCACAACCCCACGCAGCTGAACCACTGGACGCGGCACCTGGTGCCGCTGCTGCAGCAGGGCCGCATCCGGCGGGTGGGCGTGTCCAACCACAACCTGGCGCAGATCCGGCAGGTGAACCAGACGCTGGGCGAAGCGGGCTTCGCGCTCTCGGCGGTGCAGAACCACTACAGCCTGCTGTACCGCTCGTCCGAGCAGGCCGGCATCCTGGACCATTGCCGCGAGCAGGGCATCACCTTCTTCGCCTACATGGTGCTGGAGCAGGGCGCGCTGTCGGGCCGGTACGGCGTCGGCCGGCCCTTGCCCGAAGGCAGCGTCCGCGCCGCCACCTACAACCCGGTGCTGGCGCAACTGCAGCGGCTGACCGACACGATGCGCGAGATCGGCCAGCCGCACGGCGCCAGCGTGGCGCAGGTGGCCATGGCCTGGGCCATCGCCAAGGGCACCGTGCCCATCGTGGGCGTCACCCGGGTGGCCCAGGTGCAGGAGGCCGCCGCCGCCGGGCGGCTGCAGCTCACGCCCGGCGAGATGCAGGCCCTGGAAGCCCTGGCCGCGCAGGCCGGCGTCGACACCCGCGGCGCCTGGGAACGGCCGATGCACGGCTGAAGCCGGTCACGGCCCGGCCGCCTCGGCGTCGCGCTCCAGGTAGCGCCCGAGTTCCGCCAGCCCCCGCTGCGCTTCGGCCGCAAAGGCTTCGGCCAGCGGCTGCCAGGCGCTGCCTTCGCCCTGCTGCAGCGCCACCGCCTGCATCTCGCGCGCCAGCTCGCTGAGCTGGCGGGCGCCCACCGCGCCGGCCGACGAAATGGTGGCGTGGGCCAGCAGGCCCACGGTGGCCCAGTCGGTCTGGCGCAGCGCCTCCTGCAGCCGGGCGATGTCGCGCGCGCCCAGGTCCAGCACCTTGACCACCAGCCGCCGGTACAGCGCCTGGCTGCCGCCGCAGCGGCGCAGCCCGTCGGCCAGGTCCACGGCGGCGGCGCCGGGCTGCGCACCGGCGGGCGCTGCGCCGCCGTCGGCCTCAGGGCCGGCACGGCCGGCTGCGGCCCAGCGGTGCACCACCGCAAACAGCTCGGTCGGCTCCACCGGCTTGGTGATCACGTCGTTCATGCCCGCCTGCAGGCAGCGCTGGCGGTCGCGGGCCATGGCATAGGCCGTCATCGCCACGATGGGCAGCTGGGCGTGCAGCGGCTGCTGGCGGATGCGCCGGGTGACTTCGTAGCCGTCCATGCCGGGCATCTGCACGTCCATCAGCACCAGGTCGAAGGGCTGGGCCGCCAGCAGGTTCAGCGCCTGCTCGCCGTCGCTGGCGATGCTCACCTGCATGCCGGCGACGCCGCGCAGCAGCTCGCCGGCCACGATCTGGTTGAACTCGGTGTCGTCCACCAGCAGCGCCCGCAGGCCGCGCAGGCCGGGCGGTGCCTGCGCCGGCCGCTGGCGGTCTGCGGTGTGCCGCATGTCTGCCGGTGGCGCCAGCGCGGCCGTGCTGCAGGCCACCAACGAGATGGTGAAGAAGAACTCGCTGCCCTGGCCGGGCTGGCTGCGCACGCCGATGTGCCCGCCCATCAGCTGCACCAGCTGCCGACAGATGGCCAGGCCCAGGCCGGTGCCGCCATGGCGCCGGGTGGTGGAGGCGTCCAGCTGGTTGAAGGGCTTGAACAGCTGCGCGATCTGCGCCTGCGACAGGCCGGGGCCCTGGTCGCGCACCGCAAAGCGCAGCTGGCCGGGCCCCTCGCGCTGCACCGACAGCCGCACCGGCCGGCCCTGGCCGGTGAACTTGACCGCGTTGCCGCACAGGTTCACCAGCACCTGTTCCAGCCGCAGCGGATCGCCCACCAGGCAGGCCGGCACGTCGGGCGCCACGTCGAACAGCAGCGCCTGCTCCTTCTTGCGTGCCTGCACGCCGATCACGGCGGTCACCTGGTCCAGCACCTCCTGCAGCGTGAACGCCACCTGCTCGATGTCGAGCTTGCCGGCTTCGATCTTCGAGAAGTCGAGGATGTCGTTGAGGATGCCCAGCAGCCCGCGCGCGGCCTGCTGCACGTTCAGCAGGTGCTCGCGCGCCAGCGCCGGCAGCGGCTCGCGCAGCGCCAGGTCGGTCATGCCCAGCACCGCGTTCATCGGCGTGCGGATCTCATGGCTCATGTTGGCCAGGAAGTCGCTCTTGGCCTGGGTGGCGGCCTCGGCTGCGGCCC
>CAKZXL010000100.1 GCA_937883885.1 uncultured Aquincola sp. | reverse complement strand
AAGCACGGTCCTGCTCACGCCCCGTCCACAGGTTGCAGCCCGCGAACCGGCAGAACACCGCAGGGCGCCCGGCCCGCAGGCCTTCGCCCTGGAGGGTGTAGAAGATTTCTTTGACGGAATAGGACATAGCTTGGCGGTTCGCTCGTTCAGAAGAGCCTGCCTGCCTGAATGAATCTCAACGCGGCCAACGCGAAGTGGTGCAGCTCTGCATCGTTAACATCAGTCCGGGTGTGGCCACCAGAGGTGTCATGGTGAAACATCGCCGCGTACTCGTTGAAGGTCTGAAGCTGTGGGACCAATCCCTTCAACACGTGAATCGGGTTGTCCGGGGCTGAGTCCTTGATCTGCTGAATCATGACGCCGACGGTTTGTCCGTCAGCAAAGCGCCCGACGAAGCAGCGATGCATATGCCCTTCAACGAGAAGCCGCAAAGCTTGCGCCACGTCGAGCAGGTTCACCCGCTCTGCGCCGGACACGAACGTTTCGACCAAGCGATAGCGTTTGTAGTACGGAGAGGCGCAGAACTGGTCGAGGTCGAACGTACCCATCACAGTGAAGTTCTCGGGCCCGCGCCTCAGTTCGAGCTCCGCGACCTCGCCGCCGACCTTGGTCACTCGCTTGCGGATATCGCGCAAGAAGTAGGCGTCGTGTCCGAGCGCGATGACCTGCTTGCACTGCTGGCTCATGGCGAGAACGGCCTCGACAGTCTTAGTGCGTCGGTGCAGGTCGAGGCTGGTGAAGACGTCATCGAGCACGACAACAGCTTCCGCGCGAGTCGGGTCTGCGAAGAGCCGCGCGAGGAAGAAGGCGAAGGCAAGGGTTCGCTTGTCGCCTTCACTCAGTACGCTGTGAAACGTCAACGCTCCACCGTTGGCGGCGCCGACGGGAACAGAAGCGCCGCGCACTTCCAGGACGTATTCACTTCGAGGAACGCCGCCGCCGAGATAGCTTGGCTTCAGTTCTCGGATGGTGAATGGCGCACCAAAGTCTCGCAGGTGAGCGTTGATGGCCTCCTGAAAAGCCGCGAGAGATGTGGCCATGAGCTGGTCAAGCGCCTCTCGTGCTTCAGCCTTTTTTCGCTCAGCCTCTTTGCGTTCTCCTTCGGCTTGGGCTCGATTCGCCAGATGTTGAAGTACCTCGGGTGCATTTCGCACCATGCACAGCTCAACGGTGTGGCGCTTCGCCTGCAACTGCTGCATGTCTACGTTGGCGAGGCCCTGCTTGTAGCGGTCAATCTGGGCGTTCAGCGCGTCGATGGCCTCGTTGTGCGCTGCCAGGGCAGCACTGACCGAGTCGAGGACCTTCGCTGCTTCGTCGAGCCCGACCACATCCACCTCTTCAAGCGGCTTGGCAGTCTTCGCGTCGACAACCGCTTGAACAAGCGTTTTCGCCTTGTTCATGGCCTCAGCTTGAGCCTGTTCGTCAAACGGCGGAAGGTCCAGCTTCAGCACGGTGGACCAGCCTTCGAGCGCTATGCGATTGAAGTCAAGGGTGTTGTGCCAATCCTGAATCAAGGCATCGCCAACTTGTCCACTTGCCAAACCAGGCAGCGAGGCCACCCTCCGCAGGTGGTCTTTGTAGGCTTGGTTGAAGTAGGCCTTGTATGCCTGAAGGAGAGGAAGCTCAGCGGTCTCCTGTCCACAGAAGGGACAGTGCTCGTCGGGCTTGTGCTGGAGCCCTTCGCTGACCCATCGCTCCGTCGCAACGCCAAGGTGACCATCAAAGTGTCGACGGACGACCTGCTCCGCGTCGTCCTGCAGACGCTCGATGCTGGATTGAGCGATGGCGCGGATGCCGTCAAAATTGAATGCGAGGGGCTTGAGCTGCCGAAACCCCTGCCGGCCAAGGATTTGCTGGACGGTGCGCGCTTCGTTCAGTTGCTTGTCAATTTGGGCAAGCTGCTGCGGGCCATCAAGAATCGGCTCGAGTGCGATGAACGCTGCCAAGGTGACGCCTTGGTGGTAACCACGAAGCGCTGCATCTTCAGCCGTGATGCGCTGCGAGGCGGTCCGCTGAGCGTCCGACTGTCGCTGGAACTCTTCTCTCTTGGCGACTGCATCAAGCCCCAGAGCCAGTTCCAAAAGAGAAGCTCTCTGGTCAGGGGTTACGGCTGCACCAGCGTATACGTTTCGTTCGACGAACTCCTGATTGAAAACGTGTAGATTGCCGGCTGGGGACGACCAATTGGCGCCATCAAAAGAGACATTCGCGCCACCAGTAGGGCCCTGGAACCGCAGGACGACCGATTGGTTTCCAGGGCTGCCGATGGTTTTGCGGGCTTGAAGCGCTTGCGCGTCGCCGACGCTGCACGCCCTCAGCAGCGACGACAGGGTCGACTTACCTCTCGCGTTGTCGGCATAGATGACGGTGACCTTCTTGAGCGTGACCGCAGAAGGAACCGCTGCCTTGAAGACGCCGACGTTGTCGACGCGAATGATTTTCTCGAGCATCCAGCCTCCCAAGCTGCTCCGTCCGCTTCGGACACATGCACGGCTCGAAGAACCAGCAAAACGCCACTCCTCGCGGGGGCCTTCAGATGCTTGTGGCTAATCGATGTGGCAGAGCCTTTTGATTTCAATGGTAACGGCCATGGACGACCACCGTCATTCCCCTCGAAGCAATCGTCACGGCCCCGAGCTCTTTGAGTTCATCGTTGCGCGGACCGGTGCGGCTCATGGGCCGCTGGATAGGCAAAGGCCAGCACTTCGCAAAGCAGGCGCCTGACCTCGCCATCTCCTGCTATTCGTTAAGGCAAAGCAATCATCACGTTTGGCCGACCGCAAAAGGTCACAGCTTGGTCGGCCACCACGCCGCAATGCAGAGGGTCCGCTACCGACGCAGCCTTAAGGCGGGGCAGCAGGCTTCGACGAATCCGCGCGATGACCTGGGCAGAGTCCTCATACCAAGCGCCCCCACTGTCGGAGGCTAGGAACTCTTGCTCGATAACCGCGCAGAGTTCGCCGTTCACGACTGCTGGGAAGACGCGCTTGCTGTCGACAGCGCACAGAAGCTCAAGGCGTTGCCGCTCGTCCTGGGAGAGTTCGCTCATCAAGGTCCAGCCCGACTCGAAGCCCAACGGAGGCTTCTCGTGCAGCGTGTACATGGACCAAAGCCGGGCTTGGTCGGCGGTGTGGACCTTCATCCACAAGGGTGGCTTGGCGAACCGCGGGTGATGAGGGAAGTTGTGAATGGCCAGGACATCCTAGCCATGCTCGAACTCGTGGTCAGCTTTGCAGTTGCAGGGGCTGGGACTTAAGGGCGCTGTCTCAGTTTATGGCCGACACATTCTCAGGAGATGCCCCTGCCTACATCAACGCTCAAACGTCGATATTCGCCGCCCTCAACGCATTGCTCTCGATGAAGTCGCGCCGCGGTTCCACCTCGTCGCCCATCAGCATCGTGAACACGCGGTCGGCTTCGATGGCGTCGTCGATCTGCACGCGCAGCAGGCGGCGCACGGTGGGGTCCATCGTGGTTTCCCAGAGCTGCTCGGGGTTCATCTCGCCCAGGCCCTTGTAGCGCTGGCGGCCGACGGCGCCTTCGGCCTGCTGCATCAGCCAGCGCATCGCGGCGCGGAAGTCGGCGACCTTCAGCTCCTTCTGGCGCTCGCCTTCGCCGCGCTTGACCACGGCTTCGGTGCCCAGCAGGTTGTTGAACACCTCGCCGGCCTTGCTCAGCGCCTCGTAGTCGGCGCCGTGCACGAAGTCGGCGGTGATCACGCTGCTCTTGATGTTGCCGTGGTGCCGGCGGCTGATGCGCAGGTGGTGCTTGTCGGTGCGCTCGTCGTATTCGGCGGCCACCTCGGCATCGTGCAGCGCGGCCTGCAGCGCGGTGGCGCTTTTCTCGGCTTCGGCGGCATCGTCCAGGTTCAGCGCCAGGCCGTCGGCGATGGCGCGCAGCGCATCGGTGTCCATCCAGTTCGACAGGCGGCCGATCACGTTGTCGGCCAGCACCGCGCGGCGGGCGTACTCGGCCAGCGCATCGCCCTCGATGGGCGCATTGCCGTTCTGCGTCTCGATGCGCGCACCTTCCAGCGCCACCTTCAGCAGGTAGTTGTCCAGCTCCAGGCCGTCCTTCAGGTACTGCTCGTGCTTGCCGTGCTTGACCTTGTACAGCGGCGGCTGCGCGATGTAGATGTAGCCGCGCTCCACCAGCTCGGGCATCTGGCGGTAGAAGAAGGTCAGCAGCAGCGTGCGGATGTGGGCGCCGTCCACGTCGGCATCGGTCATCACGATGATGCGGTGGTAGCGCAGCTTGTCGGCGTTGAAGTCTTCGGGCCCGATGCCGGTGCCCAGCGCGGTGATCAGCGTCAGGATCTGCTCGCTGGACAGCAGCTTCTCGTAGCGCGCCTTCTCCACGTTCAGGATCTTGCCGCGCAGCGGCAGGATCGCCTGGAACTTGCGGTCACGCCCCTGCTTGGCCGAACCACCGGCGGAGTCGCCCTCCACGATGTAGATCTCGCACAGCGCGGGGTCCTTCTCCTGGCAGTCGGCCAGCTTGCCGGGCAGGCCCAGGCCATCCAGCACGCCCTTGCGGCGCGTCATCTCGCGGGCCTTGCGGGCGGCGTCGCGGGCGCGGGCGGCCTCGACGATCTTGCCGCAGATGATCTTGGCGTCGGTGGGGTTCTCGAGCAGCCAGTCGTTGAGCAGCCGGCCGACGATGTCTTCCACCGGCGCGCGCACTTCGCTGCTGACCAGCTTGTCCTTGGTCTGGCTGCTGAACTTGGGCTCGGGCACCTTGACGCTGACCACGCAGGCCAGGCCTTCGCGCATGTCGTCGCCGCTGATCTCTACCTTGGCCTTCTTGGCCAGCTCGTTGTCCTCGATGTACTTGTTGAGCACCCGGGTCATGGCGGCGCGCAGGCCGGTGAGGTGGGTGCCGCCGTCACGCTGCGGAATGTTGTTGGTGAAGCACAGCACGCTTTCGCTGTAGCTGTCGTTCCACTGCATCGCCACTTCCACGCCGATGCTGGTGCCCTGGTCGCTCTGCTTGTCGCCCATCGCGTGGAACACGTTGGGGTGCAGCACCTTCTTGCCCTGGTTGATGAACTCGACGAAGCCCTTGACGCCGCCGGCAAAGGCGAAGTTGTCTTCCTTCGCATTGCGCTCATCCACCAGCTTGATCTTCACCCCGTTGTTGAGGAAGCTCAGCTCGCGCAGGCGCTTGGCCAGCACGTCGTAGTGGAAGTCGACGTTGGTGAAGATCTCTTCGTCGGGCAGGAAGTGCGCCTCGGTGCCGCGCTTGTCGGTGTCGCCGGTGATCTT
>CAKZXL010000099.1 GCA_937883885.1 uncultured Aquincola sp. | reverse complement strand
TCCTGGGCGGCTTGAATGCGCAGAAGTACATCAAGCTCACCGGCACCTCCAAGCCCACCGCCACGCGCGATCTGGCCGAATTGGTGGCGGCTGGCTTGCTGTGGACCCATGGACAGGGCAAGGCCTTGCGCTACTACCTGGACATGCCCGGCTGAGACAATCCCCCCCATGTTCCAGCCCAGCCAACACGACGTCCGCCGCTTCTTCTGCGAGGTGCTGCGCAAGCAGCGCGAGGGCATGCCGCTGGTGCCGATGGAGGCGGTGGCGGCGCCGTGGATCGACCAGCACCCCGAGTACCACGCCGACCTGTCGGACCTGGAGGCGGCGCTGGCCGCCAGCTACACGGTGGAAGAAGGCCGCACCAACCCCTTCCTGCACCTGAGCATGCACCTGTCGATCAGCGAGCAGGTGTCCATCGACCAGCCCACCGGCATCAAGCAGGCCTTCGGGCTGCTGGCAGCCAAGCTGGGCTCGGCGCATGAGGCGCAGCACCAGATGATGGAATGCCTGGGCGAGATGATCTGGGCCTCGCAGCGCAGCGGCCTGCCGCCCGACGGCCAGGCCTACCTGGAATGCGTGCGGCGGCGCGCCACACGCTGAAGCCACCCGCGGTGGCCTAGCGGCTGGCCCAGAACGCCTGCTGCATCGCCACCGTCTCGGCGGCGATCTCAGGCACCGGGCCGATCAGGTCCACCGGCTTCTGGCAGTGGTCGAAGACGTAGCGCGAGGGCACGCTCATCGTCGGGTTTTCTGCGTGGCTGCCGGTGGCCTGCAGCAGCTGCTCTTCGGTCATGCCGAAGACGATGCGGCCGATGTTGGCCCAGTAGGCGGTGCCGGCGCACATGCAGCAGGGCTCCACCGCGGTGTACAGCGTGCAGCCCCGCAGGAACTCGGGCGTGAAGTTGGTGGCCGCCACGCGGGCCAGGGTCGACTCGGCATGATTCACCGTGTCGATGTTGCACTGCTCCAGCAGCACGGTTTCCTGGTCGGGGCCCACCAGCACCGCACCGAACGGATGGTGGCCCAGGGCCACCGCCCGCTGCGCCACTTCGTTGGAGCGGCGCAGGTGCCTGAGGATCTGCTCGTGCGTGGGCTTCAGGCCCTGCGGCGGGTAGCCGGCCACGCGCGCCGCCTTCAGCCGGCCGAGGCCGCCACCACCAGCGACGGCTTGCCGCCCGGGAAGCGCTTGCGGATGGACTGCTCGATGCCCGCCGCATCCAGGCCGATGCCGGCCATCAGCTTGGCCGGATCGCCATGCTCGATGAACTCGTCGGGCAGGCCCAGCGACAGCACCGGCTTGTTCAGGCCGGCGCGCTGCAGCGCTTCCATCACCGCCGATCCGGCGCCGCCCATCACGCAGCCGTCTTCCACCGTCACGATGGCGTCGTGCGTGCGCGCCAGCTCGGCCACCAGGGCTTCGTCCAGCGGCTTGGCAAAGCGCATGTTGGCGACGGTGGCGTCCAGCTTGTCGGCGGCGGCCAGCGCCGGGTACAGCAGGGTGCCGAAGGCCAGGATGGCGATGCGCTGGCCGCTGCGGCGCACTTCGCCCTTGCCCCAGGCGAAGTCGGGCAGGTCGGCATCGGTGGCCGCGCCGGCGCCTGTGCCGCGGGGGTAGCGCACGGCCACCGGGTGGTCGCGGCGGTAGGCGGTGGTCAGCGCCTTGCGGCATTCGTTCTCGTCGGCCGGCGTCAGCACCGCCATGTTCGGAATGCAGCGCAGGTAGGCGATGTCGTAGGCGCCTGCATGGGTGGCACCGTCGGCGCCCACCAGGCCGGCGCGGTCGAGCGCAAACACCACCGGCAGGTTCTGGATCGCGACGTCGTGAATCAGCTGGTCGTAGGCACGCTGCAGGAAGGTGGAGTAGATGGCCACCACCGGCTTGAGCCCCTCGCAGGCCAGGCCGGCCGCGAAGGTGACGGCATGCTGCTCGGCGATGCCCACGTCGTGGCAGCGCTGCGGAAAGCGCTTTTGAAACTCCACCATGCCCGAGCCTTCCAGCATCGCGGGCGTGATGGCCACCAGCCGCTGGTCGGTGGCCGCCATGTCGCACAGCCACTGGCCGAAGATGTGCATGAACGACGGCTTGGCCGGCACGCCCGGCTTGGGCAGGCCCTTGGCGGGGTCGAACTTGCCGGGGCCGTGGTACAGGATGGGATCGGCCTCGGCCAGCTTGTAGCCATAGCCCTTCTTGGTGACCACATGCAGGAACTGCGGACCCTTCTTGTCGCGCAGGTTCTCCAGCGTGGGAATCAGCGCGTCCAGGTCGTGGCCGTCGATCGGGCCGACGTAGGTGAAGCCGAATTCCTCGAAGATGGTGCCGGGCACCACCATGCCCTTGGCATGCTCCTCGAAGCGGCGGGCCAGCTCGAACAGGCTGGGCGCGTTCTTCAGCACGCTCTTGGCGCCTTCACGGGCGGCGCTGTAGAACTTGCCGCTCATCAGCCGCGCCAGGTACTTGTTGAGCGCGCCCACCGGCGGGCTGATCGACATGTCGTTGTCGTTCAGCACCACCAGCATGTCGGCCAGCAGGCCGGCATGCGGCACGCCGGCGTTGTTCAGCGCCTCGAAGGCCATGCCGGCGGTCATCGCGCCGTCGCCGATCACGGCCACGGCCTTGCGGTCTTCACCCTTGAGCTTGGCGGCCATAGCCATGCCCAGCGCGGCGGAGATGGAGGTGGACGAGTGCGCGGTGCCGAAGCTGTCGTACTCGCTCTCGTCGCGCCGCGGAAAGCCGCTGATGCCACCCAGCTGGCGCAGCGTGCTCATGCGCTCGCGGCGGCCGGTCAGGATCTTGTGGGGGTAGGTCTGGTGGCCCACGTCCCATACCACGCGGTCTTCCGGCGTGTTGAAGACGTAGTGCAGCGCGATCGTCAGCTCCACGGTGCCGAGGTTGCTCGACAGGTGGCCGCCCGTGCTGCTGACGTTCTGCAGCACGCATTCGCGCAGTTCACGGGCCAGCGCATGCAGGCTGGTGCGGGGCAGCCGGCGCAGGTCGGCCGGGCTGTGGATGGTTTGTAGCAGCGTAGTGGTCATCGCGTGGGGGCGGCCTGGCGTCAGCTGTGGCGCTCGACGACCTTGTCGGCCAGGATGGCCAGGCGCAGCGCATCGGCCAACCCGCTGCGCTGCAGGGCCGCATGGGCCTGGTCGCGCAGTTCGTCGGCGTGGCGCCGCGCGGCATCGAGGCCGAGCACGGACACATAAGTGGGCTTGTTGTGGTGCAGGTCCTTGCCGGCGGTCTTGCCCAGCGTTTCGGAGGCTTGCGTCACGTCCAGGATGTCGTCGACCACCTGGAAGGCCAGGCCGATGGCCGAGCCGTAATCGGACAGCGCCGCCCAGGCCACCGGCGTGATGTCGCCGCAGGCGGCGCCCATCAGCACGCTGGCCTGCAGCAGGGCGCCGGTCTTGCGGCGGTGCATGTCGCGCAGCGCGGCTTCATCGAGCGGCTTGCCGATGCTGGCCAGGTCGATGGCCTGACCGCCGGCCATGCCGGCATGGCCGGCCGCGCGGGCCAGCAGCGAGCACAGCCGCGCCTGCAGCGCGGGCGCCACGCCGGCGTCGGGCGTCAGCACCTCGAAGGCCAGGGCCTGCATCGCATCGCCGGCCAGCATGGCCTGCGCTTCGCCGAACTGCACGTGCACCGTGGGCTTGCCCCGGCGCAGCACGTCGTTGTCCATGCAGGGCATGTCGTCGTGCACCAGCGAGTAGGCGTGGATCAGCTCCACCGCGCAGGCGGCGCGCATCGCGGCCTCGCGCGAGCCGCCCACCGCCTCACAGGCGGCCAGCACCAGCAAGGGCCGCAGCCGCTTGCCGCCGTCCAGCACGCCGTAGCGCATGGCCACGCCCACGCCGGCCGGCGCATCGGCCGGCACCCATGCGTCGAGCGCAGCCTCGACCGACGCCAGTTCGGCGCGGGTCCAGGCGTCGAAATCGTCCACCTTCATCGTGTCCCTCGTGCTGTGCATGCCGGGCCGCCCTCAGGCGGACGTCCAGGGCTTGAGCTGCCCGTCTTCCAGCACCTTGACCTGTTCCTCGACGGCCTGCAGGCGCGAGCGGCACAGGTTCAGCAGGTCGGCACCCCGCTTGTAGCTTTCAAGCAGGCGGTCCAGCGGCAGTTGGCCGCTTTCCATCGTCTGCACCAGTTGTTCGAGCTCGGCCAGCGCATCCTCGTAGCGAAGCGCTGGCAGCTCGGCGTCGGCCGCCTCGGGCTTCGCGGTCATTCGGCTGGGCATCTCGTCTTGTGAAAAAGTCAGGTCGGTGATTGTAGACAGCCCGACTCCCCCCACCTGCATCCGTATCCCATCCTTGACGGATTGACGCCGGATGTTTCGCCTGGTTGCCCGTGGCGCCCCACGGGCATACCCCCCGGGTACAATGTTCGGCTCGCTTTTCGGGGGACTCCCCGAGAAATTCCTTCAAACCCGCCATCTCGTGGCGGGGGGTTGACATTGGTTTTTGGAGATCCTGGGGATCATGTCCGACCTGAGCATCAAGCTTGCCGCGCTCGAACGCAACCGCACCCAGCTGTCGGTTGACACCTACTTCAACGAGGACCGGTTCCGCAGGGAACAGGAACTCATCTTCCAGCACGGTCCCCGCTACGTCGGGCACACGCTGGCCGTGCCCGAGGTGGGGGACTACTACGCGCTGCCGCAAGAAGGCGAAGGCCGCGCCCTGGTGCACACCCGCGACGGCATCGAGCTGGTGTCCAACGTCTGCCGCCACCGGCAGGCGGTGATGCTGCGTGGCCGCGGCCACACCCGCAGCCACATCGTGTGCCCGCTGCACCGCTGGACCTACGACCTGCACGGCCAGCTGGTGGGCGCCCCGCATTTCCAGCAGGACCCCTGCCTGCACCTGAACAACTACCGGCTGCGCGAGTGGAACGGCATGTTGTTCGAGGACAACGGTCGTGACATCGCCGCCGACCTGGCCCAGCTGGGCCCACGGGCGGCACTGGACTTCGGCGGCTACGTGCTGGACAAGATCCACACCCACGAGTGCGACTACAACTGGAAGACCTTCATCGAGGTCTACCTGGAGGACTACCACGTCGGCCCGTTCCACCCCGGGCTGGGCAGCTTCGTCACCTGCGACGACCTGCGCTGGGAGTTCGGCCGCCACCACTCAGTGCAGACGGTGGGCGTGCACAAGGCGCTGGAAAAGCCCGGCTCGGCGATCTACCGCCGCTGGCACGACGCGGTGCGCAACTTCAGCGGCGGGCAGACGCCGCCGCACGGCGCCATCTGGCTGACCTACTACCCGAACATCATGGTCGAGTGGTATCCGCACGTGCTGGTGGTGAGCACGCTCTACCCCAAGGGCCCGCAGAAGACCACCAACGTGGTGGAGTTCTACTACCCCGAGGAGATCGTCGCCTTCGAGCGCGAGTTCGTCGAAGCCCAGCAGGCCGCCTACATGGAAACCTGCGTGGAAGACGACGAGATCGCGCTGCGCATGGACGCCGGCCGCAAGGCCTTGTTCGAGCGTGGCGACGACGAATGCGGCCCGTACCAAAGCCCGATGGAAGACGGCATGAAGCACTTCCACGAGTGGTATCGCGCGTCCATCCAAATGAAACGGTGATGGAGCACCCGGTCCCGTGAGTACACGGGCCCACCCGCCGGGCGGGTGGCGCGGCCGCCTTCGGAGCGGCCGGGCGCCGGCCGCGGGGCCTGACGCACGGCGGACATCGCGGTGAGCAAGCACTTGCCACAATGGGGCGGATGATGTCCGCTCCTTTGTTGATGGTGTCCGCCGCCTTCCTCTTCGCGTCGATGGGGGTGTGCGTCAAGCTGGCGTCGGCCTACTACCCGGCCGGCGAGATCGTGTTCTACCGGGGCCTGATCGGCGCCCTCTTCATCGCCGGCGTGGCCCGGGCGCGCGGCGGCACGCTGCGCACGCCGGTGCCGATGATGCATCTGTGGCGCAGCGTGGTCGGCGTGGCCTCGCTGGTGCTGTGGTTCTATGCGCTGGGCAATCTGCCGCTGGCCACCGCGATGACGCTGAACTACATGTCGTCGATCTGGATGGCGATGTTCCTCATCGGCGGCGCGGTGCTGGTGAGCTTCAACGGCAGCGGCCAGCCCGCCAGCCACGGCATCGACGGCCGGCTGGTGGTCACCATCGTGCTGGGCTTCGTCGGCGTGGCCCTGGTGCTGCGGCCCACGATGGACAGCCACCAGCTCTGGTACGGCGTGGCCGGCCTCATCTCCGGCATGTTGGCCGCGATGGCCTACCTGCAGGTCACCGCGCTGGGCCGCATCGGCGAGCCCGAGTACCGCGTGGTCTTCTACTTCTCGCTGGGCAGTTGCACCGTGGGTGCCAGCACCATGCTGGTCAACGGCGTGCACAGCCACACCTGGCAGGGCTTTGCGCTGCTGGTGGCCACCGGCCTGCTGGCCACCAGCGCGCAGATGATGATGACCCGCGCCTATGCCATCGGCCATGCGCTCACCAACGCCAGCCTGCAGTACCTGGGCATCGCCTTCGCGTTCGGCTACGGCGTGCTGCTGTTCGACGACCCGGTGACATGGATGGCGCTCGGGGGCATGCTGCTGATCGTCGGCGCCGGCCTGGGCGCCACCTTGCTGCGGGCCCGCCAGGCGCCTGCCGTGTCCAACAACTCGGTGGAAACATGAAACTCACCCGCCCGCTGATCTCCGCGCCCGCGCTGCGCGCCCTGCTGGATGCCGGCCAGCCCGTGGTGCTGCTGGACTGCGGCTTCGACCTCACAGACGCCGCGGCCGGCGAGCGCGCCTACGCCGCCGGCCACCTGCCCGGCGCGCTGTACGCCCACCTGGACCGCGACCTGTCGGGCGACAAGTCGGCCGGCCCTGCCCAGGGCGGCCGCCACCCGCTGCCGACGCGCGAGGCCTTTGCGGCCACCGCCGGCCGCTGGGGCGTGCGGCCGGGCGTGGCCGTGGTGGCCTACGACGCGCAAGGCGGACCCTACGCCGCCCGCGCCTGGTGGCTGCTGCGCTGGCTGGGCCATGCCGAGGTGGCGGTGCTGGACGGCGGCCCGGCCGCCTGGCAGGCCGCTGGTGGCGCGCTGAGCACCGAAGCCGCACGCCCGCCGGCCGAACAGGCGCCCTACCCCGCCGCGGCGGAGCCCGGCATGCCCACCATCAGCGCGGCCGAGCTGCTGCAGCAGGCCGGCCGCGTGCGGCTGTTCGACGCCCGCGCGCCCGAGCGCTACCGCGGCGAGGTGGAGCCGCTGGATGCGCAGGCCGGCCACATTCCCGGCGCGCGCAACCGCTTCTTCAAGGACAACCTGGGCACCGACGGCCGCTTCAAGCCGGCCGACACCCTGCGGGCCGAATGGGCGGCGCTGATCGGCCGCCCGGGTTCAGAATGGGGCGTGGTGCAGCAGT
>CAKZXL010000098.1 GCA_937883885.1 uncultured Aquincola sp. | reverse complement strand
TACCTCTACGCCATCAGCATCCACAACGTGCCGATGGCCATCGTGCTGTCGCTGCTGATGTGGGGCCTGGTGTACCAGGGCTACAACGCGGTGTACCCCAGCTTCTACCCCGAGCTGTTTCCCACCCGCACCCGGGTGTCGGCCATGGCCATCTCGCAGAACCTGGGCACCGCGGCCACCGCGATGCTGCCGGCGCTGTTTGCCACCGTGGCGCCGCCGGGGGCCACCAACATCCCGTTGATCGTGGGCTCGCTCACGCTGGGCATCTGCGTCATCTCGGCCATCGCCTGCTTCACCGCCCGCGAGACCTACCGCGTGCGCATGCAGGACCTGGGCAACCCCGATGCGGTGCCGGTGCCCGAGGCGGAATACGACGCCGCCCGCCAGGAGGCGCTGGCCCAGCCCAAGCTCAAGACCGCCCACGCCTGACCCCCGCCTGACGTTCCCCAAGGCCACCACCATGATCACCGGCAAGACCCGACTCATCGCGCACTTCGGCTACCCCATCGAGCCGGTCAAGGCGCCCATGATCTACAACCCCTGGTTCGACCGCCGGGGCATCCCCGCGGTGGTCATGCCCATGGGCGTGGCGCCCGAAGACTATGCCGACGCCATCGCCGCGCTGCGCCGGATGACCAACTTCCACGGCGCGCTGGTGACCATGCCGCACAAGGTGGCCACGCTGGACCTGGTGGACGAACTGACCACCACCGCCCGCATCGCCGGTGCGGCCAACGCCATCCAGCGGCGGCCCGACGGCAGCCTGCTGGGCGACCAGTTCGATGGCGCCGGCTTCGTGCGCGGCCTCATCCGCAAGGGCTGGCAGCCGATGGGGCGCCGCGTGCTGGTGGCCGGCGCCGGTGGCGTGGGCTGCGCCATCGCCGCTTCGCTGGCGGCGGCGGGCGTGGCCGAGATGATGCTGTTCGACACCCACGACGCCTCGGCCCAGGCGCTGGCCGGCCGGCTGCGCCAGCACTACCCGGCCTTGCAGGTGCACACAGGCAGCCGCGACCCGGCGGGCTACGATCTCATCGTCAACGCCACCCCGCTGGGCATGAAGCCGGATGATCCGCTGCCGTTCGACGTCTCGCGCATCGCGCCCGGCACCTTTGTGGGCGAGGTGGTGATGACGCAGACCTTCACCCCGCTGCTGCAGGCCGCCCGGGCCCGCGGCTGCCCGGTGCAGGTGGGCACCGACATGCTGTTCGAGATGATCCCGGCCTACCTCGAATTCTTCGGCTTCGGCAGCACCACGGTGGAAGAGCTGGCCGAGACTTCGGCCCTGCAACCCTGACCCCACACCCAACCCCGACCCACATGTCCAACACCTTGAACCGCGAAGACATCGGCGAGCTGCCCAACCCCCTGGGTCTGGCCGGCCTGGAGTTCATCGAATACTCCACCGCCCGCCCGCAGGCCCTGGGCCAGGTGCTGGAGATGGTGGGCTTCTCACCCGTGGCGCGCCACCGCTCGCGCGAGGTCACGCTGTACCGCCAGGGGCCGATGAACGTCATCGTCAACGCACACGACGTGGTGGCGCCCGAAGGCAGCGGCGCTTCGCCCGCGGTCATCGCCGCGCTGGCCTTTCGCGTACGTGATGCCGGCGCCGCCTACCGCCAGGCGCTGGACAACGGCGCCTGGGCCGTGCCGGTGAACGTGGAGCCGATGGAGCTGCACATCCCCGCCATCCACGGCGTGGGCAGCAGCCGCCTCTATTTCATCGACCGCTGGCGCGAGTTCTCGATCTACGACGTGGACTTCGTGCCCATTCCGTCGGTGGAGCGGCATCCGCCTTCGGCCTGCGGCCTCAGCTGGTTCGGCGTGGTGCAGTACATCGGCAACGACCGCACCGAAGACTGGACCGAGTTCTACCGCGTGCTGTTCGGCTTCGAGCCGGTGCCGCCTGAAACCACCTTCGGCATCCTGCCCAAGGGCCGCGTGCTCAAGAGCCCCTGCGGCACCTTCTACTTCCAGCTCATCGAGCCCGAGCCCGGCATCCTGGACGTGGAAGACGACGAGACCCTGGCGCGCGTGGCCTTTGCCACGCCCGACGTGGTGGGCACCGTGGCCCACATGCGCGAGCGCGGCGTCGAGTTCCACGAAACCGAACGGGTGCACACCGATGTGCGGGGCGCGCTGACCAAGGGCCTGCTGCACGGCCTGTCGTTCGAGCTGGTGCACGCGCAAAGGTGACGCGATGAGCCAGACCACGCAAGGCAACTTCGCCGACTTCGGCATCGACACCATCTCGCTGGCCGGCCCGCTGGAGGCCAAGCTCAAGGCCGCGCGCGAAGCCGGCTTCTCGCAGATCATGCTCAGCGCCCGCGACGTGGTGGGCCACCCCGACGGGCTGGACGCCGCCGTGGCCGCGGTGCAGGCCAGCGGCCTGCGGGTCACCGGCTTCCAGGTGCTGCGCGACTTCGAAGGCCTGAGCGGCCACCTGCACGACTACAAGGTGGACGTGGCCAAGTCGATGCTGGACATGTGCCGCCGCCTCGGCGCCAAGGTGCTGCTGGTGTGCTCCACCACCTCGGTGCATGCGCAGGACGACCGCGAGCACATGGCCCGCGACCTGCGCAAGCTGGCGATGCTGGCGGTGCCGCTGGGCATCCGCATCGCGTACGAGGGGCTGTCCTGGGGCCGCCATGTCAACGAGTTTCCGCAGGCCTGGGACGTGGTGGTGCGGGCCGACATGCCCAACCTGGGCATCGGGCTCGACAGCTTCCATGCCTTTGCCACCCAGACGCCGGCCGACGAGCTGGACCTGATCGACCCCTACAAGATCTTCCTGGTGCAGCTGGCCGACTTCATGTGGCAGGAGATCCGTTCGGTGGAAGAGCGCATCACCACCGCGCGGCACTTCCGCGTGTTTCCGGGTGAAGGCGTGCACAGCGCCGAGGTGGCCGACTGGGTGCAGCGGCTGCACCGCCTGGGCTACCGCGGCGACTACAGCTTCGAGGTGTTCAACGACGACTACCAGCAGATGCCGCTGCCCACCGTGGCCGCCCGCGCCCGCCGCAGCGCGCTGTGGCTGGGCGAGACGGTGCTGCGCCGCTCGGTCCCTTTGCCCAACGCCATCAAGCTGAAAAGAGCCTGACCATGTCTTCTCCCTGCATCATCTCCGTCGCCATCACCGGTTCCTTGCCGCGCAAGAAGGACAACCCGGCGGTGCCGGTCACGCCCAGCGAGCAGATCGAGTCCACCCATGCCGCGTACGAGGCCGGGGCCACGCTGGTGCACCTGCATGTGCGCAACGACGACGAGACGCCCAGCTCGGCGCCCGAGCGTTTTGCCGAGGTGCTGGCCGGCATCCGCAAGCATTGCCCACTGATCATCACGCAGGTGTCCACCGGCGGCCGCTCGGGCGCGGGGCGTGAGCGGGGCGGCATGCTGCACCTGCGGCCCGACATGGCCTCGCTGGCCACCGGCTCGGTGAACTTTCCCACCCGCGTGTACGACAACGCGCCCGACCTGGTGGACTGGCTGGCCGCCGAGATGAAGCAGCACGGCATCAAGCCCGAGGTGGAAGCCTTCGACCTGTCGATGATCTTCAAGGCCGCCGAGATGCATGCCGACGGCCGCATCGGCGTCGGACCTCTGCATGTGCAGTTCGTGATGGGCGTGAAGAACGCGATGCCGGTGGACCGCGAGGTCTTCGAGTTCTACGTGAAGACGCTGCACCGCCTGGCCCCCGACGCCACCTGGACCGGCGCCGGCATCGGCCGCCACCAGATCGAGCTGGCCCGCTGGTCGCTGGAGCTGGGCGGCCACTGCCGCACCGGCCTGGAAGACAACGTGCGCCTGGACCGCGACACCCTGGCCCCCTCCAACGCCGCGCTGGTGCGCCAGGTGGCCGAGCTGTGCGAACAGTATGGCCGCCGCGTGGCCACGCCCGAAGAGGCGCGGGCGCTGCTGAAGCTGGGGGCGCCGGGGGCGCAGGCCTGAGCGCCGCGGCCCGAAGCGCCCACGCCCACGGCACGCCGACTTGTGTGCTGAACTCGGCGATGGGCGCCGATGCCGCTTCGCGGCTTTCCTACAACCGCGTCAAGGGCGAGTCGGAAGCGGCGCTGCAGCAGGTCGGCTTCGAGTCATTGACGCTGGTGTAGCGGCTGCTCACCGGATCAAGCCGGCCCATTGGCGTGACTCCCGTTCGATCGTCAGGCGGAGTTCATCGGGCGAACCGCCAATCGGCTCTATCCCCATCGACTGCAACCTGGCCTTGACCATGGTCGTTGCAAGCGCACCGCGTGCCGCTCGCTGCCATCGCACCAGCATGTCGGTGGGCGTTGCCGCGGGCGCCAGCAGCGCGAACCAGGCCATCGCCTCGAAGCCCGGCAGACCGGACTCGGCCAGCGTCGGCAGCTCAGGCGCAATCGGCGTTCGTTGCAGCGATGACACCGCCAGCGCGCGCAAACGGCCTTCGCGAACCAACGGCATGGCGGTTGCGACGTTGGCGAACGAGAAATCGACGCGTCCGGCCACCACGTCCGGCAAGGGGCTCTGGTTGGAAGGCACGTGAATCATGTCGACGCCTGCCATCTTCGCGAGCAGTTCGCCAGCGCGGTGAGAAGACGTGCCAATACCGGCCGAGGCGTAAGTGACCTGGCCGGCGGGTCGCTGGCGCAACCAGGCGAGCCAATCCGCGAAGTTGCGGGCACTGCCATCGCCGCCGACGACGAGCACGTTCGGCGTGGCGACGACCCGCGAGATCGGTGCCAGGTCGCGCTGCGGGTCATAGCGGCGCACGCCGTTCGGGTCGGGCATCACCAGTGCCGCATCGCCCGACAGCACGACGGTGCGGCCATCGGCGGCTGCGTTCACGACATGCGTGACGCCCACAAGCCCCCCGGCGCCGGGGATGTTCTCCACCGCCGCCGGCGTTCCGAGCTCGGCCGACAGGGGTTCGGCGAGCGTCCTGGCCACGATGTCCGGTGCTGAGCCGGCCGCGAAAGGCACAACGATACGCAGCGGCCTGTCCGCCGGCAGCGCGGCCGCGGCACCGGCCCAGACGGCCAGCGCGGTCAGGAGAGCACTCCTTCGATCCATTGTTTGCATGACGCAACTCCTTGGCGTGAGGACATCGTGTGCCGCAGTCTGCGCGGGACGGAGCCGCTGCGGTCTTGGGATTTTCTTAAGATGCGCCCATCCGGAGCCGCCTTGTCCAACGAGTCCACCGACGCCTCACCTGCGTCGTTCACCATCGGCCACTGGTCCGTGCATGCGATGTACGACCGCGTGGAGCGCGACGGCGTCTCGCACAAGCTTGAGCCGCGCACGATGCGGCTGCTGCTGACACTGGCACGCGCGGGTGGCCAGGTGGTGCCTTCGGCCTCATTGCTGGCCACGGTCTGGGCCGGCGTCGTCGTCACGCCCAGTTCGCTGTACGAGAGCATTTCGCGGCTGCGCAAGCTGTTGGGGCGCGACGACCAAGGCCTGTACGCGCTCGAGTCGGTGCCGCGCAAGGGCTATCGGCTGCGCTGGCCGGTCGCGGTGGGCACATCGCCGGGCCTGGGCGAGCGGTCTATCGCCGTGCTGCCTTTCGAGGCTGCAGGCCCGGACGAGAGGCTGCAGTTCATCTCGCAAAGCCTGGTCGATGGCCTGATCGGCGAGCTGTCTCGCCAGCCCGAGTTGGCCGTCGTCGCGCGTGGCACGATGATCGGGTATGCGCGGCGCCGCGAGTCGCCTGTGGCCATCGGCCGGTACCTCGGCGTGCGCTCGGTGGTGGATGGCCGTCTTAACCTTCTAGGCCCTGACATGCTGGCGATCGAAGCCGAACTGATCGACGTGCCGAGCGGGCGGCAAACCTGGACCGAAGTGATCGAGTTGCCAGCCTCGCACTGGCCGCAGAGCGCGGCCGTGGTGGTGGGGCGGCTGGCACGTGCGCTCACCTTCGAGTTCCAGGCCGGTGTGCTGCCGCAAGGCAGAGATGTGCCCGTGGAGGCACTTTCCGCCCGCTCGTTGGCCACCCAGGCCTGGGTCGAGCTGTTCGCGCGGCCCGAGACTGCCGAGACGAATCTGCGCGCCCGCCACTGGGCCCAGGCGGCCTTGCAGCGCGACGCGCAATGCGGCCTGGCCGAGATCTGCCTGGCCACCTGCTGCTGGCGCGCCGGCCAGTTCGGCTGGGACGGGTTGAACGAGGAGGATGCTCGCAGCCGGGCCCACGATCACGCCGAGCGTGCGATCACCTTTGCGCCGAACGAGCCCGATGCCCACTACGTGCTCGCCTTGATCGCCTATGGGCGCGGCGAAACCGTGCGTGCCGAGGAAGCGCTGCGCCAGTGCCTGCGGCTGTCGGCATCGTTCGCCCCGGCGTACGGACTGCTCGCGCTCGTGCGCACGCGGCTCGGGCACCCGGAAGAAGCCTCTGCGCTTTGCGACCGTGCGCTTGCCCTCAGCCCGCGCGAGCCACTTCGTGCGGTGTGGTATCTGGCGCTGGCCTGGAGCGCGCTGGCACGCCGGGACTACGCAGCAGCACTGGACGCGGCGCAGCGTGGCATGGCGGCGAACCCGGGCCTGCCGACCAACTACGCCGCTGGCGCTGCGGCGGCGCAGGCCCTCGGCGAGACAGACCTGGCCGCGCGCTGGGTTCAACTGCTGCGCGAGCGCTCGGTCTTCGGCAGCGTGCCGGCATTTTTTCGGCGCATGCCGGTGGCCACCTCACCGGCGCATCGCCGCCAGATGCTGGAGGCGGCAAGGTGGCTCGCACAGGCCGGGTTGCCTGAGACCGAGTGACGCCGTCGGTCGAGCCCCGGCGTGCTGCTGCTTCAGGGCCAAGGTGGGGTGGGTACAGGGCGACTTCGATGTGGCGGGCTCTCACCGCGCAGAGATGGCAAGGCCGTGGTCTTGGCATGGCGGGTCGGGCCTGGTCCGTTCGGCCCATTGAGCCGTCGAGCAGGGACTGCTAGCCTCCCCCGGCATGTTGCGAGCTTGGACGCGTCCGGGGCTGTCGATGGCGCCGCTGCTGCTGGCGGGCATCGCCATGGCCCAGGAGGCGCTCGAGCGCCCGGCCCTGCGGCTGCCTGGCATCGTGCACCGGTGGGCGCAGCCCGACGAGGTGCCGCCGGCCGACATCACCATAGACGAGATGGGCCGGTGCATGGGCGCCGACCTGCGGCTGCGTGAACGCGCGCAGGCGCTGAGCCAACGTCAGCAGCAGTTGCATGCGGCGCTGGCGCCGCTGGAGGCGCGATCGGCGGCGCTGAACCCGATGGTGGAGTCGCTGACCGCCGACCGCTCGGCCTTCGAGGCCGCGGTCGCAGCCCAGCGCCGGCAGGAGTCTGCCCTGGTGGCCCGCAAGGCGCAGGTCGAGCAGGACCTGTCGACCCGCCCAGCCAGCGAAGCAGAGGCCCGGCGCATCGAACGGTTGGTGACCGCCTTCAATGCCGATCTGCAGGTCTGGAACCGGGGACGAGACAAGCTGATGCGCGACGAGAAGGCGTTGAACGTCCGCATCGAGGAGCACAACCGCGCCGCGCGGGCGCTGAACGACAGTGCGGCGCTGTTCGTGCAGAGCCACGCCGATTTCAAGGCCGAAGCGGAGCGCTTCAATGAAGACCACGCGCGCTTCCTGTCGGACTGCACAGGGCAGCGTCGGGTGAAGAAGTAGCCGTGCAGCGGCTCGCGCGGCTGCCGCTGACGCAGTTCTGTCACCATTGGCGCCGTCCAATGCCTCCCGCGAGCACCACGGAGACCGACATGAGCAACGTGCGCGACATCAGCTTCGGTACGCTCAATCTGTACAACCTGCAGGTGCCGGGCCAACCGACGCATCCGGGCTCGGCGATGTTCGACGATGTCACCTATGCCGCGCGGCTGCGCTGGGCCGCGCAGCTGATCGCGCAAATGGACGCGGACGTGATTGCCTTTCAGGAGCTGTGGTCGGCGCAGGCGCTGCGTGACCTGTTCGCGCTGGAAGGCCTGGACGCTCGCTACGAGCTGCAGTTCATTGCCGACGAGTGGTACGACATCGCCGTGGCTGCGGCGGTGCGCAAGCCCTGGCGGGTTGAGGATCGTCGGCTGCACAAGGCCTTTCCAGACGCTTTCCGGCTCATCAAGCGTGGCCATGGCGAGGCAGGTGCCCAGGCCGAACGCACCGACGACGACATCGACGTGCGCATCCCGTTCTTCTCGCGCACGGTGCTGGAGCTGGTGCTGGTACGCGACGGCGTGGACAACCTGCCGCCGCTGCACGTGGTGTGTGCTCATCTGAAGTCGAAGCTTCCCACGCAGCTCGACCCGGTGGAAGCGCGGATCGATGCACTGCGGCCGCACCGCAACGCGCTGGGCGCCGCGCTGTCCACCATCCGCCGCACGGCCGAGGCGGCCGCGCTGCGCATGATCCTGACCGACCTGACGAAGAGCGACGCCACCCGCGCGGTGGTGCTGCTGGGCGACCTGAACGACGGAGCGCATGCCAACACGCTGTCCATCCTGAGCGCGCAGCCGCCGTTCCGGCGGTACAGCAAGTCTCAGACGGGGCGCACCAGCGACACCGGCCTGTACCCGGTGACCTTCCTGCAGGCGCTGGCCGACTTCCAGGACGTGGCCTACACCCATGTGTACCAGGGCGACAGGGAGCAGCTCGACCATGTGCTGGTGTCGGAGCAGTTCTACGATCACTCGCAGCATCGCTACTGGTCGTTCAAAGAACAGCGCATCTGGAACGACCACCTGGTGGAAGATGGTTTGACCGGCGCCCGCCGCCCCACCTCGGACCACGGCGCGGTGTGTGCGCGCTTCGTGTGGGACCCGGCAGCACGCTGATCGTTGGCCCGCACGCGGTACAGCCGCATCTGCCGAGAGCGCAGCCTTTTCACAAGTCGATACCGACTTCGCCGCAACCGAGGGCGAGGGCGACGGCTCGCTGGCCTCCTGGCGCCAGGCGCATCGCGCCTTCTTCACGCGCGACTGCGAACGGCTGGGCCGCAGCTTCACCGAAGACATGCCGGTGGTGTGCGAGCGCTTCGAGCGGGTGTATCCGTTGCCACTGCTTGATTAGGGATTCGCCGGCGGCGTTTGCCTGCCACAGTCGGGCCACCGACCTGGGCGGGTGTGGCACCCGTGCGGGCGGGCAGCTCAAGGAGTCGCCATGACCGAAAACGTCGTTCCCATCGGACCCGACCCGGTTGTGCCTTCCGTTCCCGGGCAGGCCCGGTCAGAGCCCGCGGGCGTTGGCCGGGCCGCGACCCCCAGGCCCGATCATGCGCAGCCGCAGGGGCCGGCTTCGCAATACGTCGACCTGTTCCCGAAAGTGGAAAGCGGGCGTGAAGCGATCGAAGACCCGGAGTTCATCGCGGCGCTGAACCGGCTGCGGGGGTTGTCCAGCTTCATCCTGCAGGTGGCGGCGCCGTCCGACGAGAAGGTGCGCCAGGCGGCCCGGCTGGGCGGGCTCAACCAGCTTCGGCGCGCCTTCCCCTCCAAGGGCCGTGCGGCGGAGTTCGAGGAGTGGCAGGCCGTTGAGATCCGCACCCAGGTCATCTGGGGCGCCTTGTCCGATGCCCACCGCCGCAAGTTCCTGGCCACCCAAACGCCCGGCTGGATCTCGTACCTGATCTCGGCCTTCATCGTGGTGGCCGCGGCGTCGCTGGTGGTGGCGGTGCTCACACGCACGGGCGCCATACGGCCCATTGCCGGCGGCATCCTGATCCCGTTCCTGCTGTGGATCATCGCGCTGGGCGCCATCGGTGCGGCAGCCTCCATCGGGATGAACGCCTTGTCGGTGCAGGACGACGCCACCTTCGACGTCAGCAGCGGCAAGTTCATCTGGCTGCGGCTGGTGCTGGGCGCGCTGTTCGGCACGGTGTTGACGCTGCCGCTGGGGTTCGACACCTTCGATACCTTCCTCGTGGGTTTCGGCGAGGCCTCGGCGCCGCCAGAGACGGCGGAAGTGGCCAAGCAGGCGGGCTTGCTGCTGCTGCCTTTCATCCTGGGCTTCAGCACGTCGCTCGTGATCCTGGTGTTGAACCGGCTCATCGAGTCGGCGCAGACCTTCTTCGGCAAGCCGTCCAAGGCCGCCTAGGGTTTCACCCGCCCACCCACTCGATCCCCCGCGCCAGCGCAAACAGCAGCCCGCCGATCAGCCCGCCCACCAGCGTGCCGCTGATGCGGATGGACTGCAGGTCGGGACCGATGTGCAGCTCCACCTGGCGGGCCATGTCCTGCGGGTCCCAGGTGCGCACGGTGTTGCTGATGTGGCGCACCAGATGGTCGGCGAAGGCCGGGGCCAGGTCGGTGGAGAGCTTGACCACATGCTCGGCCAATGAGCGGCGCAGGGCTTCGTCCTCGCTCAGCTTGCGGCCCATCCACTGGCCCATGCGCTGCACCTGCGCGGCCATGGCCGACTGCTCGGGCGGGCGGTCCAGGTCGTCGCTGATCCATTGCCGGATGTCGTGCCACACGCTGCGCGTGAAGTCCAGCAGGTGCGGGTCTTCCAGCACATGGCGCTTGAGCGCATCGGCGCGCTGGCGCAGCTCGTCGTCGTGCTGCAGCCGCTGCACCAGCCGCTCGGCCACGCGGTCGAAGGCCTGGCGGTAGTCGTGGTCGGGCCGCTCCGACATCTCCTGCAGCAGCTCGGCCAGCACCTTGCGCAGCTTGTCGGCGCTCCAGCCGCTCAGCGCGTCCGACAGGCCCAGCTTGTCCAGCATCGGGTGCTCGGTCTTCATCCAGGTCAGCAGCCGCGCCACGATGGCCTCGCGCACCGTGTCCTGCTTCAGGTATTCCAGCGCGGCGCCCAGCACGTCGGTCAGCAGCTGCTGGTGGCGGCCGTCGCGCGTCAGCATCTGCAGCACCTCGCCCAGCGCCTGCGACAGGTCTACCTTGGCGATGAAGGCCTGCACCGCATCGGCCACGAAGGCCTGGATGCGCTTGTCGTCCACCAGCGCCAGCCCGTGCCGCACCAGCGTCACCGCATGGCGGCCGATGCGCTGCGAATTGGCCGGCACGCTGAACCAGGCCGCCAGCTGCGTAACCGGGTCGGTGCGCTGCATCAGCCCGGCCAGAGCCTGCGCATCCAGAAACTTCTCGTGGATGAAGCGGCCCAGGTTGTCGGCGATGCGGGCCTGGTTGGAAGGGATCACCGCCGTGTGGCGGATGGGCAGGTTCAGCGGCCGGCGAAAGAGCGCCACCACCGCGAACCAGTCGGCCAGGCCGCCCACCAGCGCGGCCTCCGCCATTGCGCGGCACAGGCCCGAAGGCAGCGGGTGCGCGGCCAGCGCCACCGAAGTGGCATACAGCCCGCCGGGCACGCCCAGCAGCACGGCCAGCGCGCTGCGCTTGGCCTTTTGCAGCCGCAGCGCGGGGTCGGAAGAAGGGGTGGCAGGTGTCATGCAGTCAAAGTGCGGTGCGGCGTTGCTGTTCACGCTTGAGCCAGGCGGTGGGCGTCAGCCCCGACCAGCGGCGGAAGGCGCGGGCAAACACCTTGTCGGAGTCGTAGCCCGCCTGCTCGGCAATGCGGGCCAGCGGCTGGCCGCCGGCTTCCAGCTGCTCGGCGGCCAGGGCCATGCGGTGGGCGGTGAGGTAGCCGATGGGCGTGGCGCCCACCTGCTGCCGAAAGCGTTCAGAAAAGCGCGAGCGCGACATGCCGGCTTCGGCGGCCAGGCGTTCCACCGTCCACGCCGCTTCCGGTGCGCGGTGCAGGGCATTGAGGCTGCGCGCCAGGGCCGGGTCGGCCAGGCCTCGCAGCCAGCCGGGCGCGGCGGTGGCGGCATCGCCGGCCGCGGCCAGGTGCTCACGCACCAGGTGGATCAGCAGCAGCTCGCCCATGCGCACGGCGGCCGCGCGCCAGCCGGGGCGGCGGTCCAGGGTTTCCAGCACCAGAGCCTGCAGGGTGGCGGCCAGGTTCAGGTCCAGCGGCCGGCCCTGCGCGCGCACATGCAGCAACGGCGGCAGCAGCGACAGCACCGCGTGCCGCGCATAGGCCGAGAACCACAGCTGCGCCGAATACACCTCGGTGCGCGGCCCGGCGCCGCCATGCGCAAACACCAGCGGGTTCTCGTCCAGCGGCCCCACCGCATGCTGCTTGATCAAGCGGCTGAAGGGCACCGGCGCCACCGCGGGGTCGGAGGCAATGACGTGCGGCGCGCCCAGCGGCAGCAGCAGCAGGTCGCCGGGTGCCACCTGCAGCGGCGGCCGGCCGGCCATCAGCAGCCAGAAGGGCGCGCCGCGGGCCATGCGGATCATCGCGCCCGACACGCCGGCCGAACGCAGGGCCCAGGGCGCGCCCAGGTCGAAGCGGGCCGTGACCGCCCGCTGCGCCCTGCAGATGGACAGCACCTCGCTCAGGCCATCCATCGGGCCGGGCGGCTGCGCAAGGGGCAGGGGTGCTGCATGCGGCCCATGTTATCGGGACGAATGGTGTCTTCTTCGGGCGCCCTGGTGGTTGAGCCGCAGCGCCGCGCTGCCAAGAATGCGGCCACAGCAGTGGCACAACCAGCACAGGACCAGCGGAATGAGCAGCTTGAACATCGGCATCGTGGGCGGCGGCATCGGCGGCCTGGCGGCGGCCAACGCCTTGCAGCAGGCAGGGCATGTGGTCACCGTGTACGAGCAAAGCCGCCAGTACCTGCGCGTGGGCGCCGACATCAACCTCACGCCCAATGCGGTGCGGGCGCTCGATGGCCTGGGCACCGGCATCGCGAAGGCCGTGCGGGCCTCGGCCGCGCGGCCCACGCACCGCATCAGCCGCACCTGGGACACCGGCGAAGAGACCTCGCGCCTGCCGATGGGCGACGAGGCCGAACGCCGCTACGGCGCGCCGCAGCTCACCATCCACCGGGCTGATCTGCTGGCCGCCTTGGCCGAAGGCTTTGCGGGCGGGCGGGTGCTGTTCGGCAAGCGGCTGGCCGCCATCGAGCCGGGCCAGGGCGCCGCCTTGCAGCTGCGCTTTGCCGACGACAGCCGCAGCGCGCCGCTGGACGTGCTGGTGGGCGCCGACGGCATCCATTCCGCGGTGCGGGCGGCCTTGTTCGGCGAGCATGGCGGCGCTGCCGCGCCGCGCTTCACCGGCCTGGTGGCTTTCCGCGCGGTGGTGCCCACCGAGCGGGTGCGCCAGCTGCCCGACATCGGCGCCTTCACCAAGTGGTGGGGCCCTTCGCCGCACAGCCAGATCGTCACCTTTCCGCTGAACCAGGGCCGCGACACCTTCGTGTTCGCCACCACCGAGCAAGACAGCTGGCACGAAGAATCGTGGACCAGCGAAGGCGATGTGCAGGAGCTGCGCCGCTGTTATGCCGACTTCCACCCCGATGCGCGGGCACTGCTGGACGCCTGCGACCAGGTGCTCAAGACCGCGCTGTATGAGCGCGACCCGCTGCCCGCCTGGTCAGTGGGCGCGGCCACGCTGCTGGGCGATGCCTGCCACCCGATGATGCCCTTCATGGCCCAGGGCGCCGGCTCGGCCATCGAAGACGCGGTCGTGCTCAGCCGCCACCTGCAATGCGCCACGGCGGCCGAGGTGCCGCAGGCGCTGCAGGCCTACCAGCAAGACCGGCAGGAACGGGCCAGCCGCATCCAGCTGGGCTCACGCGGCAACGAATGGCTCAAGGCCGGCGGCAATGCCGACTGGGTGTACGGCTACGACGCCTGGGCGGTGCCGCTGGCGGCGCATGCCTGAAGGCTGAACCACCCTGCCTGCGCCAGGGTCGGCCCTTGCAGCGCGGCCCATCGCCCCCAGGTGCCACGGATGGCTACTGCACTCTCCGTCCTCGACCTGGCGCCCATCACCGAAGGCAGCGATGCCGCGCAGTCGTTCCGCCATTCCCTGTCACTGGCCCGGCATGCCGAGCAGCTGGGCTATCAGCGCTTCTGGCTGGCCGAGCACCATGGCATGCCCGGCATCGCCAGCGCGGCCACCGCAGTGCTCATCGGCCACATCGCAGGCGGCACCCAGCGCATCCGCGTGGGGGCGGGCGGCATCATGCTGCCCAACCATTCGCCGATGGTGATTGCCGAGCAGTTCGGCACCTTGCAGGCGCTGTACCCGGGCCGCATCGACCTGGGCCTGGGCCGTGCGCCGGGCTCCGACCAGGCCACCTCGCGCGCGCTGCGCCGCGACCTGGCCAGCGACCCCGACGCCTTTCCGCAAGACGTGCTGGAGTTGATCGACCTGATGTCGGACGAGCCGCAGCAGGCCGTGCGCGCGGTGCCGGGGCAGGGCGCCAAGGTGCCGGTGTGGATCCTGGGCTCCAGCCTGTTCGGCGCACAACTGGCGGCCATGCTGGGGCTGCCGTATGCGTTTGCCTCGCACTTTGCGCCGGCGCAGATGATGCGGGCCATCGCGTTGTACCGCGAGCATTTCCGCCCGTCGGAGCACCTGGCCCAACCGCATGTGATGCTGGGCTTCAACGTGTTCGCGGCCGACACCGACGAAGAGGCCGCGCTGCTGGCCACCAGCATGCAGCAGGCCTTCGTGAACCTGCGCACCGGCCGCCCGGGCCGGCTGCAGCCGCCGCAGCCGGGTTACCTGGAAAGCCTGCCGCCGCCAGCCCGCGGCATGCTGGACGACGTGCTCAGCTGCAGCGCCATCGGCGGGCCCGACAAGGTGCGCCAGCAACTGCAGGCCTTCATCGAGCGCACCCAGGCCGACGAGCTGATGATCACCAGCCAGATCTACGACCACGATGCCCGCCTGCATGCGTACACGCTGGCGGCGCAGGCGATGGCGCAGATCAGTTCTTGAGCCGGTAGCCGGTGCGGAACATCCAGCGCACGATGAGGAGGCAGGCGATGAGGAAGGCCAGCGTCATGGCCGCGCTCACCTCCTCCCGCACGTCGGCGGTGCCGAAGAAGCTCCAGCGGAAGCCGGC
>CAKZXL010000097.1 GCA_937883885.1 uncultured Aquincola sp. | reverse complement strand
GCGCCGGGCTTGGGCGACTTGCTGGCGCGCAGGTGGGCCAGCACTTCATGGCCGGGCAGCACGCGCTCGACCAGCGCCTCCACCGCGCCGCCGGTGTCCTTGACGCCCAGCAGGCGCGCCTTGATCACGGCGGTGTCGTTGAAGACCAGCAGGTCGCCGGCGCGCAGCAGCTGCGGCAGGTCACGGAACTGGCGGTCGATGGGCATGAGCCCGGTGCCGTCGAGCAGGCGCGAAGCGCTGCGTTCGGCGGCGGGGTGTTGCGCGATGAGTTCGGGCGGCAGCTCGAAGTCGAAATCGCTGAGCGTGAAACGGCGGTTCTGGAGGGGCATGGGCTGCAGGCTTCACCGGCCTGTAGAGAGTGCAGGGCGGCACAATTGTTCCATGCCACCAGCCGCCGAACGAGCGACGACAGACACAGCCCCACGCGCGGCCCCGGCGCTGTCGGCGCCGCAGCGGGCCCTGCACAAGCTGGGCCTCAAGCGCGACATCGACCTGGCCCTGCACCTGCCGCTGCGCTACGAGGACGAAACCCGCAACATCCCCATCGGCCAGGCGCGTGAAGGCGGCACCGTGCAGGTGGAAGGCGTGGTGCTGGAGCACCGCGTGGAAACCCGCCCGCGCCGCCAGCTGGTGGTGCGCATGGCCGACGACAGCGGCGAGCTGACGCTGCGCTTTCTGCACTTCTACCCCTCGCAGCAAAAGGCCATGCCCGTGGGCCAGCGCGTGCGGGTGCGCGGCGAGCTGCGGGTGGGCTTTTTCGGCAAGGAGATGGTGCACCCCGCGGTGAAGGCCGTGACCGAAGACACCCCGCTGGCCCAGGCGATGACGCCGGTGTACCCGGCCAGCGCCCAGCTGCCGCAGGCCTACCTGCGCAAGGCGGTAGCGGGCGGCCTGCAGCGCGCCGCGCTGGGCGAAGTGCTGCCGCCCGAGGTGCTGCCGCCCGGCCTGCCCACGCTCAAGCAGGCGCTGCAGCTGCTGCACCACCCCACGCCGCAGACGCCCATCGCCGCGCTGGAAGACCGCAGCCACCCCGCCTGGGAACGGCTGAAGTTCGAGGAGCTGCTGGCCCAGCAGCTGAGCCAGCTGGAAGCCAAACGCGAGCGCGCCCGGCTGCAGGCGCCGGCCCTGAAGGCCGAGCCCGGCGGGCTGCCCGAGCGCTTGCTGGCCGCGCTGCCCTTTTCCCTCACCGGTGCGCAGCACCGGGTGTGCGAAGAGATCGCCGCCGACCTGGCACGGCCGCAGCCCATGCACCGGCTGCTGCAGGGCGACGTGGGTTCGGGCAAGACGGTGGTGGCCGCGTTGGCGGCGGCGGTGGCCATCGGCGCCGGCTGGCAGTGCGCGCTGATGGCGCCCACCGAGCTGCTGGCCGAGCAGCACTTCCGCAAGCTGGTGCAGTGGCTGGAACCGCTGGGCATTCGTGTGGCCTGGCTCAGCGGCAGCCGCAAGGGCAAGGCGCGGCAGCAGATGGTGGACATGGTGGCCTCCGGCGAAGCCGGGCTGGTGGTGGGCACCCATGCCGTCATCCAGCAGGACGTGAACTTCCATCGCCTGGGCCTGGCCATCGTCGACGAGCAGCACCGCTTCGGCGTGGCGCAGCGGCTGGCGCTGCGCTCCAAGCTGGAAGCCAGCACGCTGGAGCCGCACCTGCTGATGATGAGCGCCACGCCGATTCCGCGCACGCTGGCGATGACCTACTTCGCCGACCTGGCGGTGAGCACCATCGACGAACTGCCGCCGGGCCGCACACCGGTGCTGACCAAGGTGTTTGCCGACGGCCGCCGCGACGAAGTCATCGCCCGCATCGCCGACGAGGTGGAGGCCGGCCGCCAGGTGTACTGGGTGTGCCCGCTGATCGAGGAATCGGAAGCGCTGGACCTGCGCAACGCCACCGAAACCCATGCCGAGCTGTGCGCCGCCCTGCCCGGCCGCAGCGTGGGCCTGCTGCACGGCCGCATGCCGGCGGCCGACAAGGCGGCGGTGATGGCCGAGTTCAGCGCCGGCCGCATGCAGGTGCTGGTGGCCACCACCGTCATCGAGGTGGGCGTGGACGTGCCCAATGCCAGCCTGATGGTGATCGAGCATGCCGAGCGCTTCGGCCTGTCGCAGCTGCACCAGCTGCGCGGCCGGGTCGGCCGCGGCGCGGTGGCCAGCATCTGCGTGCTGCTGTACACCGGGCCGCTGTCGCCCTCGGGCAAGGCGCGGCTCAAGGCCATGGCCGGCACGAATGACGGCTTCGAGATCGCGCGGCTGGACCTGGAAATCCGTGGCCCCGGCGAATTCATGGGCGCCCGCCAGAGCGGCGATGCGCTGTTGCGCTTTGCCGACCTGGCGCAGGACGCGCCGCTGCTGGAACAGGCGCGCGAAGCCGCCGCGCTGCTGTTCAGCCGCCATCCGGCCGCCGCCCGCGCCCACCTGGAACGCTGGCTGGCCACCCGCGCCGAGTACCTCAAGGCCTGATCGCCGGCCCGGTGACAGGCCTGCTTGCATTTGCCGACAATGCGGCCATGACCCTGACCGAACTGCGCTACATCGTCGCCGTCGCCCGAGAGAAGCATTTCGGGCGCGCGGCCGAAGCCTGCTTCGTGTCGCAGCCCACGCTGTCGGTGGCCATCAAGAAGCTGGAAGAGGAGCTGGACGTCAAGCTCTTCGAGCGCGGCACCAACGAAGTGAGCGTCACCCCGCTGGGCGAAGCCATCGTGCGCCAGGCGCAGTCGGTGATCGAGCAGGCCGCCGCCATCAAGGACATCGCCAAGCGCGGCAAGGACCCGCTGAACGGCCCGCTCAAGCTGGGCATCATCTACACGATCGGCCCCTACCTGCTGCCCGAGCTGGTGCGCCACGCCATCGAGCTGACGCCGCAGATGCCGCTGATCCTGCAGGAGAACTTCACCGCCAAGCTGGTGGACATGCTGCGCACCGGCGAGCTGGACTGCGCCATCATGGCCGAGCCCTTCCCCGACACTGGCCTGGCCGTGGCCCCGCTGTACGACGAGCCCTTCACCATCGCCGTGCCCAAGGGCCACCCGCTGGCCAAGCGCAGCAGCGTGGGCGCCGATGAGTTGAAGCGCGAGACCATGCTGCTGCTGGGCACCGGCCACTGCTTCCGCGACCATGTGCTGGAGGTGTGCCCCGAATACGCCCGCTTTTCCAGCGACGCCGAGGGCATCCGCAAGAGCTTCGAAGGCAGCTCGCTGGAGACCATCAAGCACATGGTGGCCTCGGGCATGGGCGTGACGGTGGTGCCTCAGCTCTCGGTGCCGCGCGAGACCACCGGCGGGCTGGTGACCTACGTGCCCTTCGAGCCGCCGGTGCCGACGCGCCGGGTGGTGCTGGCCTGGCGCCGCACCTTCACCCGCTACGAGGCCATCGCCGCCCTTCGCAATGCGGTGTACGCCTGCCAGCTGGATGGGGTGACGCGGCTGACGGCTTGACCGGCGATCCGACCGTCATCGATAGTCTCAATCGATGGCTTTGCCACTGTTGATTGGCTCAAGCGCCATACGGCCGCTATCGTTGAGACAAATTCTGAGGAGCCCGTCATGCGCAAAGTCCGTCTGTCCCTCGGCCTGGCCGTCAACCTGGGTGGCATGGCCGCCGCCTTCCACTGGCTGGCCGGCGCGCTGCTGCACTGACAAGAGCGCGTAGAGTCGCTGCGCTACAGTCGTCCGTTACATCTTCAGGAGTGCATCGCATGAGCAAGAACAAGGGCAAGGACAAGTCGCCAGGCAGCGTGTCTGCACCGGTCATCCAGATCGGCATCAGCCCCGAAGACCGCGCCGCGATCGCCGGTGGCCTGTCCAAGCTGCTG
>CAKZXL010000096.1 GCA_937883885.1 uncultured Aquincola sp. | reverse complement strand
TGGGCCTGCCGGCGCGGGTGGCGGTGCGCGTGAATCCCGACTTCGAGCTCAAGGGCTCGGGCATGAAGATGGGCGGCGGCCCCAAGCAGTTCGGCGTCGACGTCGAGCAGCTGCCCGGGCTGATGGCCGAGATCCGCGCCGCCGGCCTGGCCTTCGAAGGCTTCCACCTCTTCGCCGGCTCGCAGAACCTGCGGGCCGAATCCATCTGCGACGCGCAGCAGCAGTCGTACGCGCTGGCGCTGCGGCTGGCCGAGATCGCGCCGGCGCCGGTGCAGTTCCTGAACCTGGGCGGCGGCTTCGGCATTCCGTACTTTCCGGGCGAGCAGCGGCTGGACCTGGCACCGATCGGCGAGAACCTGGCCGGCCTGGTCGAGCGTGCCGCGCGCGAGCTGCCGCAAGCCTCGCTGGTGATCGAGCTCGGCCGCTACCTGGTGGGCGAAGCCGGCGTCTACGTGGCACGCGTGCTCGACCGCAAGGTGTCGCGCGGCCAGGTGTTTCTGGTGACCGACGGCGGCCTGCACCACCACCTGTCGGCCTCGGGCAACTTCGGCCAGGTGGTGCGCAAGAACTACCCGGTGACCATCGGCAACCGGCTGGGTGAAGAGGCGCGCGAGGCGGCTTCGGTCGTCGGCCCGCTGTGCACGCCGCTGGACCTGCTGGCCGACCGCATGCAGCTGCCGGTGGCGCGTGAGGGCGACCTGGCGGTGGTGTTCCAGTCAGGCGCCTATGGCGCCAGCGCCAGCCCGCAGAATTTCCTGGGGCACCCGGGCTGCGTGGAAGTGCTCGTCTGACTCCGCGGCGGGCTCAACCGCGCCCCAGATCCTGTTCCAGCGTGAAGCGCGCGCCCTCGTACTGACCCAGCAGTTCGGTCAGCAGCGGCATCAGCACGGCCAGCGTGTCGTGCAGCACGAACGGCGGGTTGATCACGAACATGCCGCTGCCGTGCAGGCCGAAGCCATCGCCATCGCCGCGGTGCACATGCAGCGTCACATGCAGCCAGCCCTTGGGCGCTTCCTTGGCGGCGGCCATCAGCCGCTTGGGCAGCTGCGCCGCTTCCACGATCTGCACCTGCGGGTACCACACCATCACCGTGCCCTGGGCAAAGCGGCTCAGGCATTCACGCACCGCGCCCACCACCTTGGCGTAGTCGGTCTTCAGCTCGTAAGAGGGGTCGATCAGCACCGCGCCGCGGCGCGAGGGCGGCGGCAGCTCCTTCTGCAGGCCGGCAAAGCCGTCGCTCATCAACACCTTGGTGTGCGGGCGCTGGCCGAGAAAGCTCTCGAGGATGCGGTTGTCGGTGGGGTGCAGTTCGTACAGACTCAGGCGGTCGGTCGGCCGCAGCAGCATCTGCGCCAGGCCGGGTGAGCCGGGGTACTGCTCCAGCGCGCCGCCGCCGTTGAACTGCCTGACCAGCGCCACGTAGTCGGCCAGCGCCGCCGGCAGGTCGGCCTGGTCCCAGAGGCGCCCGATGCCGGTCTCGAACTCGCCGCGCTTCTGCGCGTAGCGGCCTGCCAGGGCATAGCCGCCGGCGCCCGCGTGGGTGTCGACCAGGGTGTAGGGCTTGTCCTTTTCGCCCATGTAGCGAAGCACCTGGGTGAGCACCAGGTGCTTGAGGACGTCGGCATGGTTGCCGGCGTGGAAGGCGTGTCGGTAGGCGAGCATGCGTGCACTGTAACTAGCATGGATCGATGTGGGGCGTGCGCTGCAAGGTTGCCGCGGATTGCGTAGGCTCCGGGGGTTTTCCCTTTACAGCGAGAAGTTCAACCATGCCCACCCTGTTCGATCCGATCCGCATCGGCGACATCGAGCTCGCCAACCGCGTCGTCATGGCCCCGCTGACCCGCAACCGCGCCACCGGCCAGCTGCCCAACGACCTGACGGTGGCCTACTACGCCCAGCGCGCCAATCCGATGACTGGCTTCGGCCTGATCATCACAGAGGCCACGCAGATCATGCCGGAGGGCCAGGGCTACCTCGACACCCCGGGCATCCACAGCCCCGAGCAGGTGGCAGCCTGGCGCAAGGTCACCACCGCCGTGCACGCCCAGGGCGGCCGCATCGTGGTGCAGCTGTGGCATGTGGGCCGCATCTCGCACACCTCGCTGCTGCCCGGCGGCCAGGCGCCGGTGTCTTCCACCCACCGGGTGGCCAAGGGCAAGACCTACACGGCCAAGGGCTTCGAGGACGTGTCGCCGCCGCGCGCGCTGCGCACCGACGAGATCCCGGGCATCGTGCAGGCCTATCGCCATGCGGCGCGCTGCGCCATCGACGCCGGCTTCGACGGCGTGGAAGTGCATGCGGCCAACGGCTACCTGATCGAGCAGTTCCTGCGCGACAGCATCAACGACCGCACCGATGAATACGGCGGCTCCATCGCCAACCGCGCCCGCCTGCTGGTGGACGTGGTCAAGGCCGTGACCGACGAGATCGGCGGTGGCCGCACCGGCATCCGCCTGTCGCCCGTCACCCCGGTGAACGACGCCGGCCAGGACAGCGACCCGCAGGCGCTGTTCAACCACGTGGTCGAGCAGATCGCGCCGATGCACCTGTCGTACATCCACGTGATCGAAGGCCAGACCGGCGGCGACCGCGAAGTGGCGCCGTTCGACTACCAGGCCCTGCGGCAGCGCTTCCCCGGCGCCTGGATGGTGAACAACGGCTACGACCGCCAGATGGCGCTGGATGCGGTGGCCAACGGCAAGGGCGAACTGGTCGCCTTCGGCAAGCCGGCCATCGCCAACCCCGACCTGACGCGCCGCCTGCGCGAGAACGCGCCCTTGAACCAGCCTGACCAGAAGACGATGTACGGCGGCGGCTCCCACGGCTACACCGACTACCCGACGCTGGACGCGCAGACCGCCTGATGCCGACGGCCCAAGCCCGGCCCGCGCGGTGACGCGCCGCCCCGACGGCCGCTGGCTGCTGCGGGTGGCCGGCACGCTGGTGCTGGCCCTGCTCGCAGCCCTGGCCTGCGAGCGGCTGAACACGCCACTGCCCTGGATGATCGGCCCGCTGCTGGCCACCGCGCTGGGCTGCGTGGCCGGCTTGCCGCTGGCCGCGGCCGGGCCGCTGCGCAACGCCGGGCAGTGGGCCATCGGCACCTCGCTGGGGCTGTACTTCTCGCCGCAGGTGCTGGGCCTGCTGGGGCCGCTGGCGCCCGCGCTGCTGGCG
>CAKZXL010000095.1 GCA_937883885.1 uncultured Aquincola sp. | reverse complement strand
TGGTTGACGGCATCCACCAAAGGCGCGGGCACCCAGCACTCGGCGCCGCTGGCGGCCTGCAGCGCGGCATTGCCGCCGCAGTGGTCGGCATGCAGGTGGGTGTTGATCACCCGCGCCGGGCCGCCGGGCAGCAGCTGCCGCACCAAAGCCAGCGTCTGCGGCGCATGGCTGACGTAGCCGGTGTCCACCACCGCGGCAGGTGACCCCGGCCTTTCAGCAAAGACGATGTTGTTGGCCGACAGCCAGCCGCGTTCGAGCACGGTCAGGCCAAGGGGCTCGAACGGCGGGCCGGCGGTCAAGGCTTGCGCAGCTCGCGCCGCAGGATCTTGCCCACGTTGGTCTTGGGCAGCTCGTCGCGGAACTCGATGTACTTCGGCCGCTTGTAGCCGGTGAAGTTGTCCTTGCAGTAGCGCATCAGCTCGTCTTCATCCAGCAGGGCGCCGTCCTTGCGCACCACGAACAGCTTGACCGCCTCGCCCGACTTGTCGTCGGCCACGCCCACCGCGGCGCACTCCAGCACGCCGGGGTGCAGGCCCACCACCTGCTCGATCTCGTTGGGGTACACGTTGAAGCCGCTGACCAGGATCATGTCCTTCTTGCGGTCGACGATGCGCACTTCGCCCTTGGCGTCCATCACGCCGATGTCGCCCGAGCGGAAGTAGCCGTCGGGCGTCATCACCCGCGCGGTTTCGTCGGGCCGGCGCCAGTAGCCCGGCATCACCTGCGGGCCGCGGATGCAGATCTCGCCCGGCGTGCCCAGCGGCACGTCCTGGCCTTCGTCGTCGCGGATGGCGATGTCGGTGCCCGGCATCGGCAGGCCGATGCTGCCGGTGAAGCCGGTGATGTCGATGCGGTTGGCGGTGGCCACCGGCGAGGTTTCGGACAGGCCGTAGCCCTCGACGATCCAGCAGCCGGTCAGCGCATGCCATTGCTGCGCCGTGGCCTGCTGCACCGCCATGCCGCCGCCGTTGCTGATCTTCAGCGCGCTGAAGTCCAGGCGCTGGAACTCGGCGTTGTTGAGCAGCGCGTTGAACAGCGTGTTGACCGCCGGGAACATGTTGGGCGGGTGCTTGGCCAGCGTGGCCACGAAGCCCGGGATGTCGCGCGGATTGGGAATCAGCAGGTTGACCATGCCCAGCCGCAGCCCCAGGAAGTTGCAGGCCGTCAGCGCATAGATGTGGTACAGCGGCAGCGCACACACGATGACCGGCGGCTGGTCGCCCAGCATCGCCAGCGCGGGCGCGAACCAGGCCTCGCTTTGCAGGATGTTGGCCACCACGTTGCGGTGCAGCAGCATCGCGCCCTTGGACACGCCGGTGGTGCCGCCGGTGTACTGCAGGAAGGCGATGTCGTCGGGCTTGAGTGCCGGGCGCTTGAGCGGCAGGTGGCTGCCCGCATCCAGCGCGTCGTTGAAGCGGGTGACGGTGTGGCCATCGCCCACCGGCAGCCGGAATTCGGGCACCAGGCGCTTGGCATGTCGCACCGCGAAGTTCACCAGCCGGCCCTTCCAGAAGCCCAGCATGTCGCCCATCGCGGCCAGCACGACGTGGCGCACCTCGGTGCGGTGGATCACCTCTTCCAGCGTGGCGGCGAAGTTCTCCAGCACCACGATGGCCTGCGCGCCCGAGTCCTTGAGCTGGTGCTCCAGCTCGCGCGCGGTGTACAGCGGATTGACGTTGACCACCACGTAGCCCGCACGCAGCACCGCGGCCAGCGCCACCATGTACTGCGGCAGGTTGGGCATCATCAGCGCGACACGCGCGCCACGCTCCAGTCCCGTGGACTGCAGCCACGCGGCCAGCGCCTGCGAAGCTTCGTCCAGCTGGCGGTAGGTCATCGTCGCGTCCATGCAGATCGCGGCGTTGCGCGTGGCATGGCGGCGGAAGCACTCTTCCAGCAGGTCGACCAGCGAGGCATAGCCACTGGCATCGATGGTGGCCGGCACGCCGGAGGGGTAATGCGCCAGCCAGGGGCGGTCGATCGGAGGTACCGTATCGGCGATCACGCTTGGAGTTCCTTAGGGTCTGCCCTGGGTCATGCGAATGGATTCACCCGCACATCGTTCCGGCCCATGTTGGCGCTTGCGCGCCGCGCTTGCCACGGTAGTTGTCCTCTGTCCAGCCCTATGACGGCGGCACGTTTGCAACGTGCGCTGGGGCTGGCCATTGCCATCGCGCTGCTGCTGTGGAACGCCTGGTGGCTGGGCCGCGGCAGGCCGGGTATTGCGCTGGCGGGTAGCCTGCTGGCCTTGCCGCATGCGCCGGTGCTGGCGCTGGAAATGTTGTTGATGCGGCATGTGCACGTGCGCCAGCCGGTGCCGCGCGCTTCGCTCGCGGCCGTGGCCAAGGCCTGGTGGCACGAGGTGGGCTGCGGCGTGGCGGTATTCGGCTGGCGCCAGCCCTGGCGCACCCACGCCGAGCCCGACTACCTGCCCGCCGATGCGCAGGGCCGGCGCGCGGTGGTGCTGGTGCACGGCTTCATGTGCAACCGCGCGATGTGGAACCCCTGGATGCGAAGGCTGCGGGCGGCCGGCCATCCCTTCGTGGCGGTGACGCTGTCGCCGCCCTGGGCGGCGATTGAGCGCCATGCGCCCACGCTGGAAGCCGCGGTGCGCCGGGCCGAGCAGTCCACCGGGCTGCCGCCGCTGGTGGTGGCCCACAGCATGGGCGGGCTGGCGGTGCGGGCCTGGCTGCGCAGCATCGCGGCGCTGCATGCGGCGGGTACCGCGGGTGCGGTGGCCGAGCGCACGGCCGGCATCGTCACCATCGGCACACCGCACCACGGCACCTGGCTGGCGCGCTTCGGCCGCGCCGACAACACCCGCCAGATGCGGTTGCACGGGCCTTGGCTGAAAGGCCTGGCGGAAACAGAAAAGCCGGCGGGTTACGCCGGCTTCACCTGCTTCTACAGCGACTGCGACAACGTGGTGTTCCCGGTGTCGGCGGCGATGCTGCCGGGCGCCGACAACCGGCATGTGCCGGGCCAGGCGCATGTGCAGCTGCTGGGGCACCCGGCGGTGTTCGCCGAGGTGCTGAGGCGTTTGACGCTCAAGCGGGGGCCTTCTCCGTCTTGAGCACCCCGCGGCGCATCTGGTCCAGCTCGATGCTCTCGAACAGCGCCTTGAAGTTGCCTTCGCCGAAGCCCTGGTCGCCCTTGCGCTGGATGAACTCGAAGAAGATCGGGCCCAGCTGGTTCTCGCTGAAGATCTGCAGCAGCAGCTCGCCCGGCTTGCCGTCCACCAGGATCTTGCGGCGCTTGAGCTCGGCCACGTTCTCTCCGTGGCCGGGAATGCGCTTGTCGATCAGCTCGTAGTAGGTGTCGATGGTGTCCAGCAGCTTCACGCCGCTGGCCCGCAGCGCATCCACCGTCTGGTACAGGTCGCGCGCGCCCATCGCGATGTGCTGGATGCCTTCGCCGTGGTAGTGGTCCAGGTACTCCTGGATCTGCCCCGGCGTGTCGTTGCCTTCTTCGTTGATGGGGATGCGGATCTTGCCGCAGGGGCTGGTCAGCGCCTTGCTCTTGACGCCGGTCACCTGGCCTTCGATGTCGAAGTAGCGGATCTCGCGGAAGTTGAACAGGCGCTCGTAGAACTCGGCCCATTCGCCCATGCGGCCGCGGTGCACGTTGTGCGTCAGGTGGTCGATGTAGGTCAGGCCGTGGCCCACCGGGTTCAGCTCGGCGCCGGGCAGCGGCTCGAAGTCGACGTCGAAGAAGCCGATGTTGCCGATGTCGCCTTCTTTCGCGCCGTTCTTGCCGCGCCACCGGTCCACCAGGTAGATCAGCGAGTCGCCGATGCCCTTGATGGCCGGGATGTTCAGCTGGCCCGGGCCGGCCTGGTCGGCAAAGCCCCAGGCGCCCAGCGAGGTGGCCCGCTCATAGGCGGCCTTGGCGTCCTGCACGCGGAAGGCGATGGCGCACACGCTGGGGCCGTGCAGCCGCGCGAAGCGCTGCGCGAACGAATCGGGCTCCGCATTGAGGATGAAGTTGATCTCGCCCTGGCGGTACAGCGTCACCTTCTTGTAGCGGTGGCGGGCGATGGGCTTGAAGCCCATGCGCTCGAACACCTGGCCCATCGCGGCCGGATCGGGGGCGGCGTATTCGATGAACTCGAAACCGTCGGTGCCCATCGGGTTGTCCCAGGGGGTGAACTGCATGGCGTGTCTCCGTTTCGCAGGTGGGCGTTGTCAGCCCTTCAATGTAGGGGCCGCGCGGCGCAAAGTTCCTGCGTTTTCCGGCGGCGGTGGGTATGCTGGCGCAGGAAAACTGCGTTTGGAGCGACCATGGCAACCGAAGAACCGCTGGACAACCTGGATCGGCGCATCCTTCGCGCGCTTCAGGCACAAGGCCGCATCACCTACGACGAACTGGCGGCGGAGGTCGGCCTCTCGCCTTCGGCCGCGCTGCGGCGCGTCAAGCGGCTGGAAGAAGCGGGCGTGATCGCCGGCTACGTGGCTCTGGTGCGGGCGGAGGCTGTGGGCCTGGGCTTGACCGCCTACGTCAACGTGCGGCTGGAAAAGCAAGCCGAAAGCTCCAAGCGCAACCCGATGGACCTGTTCCGCGCCGCGGTGCAGACCTGGCCCGAGGTGGTGGAGTGCGTGTCGCTGACGGGCGAGATGGACTACCTGCTGCGGGTGCTGGTGCAGGACATGGCGCACTACGCACGCTTCATCGCCGACGTGCTGCTGCGCCACCCCAGCGTGCAGGACTGCAAGACCAGCTTCGTGCTCGACCGGGTCAAGGCGACCACGGCGGTGCCGCTTTGAGCGGCCTCAGTCCCGCCGGGCCGCCCCAAGGGACTGAGCTCCCCCTTGGGGGGGCGCGAGCGCAGCGAGCTTGGGGGCCTCATGATCAGTCGTTGATCTCGTGCAGTAGCGCCAGCGTGGCGTCTGGGCTCAACCGAAGGAGCTGTGCGATGTCAGCCACGTCGTCCGGCAGCGCGGGGTTGTCCCAGCCCTGCGCGGTATGGCGGGCCAGGCGCACGGCCAGCAGCACGTTACGCACCTGACCGGTTTCGGCCCGGCGGTCGTCGGCCAGTTCCAGCAGCACTTCGGGCAGCGACCAGGCTTTCATCAGCGCGGTCTGCACGTCGGCCAGCGCCACGCCCAGCACCGCGCACTGTGCGGCTTCCGAGCGCAAGGCCGGGTCGGCCTGCTGGCGCGCGGCGATCTCCAGCGCCAGCGCGGGCGCATGGCACCACAGCAGCATCTCGGCCAGGTCGTGCAGCAACGCGGCTTCGCGGATCACCATCGCATCGCGGTCCACCCGCTGCACCGCAAAGCCCAGCGCAAAGCGGGCGGCGCGGTGCGCACGGTCCAGCACGCGGTGCAGGCCCTGTTGCGCGGCCGGCCAGTCGGCCAGCCGGTCTTCCATCGTCGGCAGCTCGGCAAACGCGCGAAAGAAGGGCGGCACGCCCATCAGCACGATGGCGGCGGTCAGGGTCTCGATGCCGGTGTCGCGCCGATGGTGGCGGCCCACGTGGGCCAGCGCGCGCGCGGTCAGCAGCGGATCGTCGCCCAGGGCTTCGGCCAGGGTGTGGGCGTCCACCGCGTCTTCGTTGATGGACAGCGCGGCCAGGATGTCGGCGCTGTCGGCCAGCACCGGCACCGGTGCATCACGGAAATGAGCCACCCAGGCATCCAGGGTGGGCAGGGGGCGGTCTAGCAGGGGCGGCATGGCGCAAGGCTAGGGCCATCGGCCCGGGTGCGATCACGGAAGTTGACCGGTGTATCGGCAACTTCCCGTGGCTTTGCACCCGGGCTGACCCTGGGCCGCGCGCTGCAGGCAGGCCGCAGCGCGCGGCTGGTCGGCTGCCGCGCTGCAGCCGGCTGCCGGCGCACCGGTGGCATCGAGGGCAGGCACAGTGGCGGCCAGCAGCGAGGCGACCATCACGGCGGCCGTCAACCAGACGGCATGGCGGTCGGCGCGGCGCATCACAGCCGCGACACGCCGTGCAGCGTGCCGACCCGTTGGCCGTCGACGTACAGCGCCCCTTCGGGCGCGCCGGCTTCGGCATAAAACTCCACCACCGGATCGCCCTGGCGGGGCGCACGGGGGCGGGGCGACGACAGGGCCAGCGACCGGGCGGCGCGGGCCAGACGGCGACTGACTTGCAGCAGCACGGCGGCCACGAGGCGCGCCGGCAGGCTGGCGGGTTGCACGGCATGGCGGGCGTCGGCGGCCGACCATTGCAGGCTTTGCTGCGACATGGGGATCTCTCCTTCTCGGCGCCGGCCTGCTGCGTGGCAGGCCGGTCGCCCTTCAGTTCATGGGCTGGGTGGTTTCATGCTGTCGAGGTCACGCTTCAGGGCGCGCCGGGCCTGCTGGCGCAGCGCGCCGGGGCCTGGGCGATGCGCGCCTGCACGGCGTGAGCGGGCAGCGAGCGCCAGCGGGTTGCGCGGGCGGGAGAGGTTCAGGGTGATCTTCATGGGGTTGCTCCGATACAAGGGACAACAGAAAGCGGAACGAAAAAGCAAAACGGCCCGGGTGCGTGGGCAGCCCGGGCCGTGGAGAAGCCGTCGCCCGAAGGCGTGGCCATGCGGCGGCTACCGCCGCGGATGGCCTGGCCGGCCCTTCAAGAGGCCTTCAACACGGTGGGATGCAAGACACCCGCGGCACGGCGGGGCGTGACGATCGGCCAGCGGCCGACGCACAAGGACGGAAACCATGTCGCTCCTGCTGCGGGTGGTGGAAGGGGGTGTCGCCGGGTGCGGGTGTGCTGCAGCCGGCTTGCTGCGCATGATAAACAAACGATTATCTTGCGCAAGAGTCTTCATCCCTAAAACTAGGGGAGCGTGGCGCGAATGCAAATGGCAAACGCCAGCGCGAACGCCAATGCCAACGCCAACGCGGGCTCAGCGCTTCTTCGGCCTGAGCGGGGCCACGCCGCTCTGGGACTTCAGCCACAAAGCGTGGGCGTCGTCGGTCGCGGCACGTGGCGCGGGCGGCGGTGGCGCCGGGGTGGCCGGGGGCACCAGCACTTCGCCCAGCAGATCAAGCAATCTTGCCCTGGCGCGTTGCGGATGGCGCCGGTAGTAGGTCAGCACCAGGCCCACGATGAAGCGTTCGTCGTCGTCGCGCGGCAGGCGGGTGTCGTCGGCCGGGGCAGCCGCGGGGTTCATCGCGGCGGCCATGGTGGTGGGGGCGGCGGCGTCGGCCACCGGGGCGCCGGCCGGGTCGCGCGGCTGATCCATCCACAGCGGCGGCTTGTGGCACAGCTGCTCGAACTGGCGCGCCAGCCGGTCGCCGATCTGGCGCGAACGGCTCTTGATCTGGCTCCAGTAGCTCGGCTGGATCTGCAGGCGCTCGGCAAAACGCCGTTCCAGGCCGCGCAGCGTGG
>CAKZXL010000094.1 GCA_937883885.1 uncultured Aquincola sp. | reverse complement strand
TGTCCCCTCGCACTGTTTACCTGGGCGGTCAGGTGCCGTACCGCTATCGACGCCCAAATTCTGCCGGACCCTGGCGGGTGGTCGTCGATGGTGGGGAAGCTGCTTGGTCGTGCCCGGCCCCAACCGACCTGGCCGTCACCACCTACTCCATCGCGAGCAGCATGGCCGGCGGTTCACTTCTGTCCTCGGCCTGCGCCTTAGCCCTGTTGGCGGGCCCGCCGGCTTAATAGGGCCTCCACCGCATCGACGGTCCACCGCCCCTCCACACACCGCACCCCCATCCGCTCGCCATTGACCACCGGATGCCGCGCATTGAAGGGCCAGAAGTGCGCCATCTGCTGCTGCGCCGTCCAATGCGGGTACAGCAGCGAGACGCGCAGCGCCTGCATGAACTGGCCGTGGCTGAAGGCATAGACCAGCGCATCGGGCGGCAGCTGCTGCAGCTGGGCCAGGGTCTGGTCCACGCGCCGCAACAGGGTGCTGTAGCTCTCGGCGCCGGGGCCGTCCTGGTGGTCGGGGTCGGCGCGTTGCCAGTAAGCCTCGATGTGCGGCAGGCGCTGGTGGCGGGTGGTGCCGCGCCAGCGGCTGGGCTCCAGGTAGGTGAACTCTTCCATCGGCAACACCTGCACCGGCACCTGCGCAAAGCGCTCGCGCGTGGGCTGGGCGGTGAGGTGGGTGCGCAGGTAGGGCGACAGTGCGATCAGTGTGGGCGCCTGTGACCATTCGTCGGCGACGCGGCGGGCCTGTTCGTGGCCGGTGGGCGTTAGCTCGATGCGGGCCAGGTCGTCGGCGGGCTGTCCGGCATTCCCGGTGCTTTCGCCGTGGCGGATGAAGATGACGTGCATGGGGTCGGTCGGTGGGCTCCGGGGCCCTTGGGTTGTATCCGCTTCCGGCGCCTGCGGCACCGGGACCGACGCTGCTACAAACGCCTTATGTCCCGCACCACCCGCCTGCTCGACCTGATCCAGCTGCTGCGCCGCCATCGGCATCCGGTCAGCGGCGCGGCCATCGCGGAGGCGCTGGGCATCAGCCTGCGCACGCTGTACCGCGACATCGCCACCTTGCAGGCGCAGGGCGCGGCCATCGACGGGGCGCCGGGGCTGGGCTACGTGCTGCGCGAAGGCTTCGTGCTGCCGCCCTTGATGTTCTCGGCCGAAGAGCTGGAAGCCGTGGTGCTGGGCATGCGCTGGGTGGCGCAGCGCGCCGACAGCCGCCTGGCGGCGGCGGCGCGCGATGCGCTGGCCAAGATCGGGGCGGTGCTGCCCCAGCCGCTGCGTGCCGAGCTGGAGGGCAGCACCTTGCTGGTGGCGGCGGCGGGGCCGCAGGTCGCGGCCGCCGCAGCGGCCGACGCGCCTGCCATCGACCCGGCCGTTCAAGACGCCCACACCGCCACCGTGCGCCAGGCCATCCGCCAGCAGCACAAGCTGGTGATCGACTACCGCGACGGCCAGCGGCGCAGCACCCAGCGCACGGTGTGGCCGTTTGCGCTGGGCTACTTCGACCGGGCGCAGGTGGTGGTGGCCTGGTGCGAGCTGCGGGCCGACATCCGACATTTCCGCTGCGACCGCATCGCTGGCGTGCAGCCGCTGGCGCAGCGTTATCCGCAGCGGCGCGAGGCCTTGCTCAAGGCCTGGCGCGAGCGTGAAGGCATCGCGCCGCGATAGGCCCGTGCGGGCGCTGCACGCTGCTGACAGAAGTTGACATGCCCGCCGCCGAGCATGGCGTTGCCGCATCCCGCGGTGCCTTCTCGAAAGCCTTCCATGCTGGACGCCAACCACCTTCTGCTCTACGTCGCCGACGCCCGCCAGAGCTGCCGCTTCTATGCCGAGCTGCTGACCCTGCAGCCGGTGGAGGCGCAGGACACCTTCTGCATGTTCCGCCTGCCTTCGGGCGTGATGCTGGGCCTGTGGGGCGCCGCCGGCGTGCAGCCTGCGGCCACGCCGCCCGGCGGTTTCGAGCTGGGCTTTGCGGTGGCCAGCCGCGACGAGGTGGATGGCCTGCACCGCCAGTGGCAGGCCTGCGGCATCCGCATGCTGCAGCCGCCGACGGCGATGGACTTCGGCTACACCTTCACCGCTTGCGACCCCGATGGGCACCGGCTGCGCGTATACGCGCCGGAAGGGGCGTGAACGGCGGGGCGCCTCACCCCCGCCCCGCCCCGTTGCTGAGCAGGTACCCCACCGCCACCAGCAGCGCCATGGCCACCACCGCCATCAAGGCCCAGACCAGGCCCAGGCGAGGGCGGCTGGCGGGGCTGGTTGCTGACGGGTCGGCACCCACGCGGGCCTGGGCCGCTGCGGTGGCTTGCGGCTTGGTGCCGGGCCGCGCTGCCGCCACCGCGGCTGGCAAGGCGGCTGGCGGGGCGCCGCCACCGCCGCCGCCCGCCGCCTTGCGCGGCACCATCACCGTCTTCGGAAAGCTCGCGCTCAGCCGGTGCAGCAGCGCGTCCATCGTGGGTGGACGGTCTTCGGGTCGCACGGCCAGGCCGGCGTCGATGGCGGCCAGCAGCTCGGGCGTGTAGCGGCCGGCGCCGGCGCGCACCGCGGGCTCCATCTCGTCGCGTACCGCGCGGGCCACGGCCGAGGGCGGGGCGCGCAGCGTCAGGCAGCTCCACAGCACCGCGCACAGCGCGTACACGTCGGTCCACGGGCCCTGGCGCGAAGGCGTGGACGCGTCCGCCGCCTCGGCCGTGCCTTCGTACTGCTCGATCGGCGAATAGCCGGTCTTGAGCAGCGCGGTCAGCTGCTGCGGCTCAGCTTCGGCCGCGATGCGGCGGGCCGAGCCGAAGTCCAGCAGCACCGGCCGCGGCGGTGCATCGAACACGCTGCCGCCGGCCGCGGGGTCGTGCTGCAGCACGATGTTGTCGGGCGCCACGTCGCGGTGCAGGCACTGCTGCGCATGCAGCACGCCCAGCGCGCCGGCCAGTTCGGTGGCCAGCCGGCGCAGCCAGGGCTCGGGCGGCGGCGTGGGCGTGCGGCGCAGCGCGTCGTGCAGCGTGGGGCCTTGCACCAGCGGCATCAGCAGGTAGGCGGTGCCGTTGTCGGCCCACACCCGCTGGATCTTCACCAGCGCCGGGTGGTCGAAGCTGGCCAGCAGCTTGGCCTCTTCGAAGAAGCGGCGCAGTCCATGCTGGAAGGTGGGCAGGTGCCGCGGCGAGCGGGCATGCACCACGCCGTTGGCATCGCGCTGGGCCACGGTGGCGGGCATGAACTCCTTGACCGCGCCCTCGCGCCCCAGCCTCGTGTCGCGCACCCGGTAGACGATGCTGTAGCCGCCCAGGCCCATCACGCCTTCGATGCGCAGCTCGCCCAGCAGCGTACCCACCGGCAGCGCCGCATCGCTGTCGCGGCGGGCGATCAGCTGGGTGCGCTGCGGGTCGGCCGGGCCGGTGGGCGGTGGGGCCATCAGGCCACCTCGTGGCCCATGCTGGCCTGCCACACGCGGTACCAGTCTTCGGCAGCCAGGCGCAGATCCAGCGCGGCCACCGCCTCGCGCATCGCCTCCACGCGGCTGCTGCCGGCGATGGGCAGCGGCCGCGAAGGATGGCGCAGGATCCACGCATAGGCCACGGTGGCCACCGACACGCCGTGCTGCGTGGCCAGCGCCTGCAGCACCTCGCGCACGCGGCGGGCCTGTTCGTCGTCGCTGGTGAACAGGCGCCCGCCGCCCAGCGGCGACCAGATCATCGGCCGCAGGCCGAGATCGGTGCATTGGTCCAGCGTGCCGTCGCCCAGCGCGCCCATCTGCAGCGGCGACAGCTCGATCTGGTTCGTCACCAGCGGCAGCCGGCGGTGCAGCATCGCCAGCTGCGAAGGCGTGTGGTTGGAC
>CAKZXL010000093.1 GCA_937883885.1 uncultured Aquincola sp. | reverse complement strand
AGGCGGATGTCCACCAGCGCCAGCGCCGACTTCAGCGTCTGCGTCAGGAACTCGTCCGCGCGGCTCGGCTCGGCCTGGCCGCTCGGGTGGTTGTGGGCCACCGCGATCGCGGCGGCGTTGCGGGCCAGGCCGCTCTTGACCAGCTGCCGCGGGTATACCGACGTCTGGGTGAGCGTGCCGCGGAACACCTCCTCGTGGGCGATCAGCCGGTGGTTGGCATCCAGGTAGAGCGCGAGGAAGACCTCGTGCTGCAGGCCTGCGCAGCGCAGTCGCAGCCAGTCCCGAAGGACCTGGGGCGACGACATCACCGGCCCCTGCGCCATCCGGTCACGCAGATCGCGCATCAGCAGCACCCGGGCGACACCGAGTCGGCGCGTCAGGATCTGCTGCGTGGCCGGGTCCTCGTGGGGCGTCTCCCTGTCGCTGACGCGCAGCGCAGCCGGCGTCGGACCTGGCAACGGGTGGGCCTGCAGGCCCAGCATCTCTGCCACCAGGGCCTCCCGAGACGCATGGGCGGCATCGGGCAGGTCCGGCAGATCTTGAAGACCCTGGAAAGGGTGGAAGTTCATGGCGTTCTCCTCTCGTGGCGAAAAGGAAGACGGGAACGCCGTTCCCGGTGGGGACTGGTGTCCCCGCAAGGGAAGGATGTGCAGGCACACGACGGAACGTGGCCGGCACGGTGGCTCAGATGATCATCCGAGGCAGGTAACGACTGCGACGCCGCTGCCTCCGGTTCGGTCGGCATCGGAAACACTCCTGTCGGGAGTGGGTGTGAGCCCGTCAAGTCTGCGCCATCGGCGCCGGGGAATCAACCGGGGTGGTGCCATCAACCGCGCCTTTGCCGCGCTTGCCCGCGCAAAGGGCGCCAGGGTCCGTGCCTTGGTCGGGCATCGGTGCGCGGGGAGGTGGCACGGTTCGCATGACCGCACTGCGCGTGGCCGCGCCGTTGTGGCTGGGCCACGGCCTGCCCGGATGTCTTGGCTGGCAGACCGCAAAAGTGACACCGCAAAGGCACTCGGCTGTCACTGCAGAAATTTCTTCGCCGCGGGCAGCAGCGGATGTGCACAGACCTGCGCAGGCACGCGAAGATGCGCGTCTTCCCGACAAGGCCGACCCGACATGCTGCGATCCGGAAACCAGCTTCGACTGACTCGCCCCGAACGGGCGCGGCTGGCCCGCATCACCGCCATCGAGCCGGGGTCCATCCGGAGCGTCGCGGACCTGCAGGCCTACGTCCGCCGATGCAAGGCCCACTACTGGGGCCACTCCGATGACACCCGCTTCCTGCACTGGCTGATCGAGCGTGAGGTGCAGTCCCTGACCGGACGCTGAGCGCCCGTCGCCCTGTTCGCAGTTGCGGAAACAGGAACGCCCCCGGTGCTGGACCGGGGGCGTGCTGGGTGACGGCCTAGCGTGGATCTGGATCGGGCCGTCTGAAGGGCCTCGAACGTTCGACCGGATGGTTCAGCGGAACACGCGCGGCTCGACGCTCGCCCCCCGCATGAACGCGAGGTACGCGCCGGCCTTGCCGATGTCGTCGAAGTTCGCCACGGGCTGCTCGTGCAGCACCACGGCCCAGGGGCGGTCATCGTCATCACTGGCGCGGATGCGCAGTTCCGGCGGCTGCCAGCGCGGGTGGCGGTACAGGGGCAGGCCGGTGTCCCAGTCCATCAGTGCCAGCACATGCGCACAGAGGATGGCCGTGCCGGCCGCCTCGCCCGGCTCGACGAGCAGGGGCACCTTCAGCAGGCCGGTCGAGCGGCCGACCGTGCCGACCACGTCGAACTCGTCGAGCCAGCTCGCGCCGGTGCCGGTGTCGCCCAGCACCAGCCGCACCTTGCGGCCGTCCCGGCGGCAGGTCTCCAGCACCCTCGCAAGGCAAGGGTCCGTGCCGGGGTCGAAGTAGGTGCCGAGGCCCTGGGCGGACTCGCCCCAGGCACGCACCGCAGCGAGGTACTTCTCGAAGCCGGTGAGGCTGGCCGCGTCGTCGGCGGTGGGCATCAGGTCGGGACGATCGAGGCGCTGCGCGATCTGCCAGGCATGGTCGCGGGCGTTGTCGAAGCCGAAGCAGGTCACGCCACCTTCGGTGGCGATGACATACAGGCGTTGCTCGGGATTCAGGGTGATGTCTCGCATGGGGAACTTTCGAAGTTGGGAGGGCGGACACCGGCCCTGGCGGGCGGGCCCGCGGGCGGTTGGATGGGGTGCCGGTCGCGCCAGGCCGCTGGAAGTCAGTCCATGGCCGAGGCACCTCAGAGACCGAACCCGGTTCAGCCGATGGGGCTGCACCGGGGTTTGGTCTTCGGATCAGCGCCGGCTGACCTGGACGGCGGGTGCGGGACTCTCGACGCGCGCTTCCGGGGCATGCTCGGAGTCGCCTTTGGCGCCACTGACCGGCGACGCCGGGGACATGCCGGCCTGGTGCAGGAAGCGGGCGTGCGCGTCGGCGAACTCGGCATCGCCCAGCAGCTGACGAACCTGTGCGGCGGCCGGTTCGGTCTTGCCATCGGCGTCACGGCCCGAGGCTGGGCGCGCGCCCCGCTTCGATATCGCTGGCGAGGCTGGCGGTGTGGCGGCAATGGCCTCATCGAGGACGTCCGCAGTGCGGTGGTACGCCTTCTGCGTGACGCCGCCGACGAAGACTGCGGGTCGCTGCAGCGTCCACTGGACCAGCAGGCGCAGCCACTGCCCGATGCGCTTGTCGCGGGCCTGGCGCGCCTTGTGGACGCGCAGCGACTGCTTGCAGGACAGGTACAGCGCCAGGTGGCGCCGCTTCATCTCCGCGTCGCCGTCGAGCTGCGTCATCACCTCGGCGGCGAGGGCGACGTCACGGCCGACGCGTCTGTAGAAGCCGACCCAGGCGCGCTGTTCCTCGATGTCGATGGTGCTGCGCCGCGGTGACGGGCTCTGGAAGGATCTGTCTGGGAAAGTCTGACTCATGGGGTTCTCCAAGAAGGCGAGGGAACCCCGGCCCCGACGGGAGACGGTGACTCCCGGAGGGTGGATGGCGAGGACGGCTGAAAGCCGAGGGAAACGGGGTGTCGGGTGATGGCGTCCCGATGCCATCGCTGGCGGTCGGTTCACCATCCCCGAGACCCGAGGACTCGATCGGCACGAGTTGGACCCGCCGGCGGCGCCGCGACCGACGACTCGATGCCCGCGACCCTCAGGTCGTGAGCACGCGAGCGGCGCCTCGGCGCAGGCCCTCGGCAATGCCGATCCAGCGGTCGGCGATCCGGTCCAGGTAGACCAGGTCGTCGGCCGCGATCTCGCCCGAGGCGCGGAGCCGGGCGATGACTTCCTTGACCAGGAGGGGATCCTCCCGGGCCAGCACGATGGCCGTCGAGGCGATGCGTCTGCGGTAGGTGTCGACCGTCATGGTCAGCACACCGTCGCGCAGCGCTCGGACGCCAGAGGGTCCGCGGCCTCGCACACCATGCGCATGGATGCATGGGGCGTGCAGGGCCGGGGCCGGAGCAGCGCCGGAAGGGTGACAGGCCGCCGGGCGGGCACACGGGCAAGCCCGGTACCACCCAGCAGTGCACACACCGGCGCGTTGGTGCGGTTCCAGGGAACAGGACTCATGGGGTTCTCCTTCAGGGGTGAAGGGGAACGCCCATCCCTGGCGGGGAACTGGGGTTCCCCATCTGGGATGCCCTGCCGGGAAGGCAAGGCGCTTCGTCGCGCACAGGTGCGTGTGCGAGCTGCAGAGGTCCGCGTCCGAGAGGACGGGGCCAGGGCAGATGCGTGCGTCAGGCCAGGCTACTGATCGAGATCAGGCCGGGCTGGTGAGCGCAGGGCGCGTCACGACGCAGAGGTCGTGGTCGGCGCATGCGAGGAGGGGCCACGACACAGGGTCATGGCCGGCTCCTGGTTTCGGATCCCGATGGATCGGAGTCGGTCCGGCACGCGGTGGTGCCGGACAGGACACGAGGCAGGTAACGACTGCGACGCCAGCTTGGCTGGACTTCAGGGCGACCGGAGCCACCGATGAAGGCTGAGCAGACGCGATGTCCGCAGGAAGCCGGGTCATTATGGGACGGGGTCCCTCGGACGGCAACAGATCCGAGGTCTCATCGTGGCAATGCCCGTCCAAGCGACCGGCTCGGCCGACGCTTGGGCGGGCAATCCATTCCGAGTCCTCCACGTCGCTGGCCCGGAACGCGGCGCTGCCCGGTTGCAGGGCGTGCGGGCCGGCTGACGGTTCGTATAGTGGGCGGATCAACATCTCCTGCAAACCGGTTCCGCCCTGTCCATGCTCGTCGAGCGCTATGCCTTCCATGACTGCGAAGCCACCAGTGCGGCAGGGGTGCCGCTGCGCATTCCTGCCGGCGTTCACCACGTCGAGCGGCGATCGCTGGTGTTCCGCGTGCGCCTGGGGGGACGCGAGCTCGATCTGACCCTGGCCGAGTGGGAACGCCTGCTGCACGCGGGCTGTGTCGGGCCGATCCCCGTCGTGGTCGCCGATTCGCAGGTGACCGGCGACATCCATCTTCGCTGAGGCGCGCGGTGGCGAAGGCAGAGTGGACCGTCCGGGCCGGGAACTCAGATCGCCAGATCCCGGCGATCCCGGGACACGTGCCGCTCAAGTGGGCCAGCGACGCGGCGACGGGTGCTCCCCGGTACATCCATAACCCGGACATCGTCTCGGCAGCCGCGAGTGCTGTATGTCCCGGCTGTGGCAGCAAGTTGTGGACGGTCCTGGCGGGTGAGCCGCAGCGCGTTCGACCGACGGCGCATTTCCGCCACGTGGCCGGCACGCCGCGAACTGCGTGCGTCGTCGTCGCAGCGCGTCTTGCTGCCTCGCACCACCTGGCGTCGCTGGGCTACATCGACCTGCCGCGACGGCGGGTGACCGCCGTCTTGAAGGGTTTCAGCGGTGAGGGTTACGAGGGATGGGTGGAGGAGCCTGCGCAGCGTGTCCGGATCAGTGATGTTCGGATGGTCGATCCGGCCGCGGCGGAGCTGACGCTGGACGATGGCAGGACCATCCTGGTGGACCTGACCGGCGAGCGCGTCGAAGGCGAGGCAGGCCGCGCGGTCATCACGATCAATCTGTCGGACCCGGCACTGGCGGAGATGGACGTGGACGAGCTGCGAGCGCGACTTCGGCTGCTGCCTCCTGCGAGTTGGTGCTCCCACTGGCGTGATCGCGAGTTGACGTCGCAGGCGCGGGCCCGGGCCGCGGACGAGGCGCGCCAGTCGCTTGACGCCTGGACCGACGAGGACGAGGCGCTGTTCCAGGCGCAACTGCCGCCGGGCATGGACCCGGATGCGACCGCGACGATGCGTCGCGAGACCTTGCTGCACCGAACCGTCAAGTCGATCCTCGAAGACGCGAGGCGCATCCGAGCACCTGGCCTGCATGTCGCCGTGCAGCGTGACGCACCTGATGGGTACGGCGACGGCTGGGATGACCATCGCGTCGAGATCCTGTGGTGGAGCGCGCCCGCCGAACTGAGGTTCGAGGCCGTGGAACTGGAGAGGCGCCTCGGCCGCATCGTGCCGGATGTTGTCGGGCGTCTGGCGGAGCCTCGGCCGCGCATCGTCGGCGGCATCGCCACCCGGGTTCAACGGGGCGATGACGAGGAAGAGGACGAGCAGCACGATGAGTTCCCGGCGCACTGGTCGGAGGCGGTGCTGATCGAAGTGGCGGTCACGCACAAGGTGGATGAGGAGAAGCTGCGGAAGGTCCGGCAGCTCGATCTGCCGACGCTCGAGATCGATCTCGGTTCGATGGGCGGACGCCTGACGCTGGACGGTCTGCGCAAGCTGGTCGTGGATGGAACGGAGGGGAAGCAGTGGCTGCACCACCCTGCGCTGAGAACCCGCCGTGCCATGCTGCGCTACAAGCTCCGTGAACATGCCGAGGTACTGGCCTACCAGGCCTACTTCGGGCACACCGTCGTGAGCGGCTGCTCGAAAAGCCCTCATCACAGTGGGCGCAGCGGTACCTGCTGGCACTCAGGGCGTTCTGCGACGCCAACATCAGGATCGAGCGGCTTCGAAAGACGGAAGGTCCGCGATACCTCGAACACCTGGACGAGGACAGCGAGGAATGGGCGGAGGTCGCCCTGGCCGCAGAGGCCCTGGAAGCTCACGGGTTCGAAGGCGGTGCCGAGCACGTGTTCGCCCGCACGATCGTGCCTCGCATCCTGTCGATCCAGCTGAACACAGGGGTCGGCTACGCCGTGTCCAGCGCGATCCAGGTGGTGAACGCGATCATGAACACCCGCAGCGACAACAGCACGCAGTGGCTGTCGCTCTACCTCATCGCCGCCAAGTCCTTCGATGTCGAGCGGCACTTCAGGCCCGAGCAGGTTCGACGTTTCCGCGAGTGGCGGGCGGAGGTCGTTCGGCAGATCGAGGCAGGGACACACGAGTATCTGCGGCCGGCCCGATTCGATGCCGTTCTATCCCTGCTGTTTCCGGCGATGGCGAGGGGCATTGCTCATGGGAAAGGGCGAGCGGACTGAAATCCTGCAAGCGGTGCGCTATCTGCAACGGGCTGTTCCGTCGGCTTGGCAAAATCGATCCATGCCCAACATTGCATCCGTCCTGAAGGCCGAGATCGTTCGTCTGGCTCGCAAGGAACTGCGCAGCGAGGTCGATTCGATCAGGAAGGCGCTCGCAGCTTCGCGCGCGGAAAGCGCCGCGTTGAAGCGCAGGGTCAGCGAACTGGAGCGGTCCGTGCGGCAGTCCGCGCGCGCCGCCCCCGCTCGGCCGCCATCGTCACCTGCGGTCGAGGAAGTGGACGGCGCCGACAGATTCCGGTTCCGAGCCTCCGGCATGGCCAGCAATCGCAAGCGCCTGGGCCTGTCGGCTGCGGATTTCGGGCTTCTGGTCGGCGCATCGGGACAAAGCGTGTACGCCTGGGAACAGGGCAAGGCGCGCCCCAGGGGCAGGAACCTCGCGGCCATCGCTGCCTTCGCGGGGTCGGCAAGCGCCAGGTGGTGGAGCGCTTGGCAGCCCTGAAGTCGGGCGAGCAGTCGTAGGCGAGCCGACGCGCGGTCCGGCGTCCTGACCGGACCACCGGCGAGCGCTCCTCGCCACCCTTGAAGTGCACGGGCTCAATGGGATCCTGACTGCATGGTGGGCCGCCGGCCTGCCATGCAACCGATCAGGAGTCCCTCATGAAATTCTCCAAAGCCGAGGTCGACGCCATCATCGAGGCGTCCCCTCGCTCCTTCGTTCCCTTCAACAAGCTGGTGCTGT
>CAKZXL010000092.1 GCA_937883885.1 uncultured Aquincola sp. | reverse complement strand
TTGACTCCCCCCACCCCACTCGCTGCAATCCCTCCCTGACTTCCTGGGAGCCCGCCGTGCGAGCACTTCCCTCGATTCCTGCGCCGCCGGCGCGGCGGCCGGAGCGCATCGGCTATGCCGACTTGCCGGTGTGGGTGCCGGGCGACATCTTGTGTGCCAGCGACGACCTGCACTGGCAGGGCGTCAGCCAGCGCACCTACCGCTACCGCGGGCAAGATGTGGAAATTCCGCCGCTGGACTGCTTCTTGATCGTGCAGTACGAAGACGGCTTCACGCCCATGCAGCGGCAGTTCGATGGCCGGTGGACACGCACCAGCTGCGCGGCGGGGCTGTTCTCGCTGCTCACCGAATCGGCCGATTCGCACTGGCATTGGACGCAGGGCATCACGGTGTCGCATGTGTACCTGACCAATGATCTGCTGTGCCGCCTGGCCAGCGAGATGGAAGGCCGGCCGGTGGACGAAGTGCGCCTGCACGACGTGCTCAGCGGCGCCGACCCCATCGTCACGCAGATGACGCACCTGCTGCGCCAAGAGGCCACCACCGCCAGCGTGGGCTGCTCGCTGTATGCCGAGGCGTTGTCTACCCAGCTGGGCATTCACCTGCTGCGGCACTATGCGGCCTTTCGGTTCAAGCAGGCGCCGCGCGATGAGCGGCTGCACCCGGTGCAGGCGCGTCGGCTGCAGGAGTATGTGGACGCGCATTTGTGCGATGCCATCTCGCTGGAGCAACTGGCCCGCGTGGCCGGCGTGGGCGTGTGTGCGCTCAGCCGCCTGCTGCGCAGCAGTTGGGGCACCACGGCCCACCGCTACGTGATCGACCGCAGGGTGGAGCGTGCGCGCCAGCTGCTGCACCGCGGCGACCTGCCGCTCAAGGCCGTGGCCGCGGCCACCGGCTTTGCCGACCAGGCGCACATGACGCGCACCTTCAAGGCCCGGCTGGGCTGCACGCCCGGCGAACTGCGGCGCGGGCATTGATGCGCTGAACGACCCACCCGGGGTTTGCCCGGGCTACGCCGAATGTTCAAAGCGCGCGTGGCGTTTGTTCAAGCCGGCGCGGCCGGCCCTTCCTAACCTGCGGCTCCCGCCTGGACGACGGCGTTCAGCGCGGCCCACCCACCGCACGGAGAGGACGATGACGGAAACCCTTCCATCCACCGCCAGCCCCACCCGCACGCTCGACGCGCTGATCATCGGCGCCGGCGTGGCCGGCCTGTACCAGCTGCACCAACTGCGGCAGCTCGACCTGAAGGTGCGCGTGTACGACGCCGCCAGCGACGTGGGCGGCACCTGGTACTGGAACCGCTACCCCGGCGCCAAGTTCGACTCAGAGGCCTACATCTACCAGTACCTGTTTGACAAAAGCCTGTACACCGACTGGACCTGGAGTTCGAAGTTTCCCGGCCAGCCCGAGATCGAGCGCTGGATGCACTACGTGACCGACCGGCTGGCGCTGCGGCCCGACATCCAGTTCAACACCCGCATCACCCGCGCCGAGTGGGACGACAGTCGCGGCCGCTGGCGGGTGAGCACCGACACCGGCGAGCAGATCGACACCCAGTACCTGATCACCTGCGCCGGCATGTTGTCGGCCCCGATGGAAAAGGTGTTCGAGGGGCAGGAGAGCTTTGCCGGCCGCATCTTCCACACCGGGCGCTGGCCGCACCAGCCGCTGGACCTGCGTGAGCAGCGTGTGGGCGTGGTGGGCATCGGCGCCACCGGCATCCAGGTCATCCAGACCATTGCCGACCAGGTCAAGCAGCTGAAGGTGTTCATCCGCACGCCGCAGTACGTGCTGCCGATGAAGAACCCCAGCTACGGCCCGCAGGAAGCCGCGGCCTACAAGGCCCGCTTTGAAGAGCTGCGCGCCACGCTGCCCCACAGCTTCACCGGCTTCGAGTACGA
>CAKZXL010000091.1 GCA_937883885.1 uncultured Aquincola sp. | reverse complement strand
CGGTCCGAGTCCTTGTCGCGCGGCAGCACGGCCGAGATGGCGAGCGCCGCCGACGCGCCGCAGATGGCCACCGAGCCGCCCGAGAGGATGCCTTGCGCCCGGTTCATGCCCATCCAGCGCGCCAGCAGCAGGCCCATGGCCAGCGTGCTGAGCACACCGGCCACCACCACGCCGGCGGTGAACCAGCCCAGCCCGATGATCTGCGTGGCCGTGATGCGCGCGCCCAGCAGCCCGACGCCGAAGCGCAGCAGCGTGCGTGAACAGAACTCGATGCCCGGCTTGGTCTTCGCGTCCTGGCTGAGGTAGTGGAAGGCGACACCGAAGAAGAGGGCGTACAGCAACTGCGGCCCGCCCTGCAGCGTGGCCACGAAGGTGGCGGCCAGCGCCACCACGGCCGTGAGCGCGCTGCCCGGCAGCAGGCCCAGCCACGGTGACTTGAGCGCCCAGGCGGCGCCATCGGCCATGCGGTGGCGCACCGTCATGCCGGCCTCGACAGCAGGTGCACGTAGTCGTGCTGCGTGGTGTTGATGGTGGACAGCCGGTGCTCCACCGGCTTGTCGCCGAAGGTGAGGGCGGTGCGCAGCACCTGCATCACCGGCATGCCCTGCGGCACGCCCAGGATGCGCGCGGCATTGCGGTCGGCCGCCACCGCGCGGGCCCGTTCCTGCGCGCGGGTGACGGTGATGCCGAACTCGGTCTGGTACAGGTGGTAGATGGTGCTGGGCCTTTCTTTGAAGCGCTTTTCGGTCAGGCCCTTGAACAGCGGCGCCGGCAGCGTGAGCCGGTCGTGGATGACGGCGCGGCCCTGCAGCAGCAGCCGGTTGTCCACCTGGATGGCCGGATCGCCCGCCTTGATGCCCAGCACCGCGGCCACCTCGGGTTCGGCCCGCACACGCTCGAAGGCCACCAGCTCCACCTTGGGGGCTTCGCGCAGGCCGTCGCTGCGTTCCACATGGAAGAACTGGAACAGGAAGCGGTCGGTGTTGTGCATCGCCACGTAGGTGCCGCGGCCCTGGCGGCGCACCAGGATGTGCTCGGCCACCAGCTCGTCGACCGCATGGCGCAGCGTGCCGATGGACACGCCCAGCGCGGCCGACAGCTCGGCCTCGCTGGGCAAAGCGCCACCGGCGGGGTAGCGGCCGGCCTCGATGGCCTGCAGCAGCGATCGCTTGACCACGCGGTACAGCGGGGCGCCGGCAGCATCGGGCGCAATGGGTCGGAACGAAGGCGGGGCGGTATCGGCGGCAAGCGGCATTACGCGATTGTGGCGGTGGTTCGCGGCTTCATCCAAGTCATCTAAATGACCTGTTTGACAGTCGATCACCCGCGCTTCAACACTGCGACCCGTTGCAACCCGACAGCACAGGAGACAAGCACATGATTCACTTCGTACTGCACGACGCCAAGGACACCGTGGCCGTCGTGGTCGTCGAGGGCGTGAAGGCCGGCATGCAGCTCACCGGCTGGATCATGGACGAGGACAAAACGATCAGCGTCGATGCCAAGCAGGACATTCCCATCGGCCACAAGGTGGCGCTGCGTGACATGGCGCCCGGCGACACGGTGTGGAAGTACGGCATCGACATGGGCAAGGTGGTGGCGCCGATCAAGGCCGGCGAGCACGCGCATGTGCAGAACATCAAGACCAAGCGGTGGTGAGCCGCTGCGCCGCACAGCTTGACTAGACAACCCCATCTGGACACCACCATGAGCATCATTTCCAAGGACACCACCTTCCTGGGCTACCGCCGCGAGAACGGCCGCGTGGGCGTGCGCAACCACGTCGTCATCCTGCCGCTGGACGATCTGTCGAATGCCGCGGCCGAGGCCGTGGCCCACAACATCAAGGGCGCGCTGGCCATTCCGCACCCCTATGGCCGGCTGCAGTTCGGCGCCGACCTTGACCTGCACTTCCGCACGCTGATCGGCGCCGGCTGCAATCCCAACGTGGCCGCGGTGGTGGTCATCGGCATCGAAGACGGCTGGACCAAGAAGGTGGTGGACGGCATTGCCACCACGGGCAAGCCGGTGGTGGGCTTCGGCATCGAAGGCCATGGCGACCACGACACCATCCTGCGCGCCAGCAAGGCCGCGCGCGAGTTCGTGCAGTGGGCCAGCGAAAAGCAGCGCGAGGTGTGCCCCATCCATGAACTGTGGGTCAGCACCAAGTGCGGCGAGAGCGACACCACCAGCGGCTGCGGTGCCAACCCCACCGTGGGCAACGCCTTCGACAAGCTCTACGAGACCGGCAACACGCTGGTCTTCGGCGAGACCTCGGAGCTGACCGGCGGCGAGCGCATCGTGGCCGAGCGCTGCCGCACGCCCGAGGTGAAAGAGCGCTTCATGTTCATGTTCAACCGCTACCAGGACATGATCAACCGCCACAAGACCAGCGACCTGTCGGACAGCCAGCCCACCAAGGGCAACATCGCCGGCGGCCTGACCACCATCGAAGAAAAGGCGCTGGGCAACATCCAGAAGATCGGCAAGAAGTGCCTGGTGGACGGCGTGCTGGACAAGGCCGAAGTGCCCACCGGCCCCGGCCTGTGGTTCATGGATTCGTCCAGCGCCGCGGCCGAGATGGTGACGCTGTGCGCCGCCTCGGGCTATGCGGTGCACTTCTTCCCCACCGGGCAGGGCAACGTCATCGGCAACCCCATCCTGCCGGTCATCAAGATCTGCGCCAATCCGCGTACCGTGCGGCTGATGAGCGAGCACATCGACGTCGACACCTCGGGCCTGCTGCAGCGTGACATCAACCTTGACCAGGCCGGCGACCAGCTGCTGGACTGCATGCTGCGCACCGCCAACGGCCGCCTGACCGCCGCCGAGGCGCTGGGCCACCGCGAGTTCGTGATGACCCGCCTGTACGAGAGCGCGTGATGGCAAGAGTGGTCATCACCGAGTTCATGGACACGCCGGCCGTGGACCGGCTGCGGGCGGCGCACGACGTGCTGTACGACCCGCAGCTGGTGGACGACCCGGTGCGCCTGCATGCCGAGGCGGCGGGCGCCGACGTGCTGATCGTGCGCAACCGCACCCAGGTGCGTGGCGAACTGCTGGCCGCGCTGCAGCGCTGCCGCGTGGTGGGCCGGCTGGGTGTGGGCCTGGACAACATCGACGTGGCGGGTTGCGAGGCCCGCAGCATGCAGGTGATCCCGGCCACCGGCGCCAACGCGGCCAGCGTGGCCGAGTACGTGATCGGCACCGCGATGCTGCTGCTGCGTGGCGCCTACCAGTCCACCGCCGAGGTGGCGACCGGCCGCTGGCCGCGCAATGCGCTGTCCAACGGTCGTGAGCTGGGCGGCAAGACGCTGGGCTTGATCGGCTTCGGGGCCATCGGCCAGCTCACCGCACGGCTGGCGCGCGGCCTGGGCATGCAGGTGATGGCCTTCGACGCGATGATGGCCGCGGACCATCCGGCTTATGCGGCGGCGGGCGTGCAGTGCGTGGCGCTGGACACGCTGATCAGCCAGGCCGATGTGGTGAGCCTGCATGTGCCGCTGGTCGAGGGCACGCGTGGGTTGCTGAATGCGCAGCGCATCGGCGCCATGAAGGCTGGCGCGGTGCTGGTGAACACCGCCCGCGGCGGCATCGTCGATGAAGTGGCGGTGGCCGAGGCCCTGCGCCAGGGCCGGCTGGGCGGCGCGGCGCTGGACGTGTTCGATGCCGAGCCGCTGAAGCAGGCGCCGCACTTCGAGGGCTGCCCGAACCTGGTGTTGACGCCGCACATTGCGGGCGTGACCACCGAGTCGAACGAACGGGTGAGCAGCCTGATCGCCGACAAGGTGCTGCAAGCCCTGGCGGAGGCCCGCTGATGGCCCGCCTGAGCTTGCCCCAGGCGCGTGAGGCCGTGGCCGCGGCGCTGCGCCAGGCCGGGGCCGACGACACCATGGCCGAGGCCACCGCCCGCGCACTGGTGCTGGCCGAGGCGCAGGGCCTGGGCTCGCACGGCCTGAGCCGTGTGGGCCAGTACACCAAGCACCTGCGCAATGGCCGCGTCAACGGCCGCGCGCAGCCGAAAGTGCACAGCCCCAAGCCCGCCGCGCTGGTGGTGGATGCCGATGAAGGCCTGGCCTTCGCGGCCTGCGAACTGGCGGTGCAGCAGGCGGTGCAGCGGGCGCGTGAACAAGGCATCGCCATCGCCGGCGTGGCCAACAGCCACCACTGCGGCGTGGTGGTCGACCACCTGCGCCCGGCCGCCGCGGCGGGCCTGGTGGCGCTGGGCTTTGCCAACTCGCCAGCGGCCATGCCGGCCGCGGGCGGGCGCCATCCCATTTTCGGCACCAACCCGGTGGCAGCGGTGTTCCCGCGGCGCGGGGCCGATCCGCTGCTCATCGACCTCAGCCTGAGCGAAGTGGCCCGCGGCAAGGTGATGGTGGCGGCCCAGGCCGGCCGGCCCATCCCCGAAGGCTGGGCGCTGGATGCACAGGGCAGGCCCACCACCGATGCCAAGGCCGCGCTGGAAGGCTCCATGCTGCCCATGGGCGCCGCCACCAGCCCCAAGGGCGCGATGCTGGCCCTGGTGGTGGAGCTGCTGGTCACCGCGCTCATCGGCGCGCAGTTCGGCTTCGAGGCTTCGAGCTTTTTCGTCGACGAAGGCAACCGGCCGCGCATCGGCCAGGCCTTCATCGTCATCGATCCTGGCGCGCTGGCGGGTGCCGACCACTACCTCGACCGCATCGAGGTGCTGGTGGCCGAGATGCTGCGCGACGAGGGCGTGCGCCTGCCGGGCGCACGGCGTGAGCAGCTTCGGCGCCAGGCCGAAGCGCAAGGACTGGAGGTGCCGGACGCGCTGCTTGCGCAGTGGTCACCGAGCAGCGGCTGACGGGCCGCATTCACCGTCGCGCCTTCATACATCAACAACGGAGACAAAGGCATGCAACGACGACACCTGATGCGGCTGCTGGCCGCGGCGGCCAGCGCGGCCACCTTGCCGGCGGCGGTCCACGCCCAGCCGGGCGCAGCCGACTATCCCAAACCCGGCGCCACGCTGCGCTACGTGGTTCCTTTCCCGCCCGGCGGGCTCACCGACATGATGGCCCGCAGCGTGGGCCAGCAGCTGGGCGAACGCTGGAAGGTCAGCGTGGTGATCGACAACAAGCCCGGTGGCGGCGGGCAGATCGGCGCCGATGCGGTGGCCAAGGCGCCGGCCGATGGCAACACCTTGCTGGCCATCACGCTGACCCATGCGGCCAACGTCACGCTGTTTCCGAAGGCGGCGTTCGACTTCCGCAAGGACCTGAAGCCGGTGGCCCTGCTGGCCGGCAGCCCGATGCTGGTGGTGGTGCCGGCCAACAGCCCGATCAAGGACTTGAAGGACCTGGCGGCGCAGGCCAGGCAGCGGGCGCTGAACGCCGGCTCCAGCGGCAACGGCACGCCGCCGCACCTGACGCTGGCGCTCTTCAACGACCTCAACAAGACCAGCATCCAGCACGTGCCCTACAAGGGCGGCGCGCCGTCGATGACCGACCTGATCGGCGGCCAGCTCGACGTGATCTTCTCCAACTTCCCAGAGTCCATCGCGCATGTGAAGGCGGGCAAGCTGCGGGCATTGGCCGTGACCACTGAAGCCCGCCACCCCGCGGTGCCCGACGTGCCCACCACTGCCGAAGCCGGCCTGCCCGGCCTGCTGGTGGAAAACTGGACCGCGGTGATGGTGCCGGCCGGCGTGCCCGATGCGCTGGTGCAGAAGCTGGGCAACGAGGTGGTGGCCATCGTCAAGCAGCCCGACATGGAGCAGCGCGCGGTGCAGCAGGGCTTTCGCGTGGATGCGCGCGGGCCCGAGGCCTTCAAGACCTTCCTCGAGGGTGAGGTGACGCGCTGGGCCGGGGTGATCCAGAAGGCGGGGATCCGGCCCGACTAAGCCTTGCTGCGCACCAGGGCCGCCGGCAGCTTGAGCACGCCGGTGGCCAGGCTGGTGCCCAGCAAGATCACCGCGCAGCCCACCACCATGGCGCCGGTGATCGGCTCGCCCAGGAACAGCGCGCCCCACAGCACCGCGAAGGCCGGGATCAGGAAGGTCACGGTGATGGCGTTGGCCGGCCCCACGTTGGCGATGAGGCGGAAGAACAGCACATAGGCCACGCCGGTGCACAGCACCGCCAGCATCAGCGCCGCGGCCCAGTGCGGCGCGCTGGGCGTTTGCGCGGGCCAGAACCAGTAGGCCGGCAATGCCAGCACCAGCGTGGCGCTGAACTGGCTGCCCGCCGCCACCGCCATCGGCGGCACGCCGGTGAGCCAGCGCTTGGTGAAGCTGGCCGACAGCCCGTAGAAAAACGCCGCCAGCATGCAGGCGCCGATGGCCGAGGCCGCGCTCACGCCGTGGTCGCCGGGCTTGAAGCTGGCCTTGTCCCAGGCCAGCCAGGCCACGCCGGCAAAGCCGATGACCAACCCCAGCACGCGTGAGGCAGACAGCCGGTCCTTCAACCACAGCCAGGCGATCACCGCGCCCCACAGCGGCGTGGTGGCATTGAAGATGGACGACAAGCCGGCATTGATGGCCAGCGCCGCGTAGCTGAACAGCAGAAAGGGCAGGGCGCTGTTCATCACGCCCACCACCATCAGCGGCTTCCAGTGCGCACGCAGCGCCGGCCACTCGCGCCGCCACAGCAGCAGCGGCAGCAGAAAGCACGCGGCACCGGTGACGCGCACTGCCGCCAGCGCCACCGGCCCGAAGGCCGCCGCGCCCATGCGCATGAACAAGAAGGCCGCGCCCCACAGCGCGGCCAGCATCACCAGGTCGATACCGTCACGTGCCTTCATGCGGGCACCGCCACGCCTTCCAGCTGCAGCAGCGCGCGCTTGCGCGGCAGGCCGCCGGCATAACCGGTGAGGCCGCCGCTGCGGCCGATCACGCGGTGGCAGGGCACGATCACGCTCACCGGGTTGCGGCCGATGGCCGCACCCGCGGCCCGCACCGCGGCGGGCGCGCCGGCCTGCGCCGCGATCTCGGCATAGGTGGCGGTGCGGCCCGGCGCGATCTGGAGCAGCGCCTTCCACACCGCGCGCTGGAAGGGCGTGCCCAGCAGGTCCAGCGGCACGCTGAAGGGCGCATGGGCGGCGGCCGACCAGTAAGCCTCCAGCTCCTGCCGGGCCTGCGCGATGAAGCGCTGGCCGTCGTCCACGGGCACGTCCAGCAGGCCGGGGTGGTGGGCCTGGTCGTCGAACCACAGGCCGGCCAGGCCCTGGTCGGTGGCGGCCACGGTGAGCGGGCCCAGGGGCGTGGCCAGCCGCGATTGCGCGGTCAGGCGAGGAAGTCGAGCGTGGGTCATTGGGGTTCTCCAGCGGGCGCTATAGCCGCTCTGGGGGTGGGCGGTTCTTGCCAGAGGCGCATCACGGCATAGCCGCGCCAGGGTCGCCAGGCTTCGGCCTGCGCCAGCACGGCCTTGGCATCGCGGGTGCCCAGCGCATTGAGCAAGCCGATGTCGGTGGCCGGAAAGGCGTCGGGCCAGGCCAGCACACGCAGCGCCACCAGCTGCGCGGTCCAGTCGCCGATGCCGGGCAGGGCACGCAGCGCGTCCAGCGTGGCAGCCAGCGGCGCGCCGCGGTGCAGCGTGATGCGGCCGGCATGCACTTCGGCGGCCAGCGCCTGCAGCGCCCGCACCCGCTGGCGCACGATGCCCAGCTGGCCCAGTTCGGCGGGGTCGGCCTCGGCGATGGCCTGCGCGCTGGGCGCCAGGCGGGTAAGGCTTTCAAACGGCGTGGCGATCGGCTCGCCATAGCGCTCGGTCACGCGGCGCGCCAGCGTGCGCGCGGCGGCCACGGTGACCTGCTGGCCCAGCACCACGCGCATCGCGGTCTCGAAGCCGTCGAAGCTGCCCGCCAGCCGGATGCCGGGCACCGGCGGCAGCGCCAGCGCGGCCAGCACCGGGTCGATCTGCGCCGGGTCGGCGTCCAGGTCCAGCGCCTGCCGCACCCGCTGCAGCAAAGTGCCGATGGCCGGTACCAGCGTGGGCGCCAGGCTCAGCTGCACCTCGTGCCGCTCAGGGCGGTAGCGCAGGCTGATCCAGCCCTGCAGCCGGCTGCCGCCGTGCGGCAGCGCCAGCGTGCGCCGCAGCGTCAGCGCTGGCACGTCCACCGCCTCCACACCCGGCACCGCGCGCTGCGCGAAGAAGGCCAGCATGCCTGCCACGTCGTAGGGCGGGCGGTAAGCCAGCTTGAGCACGATGCCGGCTGCTTCAGGCGCCGCATCGCCCCGCT
>CAKZXL010000090.1 GCA_937883885.1 uncultured Aquincola sp. | reverse complement strand
GTCGACGTCACCCTGGGTGAAGAAGCGGAACAGGTGGGTCAGCAGGTTGCGTTCGGCAGCCGACAGCTTCTTGTTCCAGTCGCGCACATCGTCGTGCAGCGGCACCTCGTGGGGCGGCCAGTGCATCTTGTTCTGCATCTCGTAGGCTTCAAACGCCCAGGGGTAGCGGAACGGCTTGTAGAAGCCCTTGGGGTCGCAGACGGTGTAAGCGGGTGCCGGCGAGGTCGTGGTCATGATGTTGTCCTGACAACTCCGGCAAGAGTCAAACGGGAAATGCTCGCCGGTACACGCAAAACATATCATCTGCGCAGTGGAATGCCAACCAGACAGGCACCTCGGGGCGCGCTGACGGAGACAACCCTGCGGTCGAAATCGTGCTCCCCATGCGCTCGCACCACCACTCCCTTGTTCCAGCCCGCCATTCCAGACCCTGAAAGGCCGAGAGGCCGAGCCCTTCGACTCAGCCTCTCATGGTGCGCCGTCCAGCTACCCAGCCACTCAGCGACCGGGCGGCCGGGCCAAGCGACTCAGTCCGCGCCGACGAGCCAGCCCTGGGCGCGATCGCGCGCCAGGAACTCGACCACCGTCTTAGACCAGTTCTCCAGGCGGGAGAAGTTCTCTTCCCGCAGCAGGTACTCCAACGTCACGAACTGGCCCTTCTCCACGATGCCGGCCTCCTCCAGCATGCCTGCCTTCTCGGCGGCGGTGATTTGTCGAATGGCCAACAGGCCGATGTGAACTTGCCCGACGTCATTCGTCGGATCGCAGATGAGTCCCTCGAACCGGATGGGCGCGGCCGGCAGGCCGGCTTCTTCCGCGAGCTCGCGGTTGCACTCAGCCACCAGCACCGCCTCCAGGCTCTCGCCCGGGCCGGGCGCCACATCGACGTGGCCACCCAGCCCGACGCTGATGTTGCCGTGCAGACGGCCTTCCGCGCCACCCGCGCCGCGCGTGTAGCAGTAGACGTGGCCCGATTCATCCATCGCGACCGCGTACGGCAGCAGCTGTTTCCAGGTCGGGTCTTTCTCGCAGCACTCAGCTTCCTTGCGCCCGCGCAGCATCGTCGGGCTGGAGAAGAAGTCGGCAGGGATCGGGAGCAGGGCGCATTCCTGCGTCATGGAGAACGGGGCGCTTGCCGTGGGCATGCAGAGTGCGGCGGCGATCGGGGAGGCTTGCGTCGTCATGTTGAGTCGGTGTGGAGTCGGAGTCGGGATCTGGTTGAAGTCTGGCGCCCGCGCCGGCCGGGCAACGAAAGGGCGGCCGAAGCCGCCCCGTGAAGTATGTCGGCTACCGCCGACGCCGCTTCCTCAGCCGTGGCAGCTCAGGCATTCGTCGCCTTGCGCCGCCTTGAGGATGTCCTCGCGGGTCAGCTTCTTCGACACCACGTCGGCACGGCGGGCCGCTTCCGAGCGGAGGTAGTACATGCTCTTGAGGCCCTTCTTCCAGGCCTGGAAGTGCACCATGTGCAGTTCTTCGACCGATGCGTCGGCGCCGAAGAACACGTTCAAGCTCTGTGCTTGGCAGATGAACGGCTGACGATGGGCGGCGTGCTCGACGAGCCAACCCTGGTCCAACTCCATCGCGGTCTTGAAGACGTCCTTCTCGTCCTGCGACAGGAAGCTCAGGTGCTGCACCGAACCCTTGGCGGTCACGATGTCGCTCCACACCTCGTCGGTGTTCATGCCGTAGCGCTCCAGCACGTCCGCCAGGTGCCGGTTCTTCACCAGCCACGAGCCCGATTGGGTTTTGTGGGTGAAGGCGTTGGCGCGCTCCGGCTCGATGGACGCCGAGGTGCCGCAGATGATGCTGCTCGAAGCGTTCGGCGCCACAGCAATCAAGTGCATGTTGCGCACGCCGGTGCCGACGCCATCGGGGCACTCGCCGCGCTCGACGGCCAGCACGCGGGTCGCCTTGTCGGCCATGCGCTTGACGTGGCTGGCCATGCGACGGTTCGCCGACACCGCCATGACACCCTCGAAGGGGATCAAGTTCTTTTGCAGGTAGCTATGGAAGCCCATGTAACCCAGGCCGATGCTGCGCTCTTGCGTGGCTGAGAAAACGGCGCGCGACAGAGAGGCCGGTGCGTGCTTGATGAAGAACTGCAGCACGTTGTCCAGCATGCGAACCATGTCCTCGATGAAGAGGGGGTGGTCCTTCCACTCGTCGAACTTCTCCAGGTTCAGGCTCGACAGGCAGCACACAGCGGTGCGCTCGGCCGAGGTCGGAAGGGTGATTTCCGAGCACAGGTTGCTCTGGTTCACCCGCAGGCCCAGCATCTTCTGCGCTTCCGGCAGGGCGCGGTTGCTCGCATCAACGAAGTGCAGGTACGGCTCGCCGGTCGAAGCGCGCAGCTCGATGATGCGCTGCCACAGGGCCTTAGCCGACACCGTCTCGACCGCGCGCTTGGTGTGCGGGTCAATGAGGTCCCAGCGGTCATCGGCAGCCGCGTCCAGCATGCAGCGCTCGATGATTTCCATGAAGGAGTCGGGGATGTTGATGCCGTGGTGCAGGTTCAGGCACTTGCGATTGACGTCGCCCCCGGTGGGCTTGCGCATCTCCAGGAACTCGACGATTTCGGGGTGCGAGATGTCCAGATATGCGGCATAGGAGCCGCGGCGGGTGACGCCCTGGCTGTAGGCCATCATGCCGCTGTCGGTGTGCTTCAGGTGCGGGATGATGCCCAGCGACTCCGAACCACGCGAGGTCTTGGTGCCGCTGGAGCGGATGGCGCCCCAGTAGCCGCCGATGCCGCCGCCCTTGGCCGACAGTTGGCCGTTTTCGGTCTGGTGAGACAGCAGGCCGTCCACCGAGTCCGGCACGTAGTTCAGGAAGCAGCTGATGGGCAGGCCGTTGAACTTGCCCTCGAACAGCTCACGGTCCCAGTTCGCCTCGAACGAAGCGGCCCATGCCTTGCGCACCGGGGCATTGCTCAGGACCGGCGTCGAGAACATGAACCAGCCCTGGCCCACGTAGTAGTTGATGCGAGCGGCATGCTCCGGGCTGTCCGACCAGGCCTTGGCGGCGCGCAGGAAGCCGTCTTGCGGGCTGTTCTCCGAAGGCAGCAGGTAGCGGTCGTCCAGGGTGGCGCGGCTGAACTCGCTCATCAGCGCATCCAGAGCGTAGTTGGCCTGCAGGGGCGGGGTGGTCAGGAACTGAGCGGCGACAGGTGCGTTCATGATGCGTCTTCGGTGGTGTCTGAACAAGTGGGCGGGATACGCCGACATTGCAGAGAACATATCACATACACGGCGCATATTCAATCCAGTTGGCACGATACTCCCTCCCTCCATGAGCGTTGATCCCGAGGACGCATGCCTCACTGCCCTTTTTGCCAGCCTGCCCGCAGACGAGCGCGCCCGGCGCGCGCGGTGCCTTGTATGTGAGCGGCGCGGGTGATAGTGTGTACGCATGACACGACCGTCCACCCCTGCTCAACACGACGCTCTTCTTGCCGCCCGCAAGCTGGTCGTGTTCGACTTCTTTGGCACGTGGCGTCAGCACTGCAAGATGATGGCTCCGGCAGTGCGGCGCTGCGGTCGCGGCCTGGCCGCCTGAGACAGCTCGAGGCACACCTTGGCCACCTACGTCGACGACATGCGAGCTCGCTTTGGTAGGCTCATCCTTTGCCACATGCTTGCGGACTCAGACGAGGAGCTGCACTCGATGGCGGCGCGGATCGGCGTCGCCCGTAAGTGGTGGCAGAGCCCTGACAAGACCAGCGGCAGTCACTACGACATCGCCTTGAGCAAGCGCGCCTTGGCCGTCGGCTTCGGTGCCATCGAAATCTCCTGGCGCCAGGCGGGCGCCATGAACACGCGTCGCCGGGTCACCGGCGCTCTCGGCTCACCGGAGGACGCCGTCGAATGGGCGGTCAACTTCCGAGCGCAGCGCCGGGCGGCCGCGGCCGGACTCCCGGTGCCGCCACCAGCGCACCGCAGACCTGCTCCTGCCCCGGTGGCGGGGCCGGTCGCCCAACTCGAACTCGCCCTATGAGCAATGAATTCATCAATCAGGCCCAGGCGGGCCTGTATTTCTTCGAAGTCGAGGTCAGCTACTACGGGGAGGGCGTCAAGCGCCACCTGGACGTCTGGCGCGGCCTGGCCCGCGACCACGAGCATGCCGAAGGCTTGGCTCATGACGCCAACTGGGAAGAGCGACTCACGGCTGCATCCTGCACCCCGGTGTACTCGACGCAGATGACGTGCCGTTTCCTGGTCAGCGAAGGCTGGGGTCACTTCTTCGTGGGCAACACCGAGTCCACGACTCGCTGGGTGCTCGACCGACTCACTGAGAAGTTGGCGTACGCTGAAGTCGCCGGCACCGGCCCGAAGTCATCGACTTGGTACCCCCTGTCGGCCGCCAAGAAGGACGACCTGCGCGAGAGTCTCGTGAAGGCCAACGACATCCTGCGCGACTTCGGAAACTTCGAGGTCGAGGAACTCGACAGGCTGCCCGAGTGGGCGGCGCAAGCGCTGGAGGACCAGGCGGATGTGAAGTTGACCAGGCAACGTTTGGCCGACATCGAAAGCGTTCGCGAGCAGCTCGTCGACCGCTCTGCCCTGGAAGCCGTCGCGCGCCCGGCGCGCCGGGTGAAGCCGTGATGGGCACCGAGTTCGTCTGGCCGAAGGCCATCGTGCGCCAGAACACCGACGTCATCGAAGTGCGCCAGGTGTCCCAGGCAGCGATGCTTCTCGACATTCCGGTGACTCGGGTGGCGATGCAAGACTTGGGCGCCCATGCAGCCGCCCTTGGCGCCGGCGCGCTGCCAGTGGGCAGCGTCGAGTTCGTCCGCGAAGCCATGCGCCTAGCCTACATCGCCGAGCCGGAGCCGATGAGCTACCCAGTCGAGCTCGACCAGCTGCTGTGTCGCAGGCTGGACTTGACGACAATCGAGCGCGTTCGCGGCACCAAGTTCGTCAAGCCCGTGCGCACCAAGCTGTTCACCGGCTTCGTCTGGGACACGAGTGCGGATGACGCCTCTTACAGCAAGCACGACCGGGAGCAGCTCGACGCGCTGCGCATGCTCGATCCCGCGACTCAAGTCTGGGTTGCTGAGCCGGTTCGGTTCCTCTGCGAGTGGCGGTACTACGTGTGCGAGGGCCAGGTGATCGGCGCGGGGCGCTACGACCCCGATGGCTACGATGACGCGCCGGCGCCGGATGGAGAGGTGCTTCTGGGGTCGATCCGGCTACTTGCGGCCTCGCCCAAAGCGCCGGCGGCCTACGGACTTGACCTGGGTGTCCTGTCAACAGGAGAGACCGCGCTCGTGGAAGTCAATGACGGGTGGGCGCTGGGGCAGTATGGCCGCAGCCTCGATCCTAAGGACTACCTGCGGCTGCTGGCGACGCGGTGGCGTCAAATCCTCGCCGCCCAACCGTCTTCCGAAGCCTTGACGCCATGCTTGAGCTGAAGTCTCTGAATGTGAAAGAGGGCGGTTTCGTCGAGACCGTCTATAGCGCCACGCACTCGACGCCTGGTCGCAGCGGCACCTTCTTGGAACTCGAAGTGTGCGTCGTGCAGAACCAACGCATGGGCAAGACTTGGGTCGAGGTCGGCGGCATGCGACCGGAACTCAACACCCTGGACACCGGCGAAGCCCTGGACAAGCTCGCCGAGTGGGCCGAACGGCTGGCCGTCGCTCTGCGCCACCGCGGGCCGGCAACGGCGGTCGTCGTGGCGTTCAACGACCCACAGCAAACGTCGCCGGTGCAAGGGTGAGCCGGGTCGTCGTCAGAGAAGAGCAGCGCCAGCTGCTCCTGCAGCCGCGACTGCTGGTGATCGACCTCGAGCTGACCTGCGGCCCCGGCGTCACGCAGGACATCGAAGACATCATCGAAGTCGGAGCCTGCGTGCTCGAGCTCGGAATGCTGGCGACCGTGGCGCCAGCGGTGTCCATCTACGTGCGACCAGAGCGTTCGGTCATCAACAAGTTCTGCACGGTGCTCACAGGCATCACGCCTGCGCGCGTGGCCAATGAGCCCAACTTCGCGGCGGTGGCGCCGCGGCTGAAGCAGCTGTCCGACGACTGCGGCGCCAACACATGGGTCTCTTGGGGCCAGGACCAGACGCTGTTGCACCGCCAGTGCCTGGCCGCGGGCGTCGACAACCCGTTCGGTCACCTCCAGCACGTGGACATCAAGCGGCTGCTGACGCCGCTGATCTACCAGCTCACCGGGGGAACAAAGCCGAAGGGAGCCGGTGCCGGAGTTGGACTCGAGACGGCGATGAAAGAGCTCGGGGTCCCGTTCGAGGGGCGGGCTCACAGCGGCGCAGTGGATGCCCTGAACACGGCCCGCCTGGTGGCCGAAGTTCGGCGCCTAGCCAAGCCACTCTTGACGGCGCACTGAGCCCATCGACGCTTAAAGACAAGCTCGCCGAGTGCTCCCGTGGAAGTTTCCAGTCGAGGCCACCCACCTAAGGGCAGGTACCCTGCCGCGCCAGTTGCCGCTATCGGTGCACGAATGGACGATCCCTCAGGGGTGACACCGATCAGTCCCGATGGGTTTGCCGGGCGCATACCCAGCACCGGCAGGCCGAACCCAACAGGTGGTCCCCAGGATCTTGCATTCAGAAGAAGTCCGCCTGCCTCTGGTGTCGGATCTTTGCGACGAGAACCTCGCTCTCTCGGATTAGAAAGAGGGCCACATAGCCGGACCGCCCGAACGGAATCACCAGTTCACGCCAGAGAGGATCGTCCCCTGCCTTTCGGCACGTGAACGGCGTCACGGCGAGCGATTTCAGAGCGATCTTGATGGTCTCCATCGCCGCGACAGCGATCTGAGGGTCGCCGCTAGGAGAGGCGACCTCTCGTTCAAGGATGTGCTCAAAAAGCCGCTCCAGGTGCTCCTCGGCGGACGGCAGAAGTCGGACCCGGTACTGCTTCATCAAGGCGCAGTGCGGCGCCTGGCGGACAGTGCGGCGTCGAGCTTGCGCTCAAGGCGCCCAACAAACTCGTCGGCATCGACTGCCTTGGCATCCCGGTCGTACTGGAGAACCGCCTCCATACCCTGGGCCATGAAATCAGCTCGCAGTGCACGCGCTCGGATCTCGGTTCGAACTGCCGCCTCGACCAACTGCGACAGGCTCTCCCCTGCTGCGAGGGAAGCCTCGGCCTCGCGGCGCAGCTCTGGTGGCACACGGACCTGCGGGAGGATCGCGTTCTTGTTCATGCGGGCATTGTGCTCCAACTGCGTTGCATGTTCAACCGGCGTCCCTCGCCGGGTGACGACGGCCGCCCCGCACCCGTGAGCCTTCAGCGTGGACAAAGGGTGGCGCCCGAAGTCCGGGATGGCAGGTGCGCCACGCCGGCCGCGAGGGCGTGCCCGTACGCCCCTTCGTACCCCCGCCGTCTTAATCGCCTCAAGCAGCCATCTGTACAGGCGCCGTTTTAGCGACTGCTACAGCGGAGCTCACTGTAGGGCCCCAGCGAAGCCCGTGCGGCGCGTGCTCGGCGGCCAGGCGCGCCTGGGAGTCCTCACTCAGAGTCCGACTCGCCGATCCCGTCCGTGAATGTCGCCGCCGGGAGTGGGCGCGATGAAGGCAGGCAGCCGAACGGCGGCTGCCTGTCATTCAGTCATGTGTTGCCGCCCACCAGAGGGCGACATGGAGTCCCGCCCAGACTCCCCAGGCGCCAGGACTGAACGGAATCGCTGGCAGCTTAGTGATGAAGTTGACGATGACGAGTGTGCGCATGAGGCCTCCAGGAGTTGATGTACGCCTGGAGATGGCGAACACGCGCGTGTAAGGCTCAGGCCTGCAGGCCGCCAGATTCATCCCTGTCACGCACGCTGGGAAACGCCGTCTTCCCAGCTTTCCAACGCTTCGCGCTCGCCGTGTTGGTGGCAGCTTCGAGTACGGCGCCACTCATCTCGTAGCGTGCGATATCGAAGCCCTTCTGGGCCGCCACCGTAGCCGCCGCAGCGTGGAACGCGTCTGTCGTTGCGTGCCGGGCCGGGGACATAGGGTTCTGGTCCGCACACGAAGGGTCTTCGTAGGTGGTTCTGCACGGCGTGACGTCGTAGGAGTGATGCCGGCGGCACGCACTCGGGCGAAGCGCGTAGATGTCGCACGCGCCCTCGG
>CAKZXL010000089.1 GCA_937883885.1 uncultured Aquincola sp. | reverse complement strand
TCCTGCAGCCGGCGCGGCAGGTGGAAGCTGGCCTGCCGCCAGTCGCTGGGCAGGTTCTGCGCGCCGCGGTCGATGCTGCCATCGGGCATCACCACGCCCGGGCAGCCCACGGCCAGCACCGGCAGCAGCGCGGTGCCTTGCTGTTCGGCCCGCTCGATCAGCTGGCGCAGCAGATCGACGATGCCTTCCACCAGGTCGGCTTCGCCTTCTTCGTCGGCATGGCGCCATTTTTCCCGTTCGGTCACACGGGCATCGTCACCGCCAGGGCCGAACGCGACGATGCCGCAGCGCACGTTGGTGCCGCCGATGTCGATGGCCAGCATCGCGCCACCGGCCTGCCGCAACGCGGGTGGCAGCAGCTGCACGCCGCCGGCCAGTCCGCCGTCGTCGGCGCCGTGGTGGATGGGGCGCATCTGCAGCGCGCGCAGCGCATCGGGCTGGCCGTCGGCGTGCAACCGGGCAGCAGTCTGCCGGATGGCGATGCGGCCGATCACGCTTTCCTTGAAGCCGCCGCCCACGACGATGCGCTGCACGCCGTGCCAGCTGGGGTGGCGCATCAGCCGGCCGATGACGTAGGCCAGCCGTTCGGAGAAGTCGTGGATGGCCAGCGCGACGGTGCGCGCCGCCTCTGTATCACCCGACAGCGCGATGCGGTCGAGCTCGTCCTTGCTCATCTCCTCGCTGGGCGTGGGCCCCAGCGGGTCGCGGCCGGCGCGTTCCATGCGCTCGCGCCAGTCGGCCAGCAGCGCGCGAAAGGCCGTCTGGCTGGCCTGGTCGCCGACCAGGCCGTCTTCGTCCTCGATCTCCAGGCTGTAGCCGTCCACCCGCACGCTGGACAGCTGGCAACTGCCGTGGGCGGGCGCGGCTTGCGGGTCCGGCGGGGCGTCGGGGGTGCGGGTCATGGGCCCCGATGCTTGGTGCAGCGGCGGCGCGGCTGCGTCAGACGGCGCGGGCACTGCGTGTAGGAGTTCAGGCCGGGTCTGGGCATGTCGGTTGCCAGAGCAGCCAGAATCCGGCGCGCCATCCTGCGCGCTTCTGCCGTACCGCCATGAATCCGCCATCGTCCCTCACGCCCCAGGCCCCTCCACGCGCTGCCACCGGCATCACCGGCCTGGACGACGTACTCGGCGGCGGCCTGCCCGAGCGCCATGTGTACCTGGTGGAAGGGGAGCCCGGCAGCGGCAAGACCACGCTGGGCATCCAGTTCTTGCTGGAAGGATTGCGCTGCGGCGAAAAAGGCCTTTACGTCACCTTGTCGGAAACCGCCGAGGAGCTGCGGGTGGTGGCCGCTGCCCACGGCTGGTCGCTGGACGGGCTGACGCTGTTTGAGCTGGTGTCGGCCGCGGGGCTGGGTGAAGACGCCGAGCAGTCCATCCTGCATCCGTCGGAAGTGGAGCTGGGCGAAACCACCCGCGGCGTGATGGCCGCGGTGGAACAGCAGCGCCCACAGCGCGTGGTGTTCGACAGCCTGTCGGAGATGAGGCTGCTGGCGCAGGACCCGCTGCGCTACCGCCGGCAGATCCTGGCGCTCAAGCATTTCTTCGCGCGGCATGGCTGCACCGTGCTGCTGCTGGACGACAAGACCTCGCAGGACGCCGACCTGCAGCTGCACAGCCTGGCCCACGGCGTGCTCACTCTCGGGCAGACCAGCGGCCACTACGGCGAGGACAAGCGCTTCCTGCGGGTGGCCAAGCTGCGCGGCGCCAAGTTCCGCGGCGGCGAGCACGACTTCCGGCTTGACACCGGCGGCATCTCGCTGTTCCCGCGCCTGACGGCCGCCGAACACCCGGGCGACCACGTGCACCAGCTGCGCAGCACCGGCCATGCGGTGTTCGACCAGATGCTGGGCGGCGGCCTGACCAGCGGCAGCAACACCTTGTTCGCCGGCCCCAGCGGCGTGGGCAAGACCACCACTGCCATCACCTGCATCATGGCAGCGCTGCAGCGCGGCGAGAAGGCGGCCTACTACCTGTTCGACGAAGGCCTGGGTACGTTGCTCACCCGCTGCCGCATGCTGCGCCTGCCGGTGCAGCAGTACATCGACAGCGGCGACCTGGAAGTGCACGCGCTGGACCCCGCCGCGGTGTCGCCGGGCGAGTTCTCGCACCTGGTGCGCGAGGCGGTGGCCAGCCGCGGCGTCACCACGCTGGTGATCGACAGCCTGAACGCCTACCTGCAAGGCATGCCCGGCGGCAAGTTCCTGCTGCTGCAGATGCATGAGCTGCTCACCTACCTGAACCAGCGCGGCGTGGCCACGCTGCTGGTGCTGGGCCAGCACGGCATCCTGGGCGACGGCGGCAGCGATGTCGACCTCAGCTACCTCAGCGATGCGCTGGTGCTGTTCCGCTTCTTCGAGGCGCGGGGCCAGCTGCTCAAGGCGGTGTCGGTGGTCAAGAGCCGCACCAGTGCGCACGAGCCCTACATCCGCGAATTCCGTCTGGGCCGCGGCGGTGTGGAGATCGGCGCCGCGCTGGTCGACTTCGAGGGCGTGATGCGCGGCCTGCCGGCCTATCGCGGCTCGCAGGCGCTGCTGGGCGACGGTGCACCGCAGGTGACGGCGCAGTGATCGCCGCGCCGATGGAGCGGCGGGTGCTGGTGCACACGCCCCGCGGTCGCGATGCCGACGTGGTGGCCTCGGTGCTGGCCGCGGCCGACATCGCGTCTGTGGTGTGCGCCAGCCATGACGCCATGCTGGCCGGCCTGCGCGAAGGCGCCGCGGCCGCCATCGTCACCGAAGAAAGCCTGCAGTCCGAGGCGGGCGGCGCGCTGGCGCGCTGGCTGGCCGACCAGCCCAGCTGGTCGGACTTCCCCTTCATCGTGCTGGCCACGCGCCAGGCCGGCCGCCGGCCGGCGCATGCCGCGCAGGCCTTGCATGCGCTGGGCAACGTGGTGCTGCTGGAGCGCCCGGTGAATGCCGAAACCCTGGCCAGCGCGGCCGAAGCGGCGGTGCGCGCCCGCAACCGGCAGTACGTCACCCGCCGCAACCTGCAGGAGCTGGGCGAGGCACGCGCCACCGTGGAACGGCTGAACCGCGAGCTGGAAGACCGCATCGCCGCCCGCACCCACGAACTGGCCGCGGCCAACGACCGGCTGATGGCCGAGATCAACGAGCGCGAACGGGCCCAGGCCGCGCTGGTGCACATGCAGAAGATGGAGGCCATCGGCCGGCTGACCGGCGGCATCGCCCACGACTTCAACAACCTGCTGCACGTGGTCAGCATGAACCTGGAGCTGCTGGTGCGGCAGATCCCGGAAGCCAAGGTGGCCGCCATCGCCGAGCGTGCGCGGCGGGCAGTCTCGCGCGGCTCGCGGCTCACCGGCCAGCTGCTGACCTTTGCGCGCGCGCAATCGCTGCTGCCGCGACTGACCGACGTCAATGCGCTGCTGCTGGGCATGCAGGAGCTGGTGGCCATTTCCACCGGCGCCACCGTGGCGGTGGAGCTGGCCTTGAGCGAAGGCCCGGCCTGGGTGCAGCTGGACCCGAGCCAGATGGAGATGGCCATCCTCAACCTGGCCGTCAATGCCAAGGACGCGATGCCCGAGGGTGGCCGGCTGCTGATCGCCACCCGCGTGGAAGACACCAGCGCCGACGAACTGCCGGCCGGCCAGCAGGTGTGCGTGTCGGTCACCGACGAAGGCGCGGGCATCCCGCCGCACCTGCTGAGCAAGGTGTTCGACCCCTTCTTCACCACCAAGCCGCTGGGCAGCGGCACCGGCCTGGGCTTGAGCCAGGTGTACGGCTTTGCGCAGCAGTCGGGCGGTTCGGCCCGCATCGACAGCCGGGTGGGCGAGGGCACCACCGTGGAGATGCGCTTTCCGATGGCCGCGCCGCAGTTGCAGACCCAGGCACCGGCCGATGGGCCGGCGCAGGCCACCCAGCGCCAGCACCACATCCTGGTGGTGGAAGACGACGCCGAGGTGCGCCGCGTGCTGGTGGACAGCCTGCGCTTCAACGGCCACCGGGTGATGTCGGCTTCCAACGGCCCCGACGGGCTGGAGATGCTGGGCCGCCAGCGGCCCGACCTGCTGATCGTGGACTACGCCATGCCCGGCATGAACGGGGCCGAGGTGATCAAGCAGGCCCGCGAGAGCCAGCCGCGGCTGCCGGTGATCCTGGCCACCGGCTATGCCGACATGGCCGAGGTGGGCACGGTGCTGGGCACGCAGTCCATCCTCATCAAGCCGTTCGACATCGGCACCTTGCTGCGCGCCGTGTCGCAGGCCATGCAGGACGGCGCGCGCTGAAAGCAGCCGCATGGGGCCGCCCCGCTTTACATCGGCGGCTGACCGTTCGAGGCGGTGACGCCGCCGTCCACAGGCAGGTTCACGCCGTTGACGAAGCGCGCGTCCATGCTGGCCAGGAAGGCCACCACGCCGGCGATGTCCGAAGGCTCGGCCACGCGGCCCAGCGGCATGCGTTCCATGAACTGGCTGACCAGCTTTTCGTCCTTGAGCATGTCTTCGGTCATGCCGGTGCGGGTGAGCGACGGGCACACCGCGTTGCAGCGCACGCCGCGGCCGCCGTAGTCCAGCGCGATGGCGCGTGTGAGGTTGACCACGCCGCCCTTGGCCGCGTTGTACGCGGCGGTGTTCCAGTCGCCACCCAGGCCCGAGACCGACGCCGTGTTGACGATGCAGCCCTGCGTCTTGAGCAGGTGCGGCATGGCTGCGCGGCAGCCGTGGAAGACGCCGGTGAGGTCGGTGTTGAGCGTGCGGTGCCAGTCGTCGATGGACACTTTTTCCACCGTGCCCTCGGGCGCGATGCCGGCGTTGTTGACGATCACGTCCAGCCCGCCGAAGTGCTGCACGGCGGCCTGCACCAGTGCCTCGACCTGCGCATAGTCGGACACGTCGCAGCGCCGGGCCAGGGTGCGCTCGGGCGGCAGCGTGGCGGTCACGCGGTCCAGCAGGTCTTCGTCCAGGTCGCACAAGACCACGTTGGCGCCTTCGGAAGCAAAGCGCTCGGCCACGCCGCGGCCGATGCCCGATGCCGCCCCGGTGACGATGACGGTCTTGTTGCCAAATCGATGCAAGTTGCTGCTCCTCGGGCCGAACCTGACCCGTTCAGCAAGGCTACGTGGCCTGTCCCCGCTGCCTGCGTAGGACAGCGGGACCGCCTGCTGTAGGTGGTGCTTGTCGATGAATGCGCCAACTCTGTGCGGGCCCTTGCTTTGCAACGCCTGTCTACATTCTTGCTACCCGGAGGAGCCGCCATGCCCAACACCCGATTCCAGGCGGCCACTGACACGCTGAGGCCACTGGGCTTTCAGCTTGCCAGCGGTGCCTGCAGCCTGCCCCAGTACCTGGATGCCGTGGCCGACCTGCTGAAGGCGGCCATCGCCTGCCACCGCGTGACGGTGTGGCTGCTGCAGCGCGCCGCCCCCAACGCCACGCTGCAGTGCACCGCCTGGTCCAGCTTCAGCCGCGGGCTGCAGATCCACCGCTGCGCGCTGTCGCAGGCCGCGGTGCAGGCCTACCTGCAGGCGGTGCTGGACACCGGCGTGCTGGCCGTGGCCGACCTGCGCGAAGCCCCGCTGCTGGCGGCGCTGAACACCGCCTATTGCGAGCCCGAGCAGGTGCTGGCCACGCTGGACGCGGCGTTCGTGGTCAACGGGCAGGCGGTGGGCGTGGTGTGCTGCGAGCAGATCGGCGCGGTGCGCGACTGGACCGCTGACGAGCGGGCCTTGCTGCGCAGCGTGGCGCAGACGGTGACGCTGGACCTGGCGCGGCTGGCCAGCGGCGTGCAGCCGGGCGACGATTGTTCCGACGACGTGCGCCGGCTGTTGCTGGCGCTGCACCCGCCAGAAGGATAGGGAGGGAGCCAGCCGCGCCGTGCGGCTAACATGGCTTCAACATGAGGAGTTGAAAAGCATGGGTCAGCCGGGACAAGCCCCCGCATACGACACCTTGGCCACGCACGAGGCCGAGATCCTGGAAGCCTGGCTGCAAAACCTGCAGGCCGATGGTGCGCTGCAAAGCGGCCGCATCCGGGAAGGTGAGCTGAGGGTGCAGTGCGCCGGCCTGCTGCGCCAGCTGCGCGCGGGCATGGCCGAATCCAGCGACCTGGACGCGCCGGCCTTCGCGCCGCTGCGCGATGCGCTGTCCGACCTGTCGGCCAGCCGCGCGCAGCAGGGCTTCAGCCCGCGCGAGATCGCCACCTTCATCTTCTCGCTCAAGCAGCCGCTGTTCGAGGCCATGACCCGCGGCGCCGGCCACGATGTGCAGGCCACCTGGCAGACCGGCCTGCTGGTCGATCGCCTGGGCCTGCTGGTGATGGAAGCCTTCCAGCGCACGCGCGAAGAAGTCATCGTGCGCCAGCAGCAGGAGATCTCCGAGCTGTCCACGCCCGTCATCAAGCTGTGGGACGGCATCCTGGCGCTGCCGCTGATCGGCACGCTGGACAGCCAGCGCACGCAGGTGGTGATGGAGAACCTGCTGGAGTCCATCGCGCAGCTGGGCGCGGGCATGGCCATCATCGACATCACCGGCGTGCCCACGGTGGACACACTGACCGCGCAGCACCTGCTCAAGACCGTGGCCGCCGCGCGGCTGATGGGGGCTGACTGCATCATCAGCGGCATCCGCCCGCAGATCGCGCAGACCATGGTGCACCTGGGCGTGGAGCTGACGGTGGTGTCCAAGGCCACGCTGGCCGATGCCTTCGCGCTGGCGCTGTCGCGCCAGGGCCGTGGCGTCACGCGGCTGCGCAAACCCGAGGCGCCCGGCCAGAGCCTGCCGCTGGGCTGAGCGGCCATGGAACGCATTCCCATCCTGAAGCTGGGCGACGCCCTGCTCGTGACCATCCAGGTCGACATGCACGACCAGCTGGCCAGCGCGCTGGAGGAAGACCTGACCGCCAGGATCGTGGCGGTGCGTGCCCGCGGCGTGCTGATCGACATTTCGGCGATGGAGATCGTGGACAGCTTCATCGGCCGCATGCTGGACAACATCGCCGCGGTCTCGCGCATCCTGGACGCCGACACCGTGGTGGTGGGCATGCGGCCCGCGGTGGCCATCACGCTGGTGGAACTGGGCCTGTCCCTCAACGGCGTGAAGACCGCGCTGGACGTGGAGCGGGGCATGGCGATGATCCGGCGCCATGCCTACCTGGCGTCGGACGACGACGACCAAGACGGTGGCTGAGCTGCTGGACATCCGCAAGTCGGAAGACGTGGTCCGGGTGCGCCAGCGGGTGCGCGCGCTGGCGGTGGAGGCCGGACTGAGCCTGGTCGACCAGACCAAGATCGTGACGGCCGCCAGCGAGCTGGCCCGCAACACGCTGGACTACGGCGGTGGCGGCACGGTGGACCTGGAACTGGTGCTGGCCCCGCGGCGCGGCGTGCGCATGCAGTTCGTCGACCAGGGCCCCGGCATCCCCGACATCGAACTGGCGCTGCGCGACGGCTTCACCAGCGGCGGCGGCCTGGGCCTGGGGCTGGGTGGGGCCAAGCGGCTGTCGTCCGAGTTCCACATCAGCTCGCAGCCCGGTCAGGGCACCCGCATCACGATCGCCCGCTTCAAGTAGCCTGCATGTTCGAAGTCATCGTCACGGAGCAGAGCCAGATCGCCGAGGCAAGGCGGCGCGCATCCGCCGCGGCCACGGCGGCAGGCTTCAACGAGACGGCCGCCGGCCGCGTGGCCCTGGCCGCCACCGAACTGGCCACCAACCTGGTCAAGCATGGCGGCGGCGGCCGGCTGGTGGTGGGCGCTGCCGATCACCACGTGGACCTGCTGGCGCTGGATGCCGGCGCCGGCATCGCCGACCTCGGCCGGGCCCTGGCCGATGGCTACTCCACCGCCGGCACCGCGGGCAACGGCCTGGGCGCCTTGCGCCGCCTGGCCGACCCGTTTGCGGTGGTGAGCTGGCCGGGCCGCGGCACCGCGATGCTGGCCCGCGTGCATGCTGCGGCAGCGGCAGCACCGGCCGGGCAGGCCGGCACGGCCGACACCGCGGCCGGTGAGCTGGCCGGCCTGGTGCTGCCACGCGCGGGCGAGGTGGCCTGCGGCGACGCCTGGAGCCATGCCGACGATGCCGAGGGCCGCACCGTGTTCGTGGTCGATGGCCTGGGCCATGGCATGGACGCGGCGCGCGCCGCCAACGAGGCGGTGGCCCAGTTCCAGCGCAGCCGCCACCAGCAGCCCGACGAGATCGTGCAGTCGGTGCATGGCGCCATCCGCCACACCCGGGGCGCGGCGGTGGGCGT
>CAKZXL010000088.1 GCA_937883885.1 uncultured Aquincola sp. | reverse complement strand
GCGTTCACCGCCATGCGGCCGCCTTCCAGCACCTGCATGAAGATGCCGGAGGAAAAGCACAGCACGCCCGTCACCCCCTGCCGCGGGTTGGCCGACTTGCAGTGGCGCAGCAGCGTGTGCAGCTCTTCCTGGTCGATCGAGGCGCTTGCGCGGCTCGCGTACAGCAGTCGTACCAGCATCTGTGTTCTCCGGGTGGGCTGCTCAGTGGCCGTTCTTCTTCGACAGCAGCGACAGGAATTCGCGCCGCAGCGTCGAGTCCTTGAGGAAGGCGCCGCGCATCACCGAATTGGTCATCATCGACTCGTCGTCCTTGACGCCGCGCCAGTGCATGCAGAAGTGGTCGGCCTCCATCACGATGGCCAGGCCGTCGGGCTTGACGCGGTCCTGCAGCTCGTCGGCCAGCATGGTCACCGCTTCTTCCTGGATCTGCGGCCGGCTCATCACCCATTCGCAGATGCGGGCGTACTTGCTCAGGCCGATCAGGTTGGAATGCTCGTTGGGCAGGATGCCGATCCACACACGGCCGAGGATGGGGCACAGGTGGTGCGAGCAGGCGCTGCGCACCTTCACCGGGCCCACGATCATCAGCTCGTTCAGGCGCGAGAAGTTGGGAAACTCGGTCACCGCCGGCATCGGCACATAGCGGCCGCGGAACACCTCGTCGATGAACATCTTGGCCACGCGGCGCGCGGTCTCGTTGGTGTTGTGGTCGCTTTCGGTGTCGATCACCAGCGACGACAGCACTTCCTGCATCTTGGCCGTCACCTCGGCCTTCAGCTCTTCCAGCTCGCCGGGGCGCACGTGGGCCGAGATGTTGTCGTTGGCGTGGTAGCGGCAATCGGCGCCGATCAGCCGGTAGCGGATGCGCTCGGAGGCCGGCAGACGAGCCAGGTCGTCCTCGTTCGGAAGGATCTTGGGGATGCTGCGTGACATGCTCATTCGGTGCTCCGGCCCTGCTCGGGCTCCTGGCATTGTCTGTTACGTCCTTGGCCGCTGGGTAGACTGCCTCGATGACCCCGCACGCCCTGCCGCTTTCCCGCCTGCTGGACCACACGGCCGATGCCGTGATGGCCGTGCGCAGCGGCAAATCCCTGACCGACGTGATCGCCCGCGTGCCGCCCGATGCCCGCGCCGGCACCCAGGCGCTGAGCTTCCATGCGCTGCGCTGGCTGGGCGGCGCGGCCAAGGTGCGCGAGGCCGTGGCCCCCAAGACACCGCCGCCCAAGGTCGATGCGCTGCTGGTCACCGCGCTGGCGCTGCTGTGGCCCACCGAGGCGCCGCCCTATGGCGACCACACGCTGGTGGACCAGGCCGTGGCCGCGGCCCACAAGCGCACGCCGGCGGCGGCCGGCTTCATCAATGCCGTGCTGCGGCGCTTTTTGCGCGAGCGGGCGGCGCTGGTGGCTGCGGCCACGCACGACCCGGTGGCCGCCTTCAACCATCCGCTGTGGTGGATCGACCGCATCAAGCAGGACTGGCCCGCCCAGTGGCAGCCGGTGCTGCAGGCCGCCAACCGCCGCCCACCGATGACGCTGCGCGTCAATGCGCGGCGCGGCACGGCGCAGGCTTATGCGCAGCGGCTGGCAGCGCAGGGGCGGGCGGCCACCGTCGTCGGCCCGCAGGCGCTGGTGCTGGCCGAGCCCTGCCCGGTGCAACATCTGCCCGGCTTCGCGGAAGGCGAAGTCTCGGTGCAGGACGCCGCCGCCCAGCGGGCAGCGCCGCTGCTGGTGCATGGCGAAGGCACGCTGCCGCCGCTGCCCGCAGGCGCCCGCGTGCTGGATGCCTGCGCCGCCCCCGGCGGCAAGACGGCCCACCTGCTGGAGCTGGCCGAGCTGGACCTGCTGGCGCTGGACAGCGACCCGGTGCGCCTGAAGCGCGTGCAGGAAACGCTCAACCGCCTGGGGCTGCAGGCGCAGGTGGCGGCCGCCGATGCGCGCGACCCGCGTGGCTGGTGGGACGGTCGGCCCTTCGACGCCATCCTGCTGGACGCGCCCTGCAGCGCCTCGGGCATCGTGCGCCGCCACCCCGACATCCGCTGGCTGCGCCGGGCCGAGGACATCATGGCGCTGGCCCAGGTGCAGGCGCAGATGCTGGAGGCGCTGTGGCCATTGCTGGCGCCGGGCGGCCGGCTGCTGCTGGCCACCTGCTCGGTGTTCCGGGCCGAAGGCAGCCAGCAGACCGATGCGTTTTTGCAACGCCACGGCGCGGCCGGCGCGCGGCTGGACCCGGCATCGCCCGGGCATCTGCTGCCGGTGGCTGACAATCCCGCCGAAGCCGTGGTGTCCGACGGCTTCTACTACGCGCTCCTGCACAAGACCTGATTGACCCGCACCGCCGTGATCCGCTGCCGGATGGTCCGCTCCCTTCTCGGGCCGCTCGCATGGCGGGCCCTGCTGTCTGCCTGGCTGATGGCCTGGCTGTCGGTCGCCGTCGTGCCGGCCACGGCGCAGGGCGTGGACCTGCTGGAGCTGGCCGTGCGCAAGCCCGAGGGCGGGCTGGTGCTGGACTACAACGTGCGGCTGCAGCTGCCCCGCGTGGTGGACGAAGCCCTGCAGCGCGGCGTGCCCATCTACTTCGAGGCGCAGGCCACCACCTACCGCCCGCGCTGGTACTGGCGCGATGAGCGGGTGGGCCGCGCCAACCGTTCGTGGCGCCTGTCCTTCCAGCCGCTGACGGCCAGCTGGCGTGTCAGCCAGGGCGGGCTGCACCAGTCGTACGGCACGCAGGCCGAAGCGCTGGCCGCCATCTCGCGCGGCAGCAACTGGCCGGTGGCCGACCTGGCCAAGGTCGAGCCCGACCAGCCGCTGTACGTCGACTTCACCTTCCGGCTGGACACCGGCCAGCTGCCGCGGCCGATGCAGATCGGCATCGGCACCTTGGCCGACTGGACCTTGCAGGTGGAACGCACCGTGCAGGTCGAGGCGCAGTGAGCGGGCGATGAGCAAGTCGCTTCGCTGGGCCTGGATCGTGTCGCTGGTGGCCGCCATCGGCGTGGCCCTGGTGCTCACCTTCGTGCTGGCCCTGACGACGGACACGCGCGTGTTCTACGAGCGCAATTTCGTCTGGCTGTTCTGGGTCAACGTCACCGTGGCGGCGCTGCTGGCGCTGGTGGTGCTGCTGGCCGCGGTGCGGCTGCTGGTGCGGCTCAAGCGCGGCAAGTTCGGTAGCAAGCTGCTGTTCAAGCTGGCAGGCATCTTCGCGCTGGTGGGCGTGGTGCCGGGTGTGCTCATCTACACCGTGAGCTACCAGTTCGTCACCCGCAGCATCGAAGCCTGGTTCGACACCAAGGTGGAGGGCGCGCTGGACGCCGGCCTCAACCTGGGCCGCAGCACGCTGGACGCGCTGGTGGTGGACCTGGGCGACCGCACCCGCGCCGCCGCCGACCGCATGGCCGAAACGCGACTGCAGCCCGACACGCTGCAGCTCGAGCGCCTGCGCGAGCAGCTGGGCGCCGAGCAGGTGGCCCTGCTCAATGCCAGCGGGCAAAGCCTGGTGGCCGCGGGCGGCAGTGCCGGCGCCGCCATCGCGCCCGAGCGACCCTCGGCCCAGCAGCTGCGGCAGGCCCGGCTGCTGCGCGCCGCAGCCCAGCTGGAGGGACTGGACGACGAGCCCACGCCCGGCGCCGCGCCGCGCGGGCGGGTGCGGGCGCTGGCGCTCATTCCCAACAACGACATCACGCTGGCCGGCGAGGACCGCTTCCTGCTGGTGGTGCAGCCGGTGCCGGCCGCGCTGGCCACCAATGCGCTGGCGGTGCAAAGCGCCTACCGCGAGTACCAGCAGCGCGCCTTGTCGCGCGACGGCCTGCGCAAGATGTACGTCGGCACGCTGACGCTGGCGCTCATCCTGGCGGTGTTCGGTGCGGTGCTGCTGGCCGGCCTGCTGGGCACGCAGCTGGCGCGGCCGCTGCTGCTGCTGGCCGAAGGCGTGCGTCAGGTGGCCCAGGGCGACCTGACGGCCAAGCCGGTGTCCACCGCCGGCGACGAGCTGGGCGGCCTGACCCGCAGCTTTGCCGACATGACCGAGCAGCTGGGCCAGGCGCGCGAGCAGGTGCAGCGCGGCGTGGCGCAGCTCGAGAGCGCCCGCACCCACCTGCAGACCATCCTCGACAGCCTGACCGCCGGCGTGGTGGTGTTCGACCGTGAGCGCCACATCGAGCGCGTGAACCCCGGCGCCACCCGCATCCTCAAGCTGCCGCTGTCGGCCCATGTGGGCCAGCGGCTGGACCAGGTGCCGGGGCTGGAAGCCTTTGCGCAGGGCGTGTGGCAGCGCTTCGAGCTGCACCGCTCCAGCCCCGAGGCCGGCGAGCGCGACCACTGGCAGGACTCCTTCGACCTGCAGCCCACCGTGGCCGACCGCGACACGCTGACGCTGCTGGTGCGCGGCGCGGTGCTGCCCAACGACGCGCGGCTGATGGTGTTCGACGACATCACCGACGTGGTCTCGGCCCAGCGCTCGGCCGCCTGGGCCGAGGTGGCGCGCCGGCTGGCGCACGAGATCAAGAATCCGCTGACGCCCATCCAGCTGTCGGCCGAGCGGCTGCAGCACAAGCTGGAAAGCAAGCTCGAAGGCACCGACCAGGCGATGCTGGTGCGCTCGGTGGGCACCATCGTCGCCCAGGTGCAGGCGATGAAGCAGCTGGTCAACGAGTTCCGCGACTATGCGCGGCTGCCGGCGGCCACGCTGGGGCCGCTCGACCTCAACCAGCTGGTGGGCGAGGTGCTGGCGCTGTATGGCGCGCAGGCCGAGCAGGGCCGCCTGACCGCGCAGTGCGCCGCGGGCCTGCCCGCCATCCTGGGCGACACCACGCAGCTGCGCCAGGTGGTGCACAACCTGGTGCAGAACGCGCTGGATGCGGTGGACGAACGGGCCGACGGCCATGTCGACGTGATCACCGAAGCCGTGCGCAACGACAACGGCGACGTGCGCGCCGTGCGGCTGAAGGTGCTGGACAACGGACCCGGTTTCAACGACAAGGTGCTCAAGCGCGCGTTCGAACCCTACGTCACCACCAAGAGCAAAGGCACCGGCCTGGGCCTGGCGGTGGTCAAGAAGATCGCCGATGAACATGGCGCACGCGTGCGCATCGGCAACCGTACCGATGAAGTGGCCGGCTTGGGCGAAACGGCTCAACCGGCAGGCGCGCAAGTTTCGTTATCATTTTCGAACCTCGCCGCCGAAACCGCCGCCGCCGCCGCCGTGGTGGTGGCCGGTTCTCCTCCCCTGGCGCACTGAGGATCATGGCCACAATACTTGTTGTTGACGACGAACTCGGCATTCGTGCCCTGTTGTCCGAGATCCTGACCGACGAAGGTCACACCGTCGAACTTGCAGAAAACGCCGCGCAGGCACGCACGTCGCGTGAGCGCCGACGTCCCGACCTGGTGCTGCTGGACATCTGGATGCCCGACGTGGACGGCATCACGCTGCTCAAGGAATGGGGCAGCACCTCGCAGCTGACCATGCCCGTCATCATGATGAGCGGCCACGGCACCATCGACACCGCGGTGGAAGCCACCAAGTACGGCGCGATGGCCTTCCTGGAAAAGCCCATCACCTTGCAGAAGCTGCTGCGTGCGGTGGAAGCCGGCCTGGCCAAGCCCGCCCCTCGCGGCCATGAGGCGGCGCCCCTGGGCGGCGGCCTGCCGCTGCGCGGCGACGGTGGCCTCACGGTGGAGTCGGCGATGACCGGCGGCCTCGGCCTGCCGCCGCCGCAGCCACTGCAACTGGGCCCGCAAAGCGAGCAGTCCTTCGACCTCGACCGGCCGCTGCGCGAGGCGCGTGATGCGTTCGAGAAGAGCTACTTCGAGTTCCACCTGGCCAAGGAAAACGGCAGCATGACCCGCGTGGCCGAGAAGACCGGCCTGGAGCGCACGCACCTGTACCGCAAGCTCAAGCAGCTGGGCGTGGACCTGAGCCGCAACAAGCGCAGCGCGCTCTAAAAAACGCGGCGGGGTATTGCGGCCCCAAGTTTTGACGCTATACTCGTGGTCTTGGCCAAGTAGCTCAGTTGGTAGAGCAGCGGATTGAAAATCCGCGTGTCGGTGGTTCGATTCCGCCCTTGGCCACCAAAATCGCAAGACCCTGGCAAGCCTGGCTTTCCAAGGTTTTTCGTAGGACCCGGTTGTCTAGACAAGTTGTGCGCAAGGCTTGCCAAACACGCAACTTCTCGTGCTACAGTCGCGGCCCTGAAATGCCCAGGTGGCGGAATTGGTAGACGCACTAGTTTCAGGTACTAGCGGGTAACTCCGTGGAGGTTCGAGTCCTCTCCTGGGCACCAAAAATCAGCAAGGGCCGATGCGCAAGCATCGGCCCTTTCGCTTTGATGGAGCCCCCAAGCTCGCTGCGCTCGCTACCCCCTGGGCCCTGGTAGAGGGCCCTTCGGACCCTTGGGGCTCACCCGCCCTTGGGGCGGCCCGGCGGGCGGGTGGTGTCGCCCCCAAGCTCGCTGCCCCCGGCCTGCTATGGGCCCGTGGCACCACGTCGCGGCGCCAGCACCGCCGCTCCCACCGCCAGCACACCCAGGCCCACCAACGCACCGGCCTTCACGTACAACACGCTCGACACCAGCAGGTAGCCGCAGCAGGCGCAGAAGGCCAGTGGCAGCCAGGGGTACAGCGGCACCTTGAAGGGCCGCGGCGCCTCGGGGTGGGTGCGGCGCAGCACCAGCACCGACAGCGCGCTCAGCACCAGAAAGCCCCAGTACACCGGCGACAGGTAGTCCACCATGGTGGAGAAGCCGCCGCGAGTGACGGTGCCCAGGCCCACCAGCGCCACCGCCACCAGGCCGATGGCCGCCACCGAGGCCGGCGGTATGCCGCGCGACAGGTCCCAGCGGCCCAGCCGCGCACCGAGCCATCCGCCCAGCAGCCGCGCCTGCTGCAGGTCGTGGGCCGCGGCCCAGGTAGTGCGCGCACCGGCGATCAGGATGGCGTTCATCACCGTGATCGAGGTCAG
>CAKZXL010000087.1 GCA_937883885.1 uncultured Aquincola sp. | reverse complement strand
TTGATGCTGATGCTCATCGGCCTGGTGTTCCGCGGCGTGGCCTTCGAGTTCCGCATGAAGGCGCGGGCCGGCAAGCGCCGGCTGTGGGACCAGGCCTTCATCGGCGGATCGGTGGCGGCCACCTTCTTCCAGGGCGTCACGCTGGGCGCCTTTCTCGATGGTGTGCCGGTGGTCGACGGCGAGTTTGCCGGCGGCCCGCTGGACTGGGTGTCGCCCTTCGCTTTGTTCACCGGTCTGGGGCTGATGGTGGCCTATGCGCTGCTGGGCGCCACCTGGCTGGTGATGAAGACCGAAGGCCCGTTGCAGCAACGCATGCGGCAGATCGGCATCGCCTTGACCTGGGCGCTGCTGGCGGTCATCGCCGCCATCAGCGCGTGGACGCCGCTGGCCCACGAAGCCATAGCGCAGCGCTGGTTCCAGCTGCCGCAGCTGCTGTGGTTCTCGCCGGTGCCGCTGCTGGTGGCCGTGTGCACCTGGGCGCTGCTGCGCACGCTGAAGCATGGGCAGGGCCATGCGGCGCCCTTCGTGCTGACGCTGGCGCTGCTGTTCCTGGGCTACAGCGGCCTGGCCATCAGCCTGTGGCCGAACGTGGTGCCGCCGGGCATCACGCTGTGGCAGGCCGCGGGTCCGGATGAAAGCCTGGGCTTTGCGCTGGTGGGGGCGGTGTTCATCCTGCCGCTGGTGCTGGCCTACACCGCCTTTGCGTACTGGGTGTTCCGCGGCGAGGTGCGGGTGGGCGATGGGTACCACTGACCGCGACGGCGCGCCGCGCGCCTGGGGCCGGCGCCTGGCCTGGCTGGCCGCGCTGTGGCTGGCCGGCGTGGTGAGCCTGGGCGCGCTGGCCTGGGCGCTGGGCTGGCTGCTGCAGGCCGTGGGCCTGCAACGCTGACCGGCCGGGCGCGGTGGGTACGGCGATTGCCCACCTGGTGAGCACCAACGACAGGAGCAGCCCGTGAACGACCAGTCCGATGCATCGAACAACAAGCCCATCCCGACGCCGGTGCCCACCGGTCCCGGCAGCACCGCTGCGCCGGGCAGCCTGAGCGCGGGCGCCGCCACCGGTTCGGATTCGGTGTCCGGCACCGGCACGGCAGGTGGCCCCGGCATGGGCGCCAAGATGGGCACGGACAGCGGCAGCAGCAGCGGCGCCTGGGCCAGCCAGGGCAGCGCGGCCCAGGCTGCCGGCAGCCAGCCCGCAGGGCAGAGCAGCCAGCGCCAGGACTATTCGTCTTCGGCCGGCGAAGACCCCGGCTTCGAAGGCACGGCCGCCGCGCTGGACAGCCTGCCGGTGAGCGAAGCGATGCAGGAGATGGTGGAAGTGGCCCGCCAGTTCGTGCGGGAGCATCCGCTGGCCGCCGTGGCCGGCGCGGTGCTGGTGGGCATGGTCCTGGGCCGCCGTTGAGCGGCTGGCGTTGATCAGCTTCACGCTGCCGCGCGAGCGGCTGCGCGCCAGCGTGATCGTGCCGGTGCGCAATGAGGCGCAGCGGCTGCCTGCCACGCTGCAGGCCCTGGCCGCACAGCAGGAAGCACCGGTGTACGAGGTGCTGGTGCTGGCCAACAACTGCAGCGACGACAGTGCCGCGATCGTGCGGGCCTTCGCCCAGCGTCATCCCGCCCTGGCCCTGCAGGTGTGCGAAGTGCAGCTGCCTGCGCCGCAGGCCAATGTGGGCCATGCCCGCAAGCTGCTGATGGACGAGGCCGCCCACCGGCTGCTGGCCGGCCGCGTGCGCGGCGCCTTCATCGCCAGCACGGATGGCGACACCCGCGTGTCGCCCCATTGGCTGCGCAACACCGCGCATGAGATCGACCGCGGTGCGGATGCGGTGGGCGGCCGCCTGCTGGCCGCAAGCGATGCAGCGGGCCAAGAGGATTCGCCGGGCAGCCTGCCGCCCCAGCGCTGGCAGCGCTGGGACACCGCCTACCGCCTGGCCTGCGAAAAGCTGCAGTGCCTGCTGGACCCCGACGACGCCGACCCCTGGCCGCGCCACCACCAGCACTTTGGCGCCAGCCTGGCCGTGCGGGCCGATGCCTACCGCGCCGTCGGCGGCCTGCCGGCCGGCGTGCCCTGGCTGGAAGACGAAGCCCTGGTGCAGGCGCTGCGCCGGGCCGATCGCCGCATCCGCCACAGCGGCGAAGTGCGCGTGATCACCTCCAGCCGCCGCGAAGGCCGGGTGGACGTGGGCTTGTCCTGGCAGCTGCGCGAATGGGACCGCCAGGCCCGCGAGCAGGGCGAGCTGATGGTCGACGACCCCGACGACCTGCAGTGCCTGCTGCTGGCCCGCCACCGCTTGCGCGGGCTGTGGCGGCACGGCTTCGTGGCCCGCGCCGACGACCCGGCCTGGCGGCCACTGGCCCATGTGCTGGGTTTGACTCCGGACGGGCTGCACCGGCAGGCCGTGCAGGCCGCCACCTTCGGCGCGCTGTGGCATGCCGTGCAACAACAGCGCGCCGAGCGGGGCCGGGCCCGCTGCCGCCAGCTGCCGGTGCGCCAGGCCGTGGCCGAGCTGCGGCGGCTGATCGCCGAAGCGCAGCCGCAGCCGCCGCGCTACCGGGCGGGCGCCGCCTCGTGGTGGCTGCCGGCCGGATCCTCGATCTGATAGGCCGGCCCGCGCTGCCAGGCGTCGGCCCCGGGGTGCACGGCGGGCGCGGGAATGTCCGCCCGCTCCTGCCGCTTGCGCTGGCTGTCCACCTCGAAACGGCGGTCGCGCTCGGCCACCATCGCCTCGTTGATCTGCCCATCGGCGGTGGCACCCATCATCAACTGCGGCACGCCCAGCGGCAGCTGCTTGTCGCGGTCGGTGTGCCAGGTGTGCCAGGTCTTGCCGTAGGTGGACACCAGCTTTTCCATCAACGCCTTCTCGGCCGGCGCGGGCACGCCGGGCACGATCAGCTGGCCTGACTTCACCTCATGCACATGGCTGTGCCACAGCCGCTGCCGGCGGCATGCGCTGCAGCGCCGCTGCGCCGGCTTCCAGCAGCCGGGTGCGTGCGCTGGCCTCGCTGCCCGGTGCCGCCACCGGGGAAGCGGTGTTGCCCGCGCTGTCGCCATCGCAGGCGGCCAGAAGGGCCAGCAGCAGGGGCCCGGCATAAAGCAGAGGTGTGGACTTCATGACCGCCCGCCCAGCAGGGGGCGTGCCGCCTGCAGCAACGCGGCCAGCGACAGCGGTTTGGGGATGTGGGCCTGGAAGCCGACGGCCAGTGCGCGCTCGGCATCGGCCCTGCGGCCGAAGCCGGTGACGGCGATCGCCGGCCAGTGGCGGCAGCGCTCGCGCAGGCGCAGGGCCTGCATCAGCTGGTGGCCGTCCATGCCCGGCATCGCGATGTCCGACACCACCAGGTCGAAGTCCTGCGCATCGGCCAGCGCCAGCGCCTGTGCGGCCGCCGATGCGGTGACCACCTCGGCCCCTTCCAGGCGCAGCAGCTCGGCCAGCACCTCCAGGGTGTCGAGGTTGTCTTCCACCAGCAGCACGCGCCGGCCGGCCAGCTCGCCGTCCAGGGCACCGGGCTCGGCCCCGCGTTCGGCCGCAGCCTCGCACATCGGCAGCCAGACGGTGAAGGTGGCGCCCCGGCCGGGCCCGTCGGAATGCGCCTCCACATGGCCGCCGTGCAGGTCGGTCAGCTGCTTGACCAGCGCCAGGCCGATGCCCAGCCCACCCTCGCGCCGGGTGGAGGGGCTTCTGTCGCCCTGCTCGAACATGTTGAACATCGAGTCGATGAAGTCGGGCGCGATGCCGGGGCCGTTGTCGGCCACGTCCAGCCGCGCCAGCACGCCCTCGCGGGCCAGCGTGATGGTCACCTTGCCGCCCGGCTGGGTGTACCTCACCGCGTTGCTGGCCAGGTTCCACACGATCTGCTCCAGCCGCACGATGTCGGCCTGCACCACCACGTCCTGCGCCTGCACCGTCAGGCGGATCGACTTCTCGGCAGCCTGCGCGCGCAGCGCATCGACGATGCGTTCGATCACCGGCGCATAGGCCACCGCCGTGCGCTCCAACGACAGCTTGCCGGTTTCCAGCCGCGACAGGTCCAGCAGGTCGTCGATGATCTGGGCCTGGCCCTGCACGGTCTTGCGGATGGTCTCGGCCGCACGGGCCAGGGGCTCATGCGCCAAGGCCTGCGGCGAGCGGCGGATCAGCTCCGCGTTGATCTGCACCACGTTGAGCGGGTTCTTCAGCTCGTGCGACATCACGGCCAGGAACTCGCTGCGCAAGGCACTGGCCGCTTCCAGCTGCGCGCGCACCTGCTGCTCGGCCCGCAGCAGCTCGTCGCGCTGCCTGTCCAGCAGCTGGCGTTCGGTCAGGTCGCGCGCGATCTTGGCAAAGCCGCTGTGCGGCCCGTCCAGCAAGGGCGTGGTGATGCCGCTGCAATACAGGCGGCTGCCGTCCCGGCGCAGGTGCCAGCGCTCGTCCAGCGCACGGCCTTCCTGCAGCGCGGTGGTCAGCTCGCGCTCGGGCTGGCCGCTGGCCCGGTCTTCGGGCGTGAACAGCAGGCGGAAGTGCTGGCCCAGGGCCTGCGGCTCGGTGTGGCCGAACATCGCCTCCGCGCCCTTGTTCCAGCTGGTCACCAGGCCGGCATCGTCCAGCGTGATGATGGCGTAGTCGCGCGTGCTTTCGGCCACCAGGCGCAGCCGCTCTTCGCGGGCGCGCATCAGCTCCTGTGCACGGCGCCGCTCGGTCACGTCGGTGAAGTTGAGCACCGCGCCGTCGATGCGGTCTTCGTGCGTGCGGTAGGGCGTGATGCGCAGCAGGGTCCAGCCATTGCCGCGGGCGGGCAGTTCACGCTCCAGCGGTTCGGTGGTGCGCAGCACCTGAGCGATGTCGTCCTGCAGCCCCGCATGCTGCAGCCCATGCGGCAACGCCAGCAGCGAAGGCGCCTCGTCGCCTGGCGGCAGCTGGAACAGCCGGCGCGCGGCGGGTGTGAGGCGCTGCACGCGCAGCGACCGGTCGACAAACAAGGTGGCGATGCCCATCGAGCTCATCAGGTTCACCAGGTCGTCGTTGGCGCGGGCCAGGGCGTCGAGGGGTGGCGGGCCGGTGTGCTGCTCAGCGTCGGTCCACTCCACCAGCAGCGGCCCGTCGCCGCCGGGCTGCTGCAGGTCGGGCAGCACACGCATCTGCACGGCGTGTTCGCGGCCGTGTTCGTCGGTCAGTCGCACCACGCCGGTGGCGACCCGTTGCCCGGTCTGGCGCGCACGTGCCAGCGCACCGGCCAGCGCCTCGCCCAGCGGCGGGCGCAGGGCCGCTGGCAGGGGGGTGCCGGTGACGTGTTCAGCATCTTGCCCGGCCAGCAGGTAGCGCCCGGCGCCGGCCGACTGATGCAGCAGGCGGTTGTGCCGATCCACCACCATGGTGGTGGGCATGTGCTGGCGCAGCAGCCGCTGGTGCAGGGGCGCCAGCGGCGTGTCGTCCACCCTCGGGTCAAGGCCTTCCATCGATGTCGCTCTTCCATGCCGCGGCCGGCGGCTTGTGGGTGTTTGTCTGCAGGCGGGGCAAGCGCTGTTCCGGGTGGGCCAGGGCGGTGCAGCGGCCACGGGCGGCGCCTGCGGTACGGCCCTTGCCCCGTGCAGGCGTCAGCCGTTGGCCCATTGGTCAGGCGCCGCGCCCGCGGCGCCGGTCTTGCGGCAATCCATTCACCACCCGAAGGACGCCCGATGAAAGCACTGGTTTGGCACGGCAAGCACGATGTGCGCTACGAGACGATGCCCGATCCGCAGATCGAGGAGCCGCGCGACGCCATCGTCAAGATGAGCTGCTGCGCGATCTGCGGCTCGGACCTGCACCTGTTCGACGGTTTCATGCCCACGATGAA
>CAKZXL010000086.1 GCA_937883885.1 uncultured Aquincola sp. | reverse complement strand
TGCGGGCCACCTCGGCCAGTTGCTCGGGCGTCTTGTGGGCGATGGTGCGGCCGGCCGCCAGCGACTGGCCGATCGCGCAAAACTTGCAGGCCTTGCGCCGGCTTTCGTAGCGGATGCAGGTCTGCAGCACCGTGGTGGCCAGCACGTCCGCCCCATGCAGCGTGGCGATGTGCGAGTAGGGCACGCCGTCCATCGTCTGCAGCGCATAAAAGCGCGGCTGCTTCGGAAAGGCGATCTGCGCGATGGGAATGCTGCCGCGCTTGAGCAGGCTGGCGCCATCGGCGCCCGGCGCCTCGGCCACGAAGGGCGACTGCCAGGCCGACGAGGTGTGCACCGGGACCATGATGGTGTGGCCGTCCACCGTCACCGCCTTGTGGTCCGACGGGCCGGCGCCGCCGCGGCGGCTGGGCGCGCCGGCGCCGGGGTCAAGCAGCCGCAGGCCGTGCGATTGCAGCTCCGTCATCAGCTGCCGGGTGGCGGGGCTGGGCGTGGCCGGGTTCAGGCTCATGTTGGCTCCTCGGTTCAATATCGGCGGGCATGTCGAACATCGTGCGGGCGGGGCGTCGGTCGATCGCCAGGCTCAGCAGCTCGGGGCGGGCGTAGTGGCCCACCGCATCCATCATTCGCTTGCGCTTGGTCACCAGCGCCAGGTCCAGGTCAGCCAGCACCATGCCTTCGCCTTCGGTCAGCGGCTCGGCCAGGTACTTGCCTTCGGGCGACACGATGGCGGTGTGGCAGCCGCCGCGCAGTGCCTGCTGCAGTGCGGGGTCGGGCGTGACCGAGCGCACCTGTGCATCGGTCAGCCAGCCGGTGGCGTTGATGACGAAGCAGCCTGCTTCCAGCGCATGGTGGCGGATGGTCACCGCCATCTGGTCCGCGAAGATGGGCCCCACCAGCGAGCCGGGAAACTGCGCGCAGTGGATCTCTTCGTGCTGCGCCATCAGCGCATAACGGGCCAGCGGGTTGTAGTGCTCCCAGCAGGCCAGCGCGCCCACGCGGCCCACCGCGGTGGGCACCACCTGCAGGCCGGCGGCATCGCCCTGGCCCCACACCATGCGCTCGTGGTAGGTGGGCGTGATCTTGCGGCGCTGTAGCTTCAGGCTGCCGTCGGCATCGAACAGCAGCTGGGTGTTGTACAGGCTGCCGTGGTCGCGCTCGTTCACGCCCAGCAGCACCACGATGCCGCGGGCGCGGGCCCGCTCGGCCACCGCCTGGGTGACCGGGCCGGGCACGACCACCGCCCGTTCGTACAGCTTCAGGTGCGGCGCGCCCTGCTGGCAGGGCGGCAGCACGAACGAGAAGTACGGGTAGTAGGGCACGAAGGTTTCAGGGAACACCACGATCTGCGCGCCGCGCGCGGCGGCCTCGTCGATCGCGCTGCACACCTGGTCCAGCGTGCCCTCGGGGCGGTCGAAGTCGGGCGCGATCTGTACCGCGGCCGCACGCACCACGCGCATGGTCACAGCGTCCAGGTGTCGAGGATGAAGGCGTTCTGCTTGCGGTGCAGCAGCACGATGTCCAGCACGTCCAGCGGGCTGATGGGGCGGATGCCTTCGATCAGCGAGCCTTCGCCGTGGCCGTACAAGGCTTGCAGCGCAAAGCGGCAGGCGTACACCTTGCCGCCTTCGGCGATGAACTTGGTGATCTGGTTGTTGAAGTTCTGGTGGCCCGGAAAGGCCTCGTCGCCCAGCGTCGGAAAGCCGCGCTTGACGCCCAGCGTCACGCCCGGGCCGTACAGCAGGATGGAGGTTTCGAAGCCCTTGCGCTGCAGCCGCGTGGCCTGCAGCAGGTTGACGAAGCCGATCGAGCCTTCGAAGGCCACGGTGTGGAAGGTGACCAGCGCCTTCTCGCCGGGCTCGGCCTTCACGTCCTCGAACACCTTCTCTTCGTAGTCGACGAGGAACTCGCCTTTCTGGTTCTGCGGCTTGGTGACTTTGGGCATGGGTGACTCCGTGGTGGGTTGCGCTTGCGGGTGGGCCGCCAGCGCCGGCGGCGCGGTGGCTGCGGTCCATTTCGCATGCGATGTGCCAGTGGTCAGGGCCGGCCATGCGATCAAGGCCCGATCAATCAAGGGCGTGGCGCCCGCGCGGCTTTGCAACTTTTTTTGTCGGAACGAGAGGGCCGCTGACGGCCCGCGCCACCGCACCGCGGCAGGGCGGCGGCAATGCGATCAATGCACCCGATCAATGGGGCTGCGCAGCCGCCTGCTGCACCAAGCAGGAACAGCCGCCCGGCCCCGTGCCCTCGCGCGCCCGCCCGGCACGGTTGATGCGATCAGCCCCCGGGTTGCATGCGATCAGCAGTACCCCCATGACCAAACCCACCGCGCACTGGCGCAAGCGCCTGGCCAGCCAGGACCGGCCGGCCTACCTGGCG
>CAKZXL010000085.1 GCA_937883885.1 uncultured Aquincola sp. | reverse complement strand
CCATGAACCGATTCAACGTACGCAAGGTCGCCGTCCTCGGCGCCGGGGTGATGGGCGCGCAGATCGCGGCCCACCTGGTCAACGTCAAGGTGCCGGTGGTGCTGTTCGACCTGCCGGCCAAGACGGGGCCCAAGAACGGCATCGTCACCAAGGCGGTCGACAACCTCAAGAAGCTCAAGCCCGCGCCGCTGGGCGTGGCCGACGACGCGGTGCTCATCCAGCAGGCCAACTACGAAGAGCACAGCGAGCTGCTGCGCGACTGCGACCTGGTGATCGAGGCCATCGCCGAGCGCATGGACTGGAAGCTCGACCTCTACCAGAAGATCGCGCCTTTCCTGGCGCCGCATGCCATCGTCGCTTCCAACACCTCGGGCCTGTCGATCACCAAGCTCAGCGAGGTGTTGCCCGAGGCCATCAAGCCGCGCTTTTGCGGCATCCACTTCTTCAACCCGCCGCGCTACATGAGCCTGGTGGAGCTGATTCCCACGCCCACCACCCAGCCCGAGATCCTCGACCAGCTGGAAACCTTCGTCACCAGCGCGCTGGGCAAGGGCGTGGTGCGCGCCATCGACACACCCAACTTCATCGCCAACCGCGTGGGCATCGCCGGCATGCTGGCCACGATGATCGAGGCCGAGAAGTTCGGCCTCAGCTACGACGTGGTGGACGACCTGACCGGCAAGAAGCTGGGCCGCGCCAGCTCGGGCACCTTCCGCACCGCCGACGTGGTGGGCCTGGACACCATGGCCCACGTCATCAAGACGCTGCAGGACAACCTGGCCGATGACCCCTTCTTCCCCAGCTACGCCACGCCGCCGGTGCTGGCCAAGTTGATCGAGCAGGGCGCGCTGGGCCAGAAGACCGGCGCCGGCTTCTTCAAGAAGGAAGGCAAGAACATCCTGCGGCTGGACCCGGCGCAGGGCAGCTACGTGCCCGCCGGCGGCAAGGCCGACGAGATCGTGGCCCGCATGCTGAAGAAGCCCGCGGCCGAGCGGCTGAAGCTGCTGCGTGAATCGAAGAACCCGCAGGCGCAGTTCCTGTGGTCCATCCTGCGCGACAGCTTCCACTACGTGGCGGTGCACCTGGCCGACATCGCCGAATCGGCGCGCGACATCGACTTCGCGATGCGCTGGGGCTTCGGCATGAGCCAGGGTCCGTTCGAGCTGTGGCAGGCCGCCGGCTGGGCCCAGGTGGCCGGCTGGATCAACGAAGACATCGCCGCCGGCAAGACGCTGTCGAGCGCGCCGCTGCCCGCGTGGGTGACCGAAGGCCCGGTGGCCAACCAGGGCGGCGTGCACCAGGCCGAAGGCTCCTGGAGCGCCAAGGAAGGCCGCTTCGTGCCGCGCAGCACGCTGCCGGTGTACCAGCGCCAGGCTTTCCCCGAAACCGTGCTGGGCGCCGGTGGCGCCGAAGCGCTCAAGAGCGGCACTGAAGAGTTCCGCAACGACGAGATCCGCGTATGGTCGCTCGACGGCGAGGTGCTGATCGCCAGCATCACCGCCAAGCTGCACCTGATCAGCCCGCTGGTGACCGAAGGTCTGCTGAAGGCCGTGGAGATCGCCGAGGCCAAGTACCAGGGCCTGGTGATCTGGTCGCCCGACGACGTGTTCTCGGCCGGCGCCAACCTGGAAGCGCTGATGCCGGTGTTCATGAAGAGCGGCGGCAAGGGCATCGCGCCTGAAGAAAAGAAGCTGCAGGACGCGATGCTGCGCATCCGTTATGCGGCGGTGCCGGTGGTGGCCGCGGTGCGTGGCCTGGCGCTGGGCGGCGGCTGCGAGCTGGCGGTGCATTGCGCCCGCCGCGTGGCCACGATGGAAAGCTACGTCGGCCTGGTGGAAGTGGGCGTGGGCCTGATCCCCGGCGGTGGCGGCCTGGCCTACATCGCGCGCCGTGCGGCCGAGATGGCCGAGAAGGCGCCGGGCGTGGACATCCTGGCCTTTGCCAAGGAGGGCTTCACCGCCGCGGCCACCGCCCGCGTGGCCACCAGCGCGCTGGAAGCCCGCAAGCTGGGCTACCTGCTGGACGACGACATCATCGTGCCGCACAAGGACGAGCTGCTGTTCGTCGCCAGCCAGCAGGTCAAGGCCATGGCCGCCAGCGGCTGGCGCGCACCGCTGCGCAAGCTGTTCCCGGTGGCCGGCCGTTCGGCCATCGCCACCATCCAGGCGCAGCTGGTGGGCATGCGCGACGGTGGCTTCATCAGCCAGCACGACTTCCACATCGGCAGCCTGATCGCCGACGTGGTGTGTGGCGGCGCGGTGGATGCCGGCTCGATGGTCAGCGAGGAATACCTGATGGCGCTGGAGCGCAAGCACTTCTGCAGCCTGCTCGACCACCCCAAGACCCAGGAACGCATCATGGGCATGCTGCAGACCGGCAAGCCCGTGCGCAATTGACAGGAGCGACCATGAGCCGACAACTTCAAGACGCCTACATCGTCGCCGCCAGCCGCACGCCCATCGGCAAGTCGGGCCGCGGCGTGTTCCGCAACACCCGCCCCGACGACCTGCTGGTGGCCGCCATCCGCGGTGCGCTGGCCCAGGCGCCCGGCCTGGACCCGAAGGCCATCGAAGACGCCATCATCGGCTGCGCGATGCCCGAGGGTGAGCAGGGCCTGAACATGGCGCGCATCGGCGTGCTGCTGGCCGGCCTGCCCAACGGCGTGGGCGGCGTCACCGTCAACCGCTTCTGCGCCTCGGGCCTGACCGCGGTGCAGATGGCGGCCGACCGCATCCGCGTGGGCGAAGCCGACGTGATGATCGCCGGCGGCGCCGAGAGCATGAGCATGGTGCCGATGAGCGGCAACAAGCCTTCGTTCAATCCGTCCATCTTCGAGCGAGACGAGAACATCGGCATCGCCTACGGCATGGGCCTGACGGCCGAGAAGGTGGCCAACCAGTGGAAGGTCTCGCGCGAGCAGCAGGACGAATTCGCGCTGCAGTCGCACCTGAAGGCGCTCAAGGCCCAGCAGGCCGGCGAGTTCAACGACGAGATCGTGCCGGTGGAAGTGACCGACCGCATGCCCGACCTGGCGACCGGGGAGGTGATCACCCGCAGCCGCAACGTGTCGATGGACGAAGGCCCGCGGCCGGACACCTCGCTGGAAGGCCTGGCCAAGCTGCGCACCGTGTTCGCGGCCAAGGGCAGCGTGACCGCCGGCAACAGCTCGCAGACCAGCGATGGCGCGGGCTGCCTGATCCTGGCCAGCGAGAAGGCGGTCAAGCAGTTCAACCTGCAGCCGCTGGCGCGCTTCGTCAGCTTCGCTTCGCGCGGCGTGCCGCCCGAGATCATGGGCATCGGCCCGATCGAGGCGATTCCGGCAGCGCTGAAGTCGGCCGGCCTGTCGCTGGATGCGATGGACTGGATCGAGCTGAACGAAGCCTTTGCCGCGCAGGCGCTGGCCGTCATCAACACCGTGGGCCTGGACAAGAGCAAGGTCAACCCGATGGGCGGCGCCATCGCGCTGGGCCACCCGCTGGGCGCCACCGGCGCCATCCGCGCGGCCACGGTGGTGCATGCGCTGCGCCGCCACAACCTGAAGTACGGCATGCTGACCATGTGCGTGGGCACGGGCCAGGGCGCGGCCGGCATCTTCGAACGCGTCTGACCCCCACCCACCAACAGCAGGAGACCCCCGGCATGACCATCAAGACCGCCATCGTCGACGGCGTGGCCACCATCGAGATCGCCCGCCCCGAGAAGAAGAACGCGCTGACGCAGGCGATGTACGAGGCGATGGCCGAGGCCATCACCGCGGCGCAGGCCGATGCGTCGGTGCGCGCGGTGATGATCACCGGCCAGCCGGGCATCTTCACGTCGGGCAACGACCTCGAGGACTTCATGCAGCGGCCGCCGGCGGGCATCGAGTCGCCGGTGTTCCGCTTCATGAAGGCGCTGGTGGGTTGCGACAAGCCGGTGGTGGCCGCGGTCACGGGCGCGGCCATCGGCATCGGCACCACGATGCTGCTGCACTGCGACTTCGTCTACGTGGCCGACGACGCGCGCCTGGCCATGCCCTTCGTGGGCCTGGGCCTGGTGCCGGAGTTCGCTTCCAGCCTGCTGGTGCCGCAGCTGATGGGCCCGCGCGGCGCGGCCGAAAAGCTGCTGCTGGGCGACCCCTTCACCGGCGAGCAGGCGGTGGAAGCCGGCATCGCCAACGCGGTGCTGCCCGCCACCGAGGTGATCAAGCACGCCCGCCGCGTGGCCGAGCGCTTCAACAGCCTGCCGCCCGGCGCGGTGCGCGAAAGCAAGCAGCTGCTGCGCCGCCCCACCCAGGCTGCGGTGATGGAAGCCATCAACGCGGAGGCCGAGCTGTTCAGCAAGCGCCTGCGCAGCCCCGAGGCCACCGAGGCCTTCCAGGCCTTCTTCCAGAAGCGCAAGCCCGACTTCTCGAAGTTCTGACGGGGCGCGCTGCGCTCGGCGCAGCTTTACAAAACAGGGGGAACCCCGTCCCCCTCATCCAATCGCACCTTGCTGCATTGCAACAAAGGAGGGCGTTGGATGGATTTCTTGCCGGTCTT
>CAKZXL010000084.1 GCA_937883885.1 uncultured Aquincola sp. | reverse complement strand
GCCCACACGCAACGTGGTTTTGAGCGATCACCAGCATGCGCTGGTGGAGGGTCTGGTGCAGTCGGGTCGGTACCAGAACGCCAGCGAGGTGCTCCGCGAGGGTCTACGGCTCATCGAAGACCGTGAGCGCGTTGAGGAGGCCAAGCTGGTCGCTCTGAAGCAGGCGGCCCGCAAAGGCTGGGCAGACCTGTCGGCTGGCCGCTTCGCGGATGTGGAAGACGGGCAGCTCGAGGACTTCATCGGGCAGCTGGGTCGCCAGGCTGCGGCCAAAGGCAGTACCTCGGGGGCATGACGCGCTATCGCTTGTCCGCCGCGGCCCAGGCGGACATCGAGCAGATCCTTGCATGGACCCATGAGCACGTCGGCGAGCCCGCGCGGCTGCGTTACCAGCGCCTCATCATTGCTGCCCTTCGAGATCTGTCGAACGATCCGCAGCGGTTGGGCAGCGTCGAGCGACCTGAACTGGGTCGAGGCGTGCGGACGTGGCACCTGCGCCTGAGTCGCGATCATGTGGACCCGTCGTCGCAGCGGGTGCGACGACCCAGGCACTTTCTCGTGTATCGGGTGGAGCCCGACTTGCTGGTGGTGGGTCGCGTCTTGCATGACGTGATGGCGTTTGAACGCCATCTTCCGCCGGGCGCACGCTGGTAGTAGCGTCCAGCTCGCTGATCTGCAAGCTCCCCCCAGCCCATCACCCCGTCCGCCACCTTCCCGGCGTCACCCCCATCACCCGCCGGAAAGCCTGGGTGAAGTGCGATTGGCTGGCAAAGCCCAGCTGGTCGGCCAGCTGGGCAAGGGGGGTGCGGGGGTCGGCGCGCAGCAGCTGGCAGGCGCGCTGGATGCGCCGCGCGGTCACGTAGGCGTGGGGCGATCGGTCGAAGCTGCGCTTGAAGGCCCGCGCGAAGTGCGCGGCGCTGAGGCCGGCCAGCAGGGCCAGGTCGTCCACCGACAGGTCGCTGGCCAGGTGCGCGTCGATGTACTCGCGCAGCGTGCTGCATTGGGCCGGCGACAGCCGAGCCTGCGCGCGTTCAGGCGGGCCGGTGCGCGCGCCGTGTTCGCTGGTCAGCCAGCCCAGCAGCGCCAGCGACAGGCCTTGAGCATACAGCCGGCCATGCGGGCCGCCCTGGCTGGCTTCGTCCCACAGCTGCAGCACCAGGTCGGTCACGCGCGCATCGAACAGCTCATGCCGCGTGGGCAGTGCCAGCACCGCGCCATCGCCCTGCAGCAGCGCGCCCACATGGGCAGCCGGCAACTGCAGCGCCACCACCTCGCCGCGCTGGCCTTGCCAGCGCGCTTCGTCCACGCAAAAGCCCGCGCCGTACAGCTCGAACATGCCGGGTGAGGCATCCAGGTCGAGCGCCCGGCGGCCGGTGGTGTAGCAGCGTTTGCCGCGGCCCGAGCGGGCCACCGCCAGCGACGGATGGCACATCTGCATCTGGGCCACCACCGCATCGCCGGGCAGCAGGTGCAGCGTCATCGGCAGGCCGGTCCAGGCGGGCGGCGCCGACAGCAGGGGCAGCATCACCTGGTCAGCGTCGGTGCCGCTCACGCCCACGCAGCTGCCCCACGCGGTGGCGCGTCGGGTGCCGGCCGAGGGCGCTGGAAGCAGATCGGGCGAGGCCATGTCGCATGCAGTTTATTGCTTGATTGCGTGCGCCATCAGCGCGGGCAAACCCCGACGGACAAGCGCAGGGCGGTGACAAACCAGCGCAGGTTCCTGGTAGACCTGGGCGTCCTGCGTTTCTATCGTCGCTCCACTTGCCCAGCCGTTGGGTGGCGCAAGTGCACTTTAGTGCTACATCATGAGGAGACAAGGATGACGAACCCGATGCAAGGCCGGCGCCTGGCCGCCGGTCTGGGCCTGGCGGCCACCGTGCTGCTGGCCGCTTGCGGCAGCAACGACGACGACCGCGCCGCACTGGCCTGCGACAGCAGCCTGGCCACCGCCTTCCAGCCCGACGCGCAGACCTCGGTGGTCGCGGTCAAGGCATTCAGCAAGGGTGATGCATTGCTGCTCAGCGGCAGTGCCAGCGCCAACACGCCCACCGCGGCGGCCGACGTCTGCATGGTCAAGCTCAACGTGGGGCCGGGCAACCCGGGGCCGGCCGGTGCGCCGTCCACGTCGGCCGGCATCGGCATCGAGGTATGGCTGCCTGCCAAGGCGGCCTGGAACAACCGCATCCATGCGCTGGGCGGTGGCGGCTGGCAAGGCGGCCCGGCCGGATCGGCCACGGCCATCGCCAGCACCGCGGCGGCTGCGGTGGCGGGCGTGGAAGGTGCGGTGTCTTCCACCACCGACACCGGGCATGCGGTGGCCGGCACCGGCGCCTTCGCGATGAACCCGGACGGCAGCATCAACCAGACGCTGTGGACCGACTTCGCCACCCGCGCCATCCATGAACAGGCGGTCAAGACCAAGGCGCTGGCTGCGGCCTACTATGGCCGCCCGGCACGCTGGGCCTATTGGGAAGGCGGCTCCACCGGTGGCCGCCAGGGCCTGAACCTGGCGCTCAACCACCCTGAGCACTACGACGGCATGGTGGCCAACTACCCGGCCATCCACTGGACCCGTTTCATCACCAGCGAGCTGTACCCGCAGATCGTCTACCAGCGCGACCTGGGCGGCGCGCCGCTGAGCAAGGCGCAGGTGGACCTGGTGTCCAACGCCGCCATCAACGCCTGCGACACGGTGGGCGGCACGCACCTGGGCTACCTGATCGACCCCGCGGCCTGCCGCTACAACCCTGTTCAGGACAGCGCCGTGCTGTGCGCGGCCGATGGCGGCAGCAACACCACCGCGGCCTGCGTGAGCCAGCTGCAGGCGCAGGCGCTCAACAAGATCTGGTACGGCATGACCAGCGACGGCAGCGTGCCCGACCCGGCCACCGACAACGGCTGGCAGCAGGTCACCGCCAGCACCTTGATGGGCAACGGGCTGCAACGCTGGACCGGCCTGACCCGCGGCACCAACCTGGGCCTGCTGGCCGGCGCGCAGACCGAGTTCACCATCGCCTCCGACGTGGTGGCGCTGGAACTGCAGGACCCGACGCTGGCGGGCACCAGCTTCCTCAATGCCAAGGCCAATGGCCAGGCGGGCTGGAAGCAGCTGAGCTATGCGCAGCTGAACAATGCCTATGAACGCGGCCTGGCGCTGCAAAGCCAATTTGCCAACATCAACACCGACAACCCGGACCTCAGCGCTTACAAGAACCGCGGCGGCAAGATCATCACCTGGCATGGCCTGGCCGACGAGCTGATCGCACCGCAAGGCACGATCAACTACTACCACCGCGTGGCCGCCGCCATGGGCGGCATGGCCAACGCGCAATCGTTCTTCCGGCTCTACCTGGTGCCCGGCCAGGGCCACGGCAGCCCCAACGGCACGTCCAACCCCGCCGCCATCATCCCGGCCGTGGCCCCCGGCCAGATGTACGGCCTGCTGACCGACTGGGTGGAAAAGGGCACCGCCCCCGACCAGGTGATGCTGACCACCACCACCAGCGCCGGCACCACCCGCTCGATGCCGGTGTGCGTGTATCCCAAGAAGATCAGCTACCAGGGTGGGGATGTGGGGGTGGGTACGAGCTATGGGTGCAGTTGAGGCGTCGACCTTCGTCTGATGTGTGGATGTCAAGCCAGAGTCGGGGCGCTACAAGCCCAAGACCTGGTTTGACCCATGCAGGAGGTCGTCATTAGGGTTCGTCGTCGCCAGCGCTCGCGCAGCCATTGGGTGGTCATGGCAGCCACTTCGTCAGCCGTGGTGGCCGTCACGGGCTGCAGCATGATGAATCCCTACGACCACGTCAGCCTGGTGCCACCCCCCGCTTCGCCGGACGCAGCGCCGGCGCGGTTCCGGCTTGCAGGCGGTGCGGACGAGGGCCTGCGGGTGGCCGAGTCGATGCGGCAAATCTACTTCAACAACCTGAAGTACACGTCCTACCTGCGCAACGGCACGGCCGTGCTGGCAGGCACGCTCACGGGCTGGACGATCTACAACGCGACCAAACCTGACGGCGCCGGCAGTGGCGCCTCTGAAGCCAACACACGCCGCAGCGTGCGGCTGGGTGCGACGCTGGCGACGCTTTATGGGCTCCGCGAAGTGTTCGTCAACCCTGAGCAGGACGCCGCCTATGTGGCGGGCTATCAGGCGTTGACCTGCCTGATGCTGCAGTCTTCGCCCTTGCTGATGACGCAGTTCGATCCGAAGAGCGGTACTGGCGGGCAGTCCAGCCAGCCACCGGCTCCCACAGGTGCCGCCTACACGCCGGCAGTGCGTGTGCGCACCGACGACATCGGCGATGCCGACTGGCTGGAGGCCTCACTCAACCGGTTGGAGCAGACCATCTTTCGCGTGCACAAGCGTGTGGCGCAGGATGCATTGCGTGCCGATGCCTTTGCGGAAGGCGATGCCGACATCGAGAAGAAGCAGGCCTACCTGCACGACCAGATCAAGGCCACCCGCAAGGCCTTGTCGTATGCCCGCACGTCATTGGCGGAGGGGCGGGCGCTGCTGTACTCGGTGGACCATGTGGGCGCTGAGCTGACCAAGCGTGTGGGATTGGTGGTGTCGGCCGTCAACGGTCAGGTGCAATCCACTCAACGCGATGTGGCCGGTGCGGTGGATGCGTTGACCAAGGCCGATGACCTGCTAGGCACGGTGAGAGGGCTGGGCGGTGGCACCGAAGCCGATCAGGCCGATATCGCGACAGCGTCCGCGCAAAGCGCTGCCGAGTTCTGGCTTTGGCCTGCGTCGATGCCGTCGATCCGCTTGGCCGGTCCCATGAGCACCGCGGTGGATGTGCTGCTGGCCCAGGCACCGGCCGCCCAGGCGGGTACGCCATCCGTCGTGAAGAAGAAGCCGGCCGGAACGGGGCCGGTGAAGTCCAGCGCGTTGCCGGCCGCGGTCGGGGCAGACGCCGCCACGGCTGATGAGTTGCAAGCCATCCGGGATGCGTTGGATGCCGCGCTCAAGGCCATGGCGGAACGAAAGGCGAAGGCGGATCAAGCTGAACTTCTGAAGAAGAAGCAGGAAGAGATCGACCGGCTGCAGGCCACGATGAAGAAGATGCAGACGCAGGCGCTTTGGGAACAGGCGGCCTGCAGCAGCAAGGACGGGATCGGATGCGCCTCGTCCCTGGCTGCCGAGACCGAAGCGCTTTTCGCGGACCGCCGACCGGTGGCGCAGGCTTTGCTCAACTTCCGTCGAGCCGTCCGACAGGTCGGCGATACGCCGGAGTGCAATGAGCTGGCTGCGCTGAGGGTGACGCCCAGCGAGCCTTTTTATACCCGCCCGGGGGACACGGTGTCGTTCTTCGTCAGCCAGCGCGACAAGGGGAATCCGTCGGCGTTCATGAACGGGCCGACGGACGAAATGTCGGGCATCAAGTTCAAGTTCAACGGCGTCGAAGGCTCGACGGCAGGCTTGTTCCGCGCAGATCTGATCGTAGGCCCGGAGATGAAGCGCCAGCAGGTGCGTGTCGTCTTCACCAATTCGAAGGGCACTGCAAGGCGGGAGGTGGTGCTGCTGGCCGGCGGTGCCGCCTCCGCACCTGCTCCGACAGCTTCAGCCGCTTCGGCACCGTCTGCAGGAGATGCAAAAGCCAAGTGATCAGGGGGAGTTGCGGCCCAACCTCACCGCACCCCCCTCCTTCAACACATCCACATCCACCCCACCACGCGTCACGCGCAGCCGCCCGGCGTTGGCCAGGCCCTGTGCCACGCGGCGCACATCGGGCATCAGCGCGCGCCAGCCGGCTTCGTCGGCCACCAGCGCGCGGGCCACTTCGGAGGGGCAGATGGTCTTGCCCGGCTGACGGGCGGCCAGCAGGCGGAAGATCGTCTCTTCGATCTGCGGGTCGGCCGTCATGCCGTTCATGGCGCGGTCGTCAGGCCGCGCTGCGGCCCTGCACGTCGAAGCGGTCCAGGTTCATCACCTTGGTCCAGGCCTGCACGAAGTCGCGCAGGAAGTGGGCTTCACCGTCGGCCGCCGCATACACCTCGGCCAGGGCGCGCAGCTGCGCGTTGCTGCCGAAGATCAGGTCGGCCAGCGTGGCCGTCCAGCGGCGTTCGCCGGTCTTGCGGTCGGTGCCTTCGAACAGGTTCTTCTGGCCTTCCACAGGCTTCCAGGCCGTGCGCATGTCCAGCAGGTGGCGGAAGAAGTCGGGGCTCAGCGTGCCCGGGCGGGTGGTCAGCACGCCGTGCGCCGTGTTGCCGCTGTTGGCGCCCAGGGCGCGCAGGCCGCCCACCAGCGCGGTCATCTCGGGCGCGGTCAGCATCAGCAGGTTGGCCTTGTCGATGATGGCGTTGGCCACCTGGGCCGGCGCGCGCTGGCCGATGTAGTTGCGAAAGCCGTCCACCGCCGGCTCCAGCACCTGGAACGAGTTCACATCGGTCTGTTCCAGCGTGGCGTCAGTCCGGCCGGGGGTGAAGGGCACCTGCACCGTGTGGCCGGCCTTCTGCGCCGCTGCTTCGATGGCGGCGCCACCGGCCAGCACGATCAGGTCGGCCAGCGACACCTGCTTGCCACCAGTGGCCTGGCCGTTGAACTCGGCCTGGATGGCTTCCAGCTTGGCGATGACCTGGGCCAGCTCGGCCGGGTCGTTGGCTTCCCAGTCCTTCTGCGGCGCCAGGCGCACGCGGGCACCGTTGGCACCGCCGCGCAGGTCGCTGCCGCGGAAGGTGCTCGCACTGGCCCAGGCGGCCTTCACCAGTTGTGCCGTCGTCAGGCCGCTGGCCATGATGCGCTGCTTGAGCTGCGCCACGTCGGCGGCATCTACCAGCGGGTGGGTGGCGGCGGGCAGCGGGTCTTGCCACAGCAGTTCTTCTTGCGGCACCAGCGGGCCCAGGTAGCGCAGCTTGGGTCCCATGTCGCGGTGGGTGAGCTTGAACCACGCGCGAGCGAAGGCGTCGGCAAACTTCTGCGGGTTGGCCAGGTACTCGCGGGCGATCTTCTCGTAGGCCGGGTCGAAGCGCAGCGCCAGGTCGGCGGTGGTCATCATCGGCTGGTGCAGTTGGCCGGGGATGTGGGCATCGGGCACGTTGCGGCCGGCGTCGCCCACGGGCTTCCACTGGTGGGCACCGGCGGGGCTCTTGGTCAGCTCCCACTCGAAGCCGAACAGGGTTTCCAGGTAGCTCATGTCCCACTGCGTGGGCGTGGCCGTCCAGGCGCCTTCCAGGCCGCTGGTGATGGCATGGGCACCGATGCCGGACTCGTAGGCGCTCTTCCAGCCCAGGCCCAGCTCTTCGATGTTGGCGCCTTCGGGCTCCGCGCCCACGTGGTGGGCCGGACCGGCGCCGTGGCACTTGCCGAAGGTGTGGCCGCCGGCCACCAGGGCCACGGTCTCGGCGTCGTCCATCGCCATGCGGGCGAAGGTCTCGCGGATGTCGCGGGCCGAGGCCACCGGGTCGGGCTTGCCGTTGGGGCCTTCGGGGTTGACGTAGATCAGGCCCATCTGCACCGCGGCCAGCGGGTTGGCCAGCTCGCGTTCGCCGCTGTAGCGCTCGTCGCCCAGCCAGGTGGATTCCGGGCCCCAGTCGATGGGCAGCGGTTCCCAGATGTCTTCACGGCCGCCACCGAAGCCGAAGGTCTTGAAGCCCATCGACTCCAGCGCCACGTTGCCGGCCAGGATCATCAGGTCGGCCCAGGAGAGCTGGCGGCCGTACTTCTGCTTGATGGGCCACAGCAGGCGGCGGGCCTTGTCCAGGTTGCCGTTGTCGGGCCAGCTGTTCAGCGGCGCAAAGCGCTGCTCGCCCGAGCGGGCGCCGCCGCGGCCGTCAAAGATGCGGTAGGTGCCGGCCGAGTGCCAGGCCATGCGGATGAAGAAGGGGCCGTAGTGGCCGTAGTCGGCCGGCCACCAGTCCTGCGAATCGGTCATCAACGCATGCAGGTCGGCAATCACCGCGTTCAGGTCCAGCTTCTGGAATTCCTGGCGGTAGTCGAAGTCTTCCAGCATGGGGTCGCCCAGTTTGCTGTGCTGGTGCAGCACGCCCAGGTTCAGCTGGTCGGGCCACCAATGGGCGTTGGTGCGGGTCTGCCTGGGCTTGCTGGTGCCGTGGGTGCCGTGGGCCACGGGGCACTTCATCTCGGTGTCTGCGCTCATGGGGTGCTTCTCCTTGCGGGGCGGTGTCGATGGCCGCAAGGTTACGTTCGAGCAGGGCCCCCGCGTCATTGGCCGTTTGGATGATGGCGATAGCCCTCCTTGTGGTCAGCCGCGCTTGCCTTCGTGCGCCCGCTGCGGCAGACCCTGTGCGCCAGCGGCTGGCGCAGCGGTGGCAACATGGCCGCTTTCGACTCACGAAGAACAACCATGCTCAACCGTCGTTCACATCTGCTTGCCGGCGCCGCGCTGGCCTTCACCCTGGCGGCCGGTGCCGCCCTTGCCGCCACCGATCTGCTGGACGAGGTCAAGCAGCGCGGCACGCTGCGCGTGGCGGTGGAGGGCACCTACCCGCCCTTCAACTTCCGAGATGCGCAGGGCCAGCTCACCGGGTTCGACGTCGAGATCGCCACCGCCATCGCGGGCAAGCTGGGCGTCAAGCCGGTGTTCACCACCACCGAGTGGAGCGGCATCCTGGCCGGGCTGCAGGCGGGCAAGTACGACGTCATCGTCAACCAGGTGGCGGCCACCGACGCGCGCCGCCAGACCTTCGACTTCAGCGGCCCCTACGTCAGCTCGTCGGCGCAGCTGATCGTGCGCGCCAACGAGACGCGGCCGATGGCCACGCTGGCCGACCTCAAGGGCAAGCGCATCGGCGTGGGGCAGGGCAGCAACTATGCCGACCTGGCCCGCGGCATCGAAGGCGCCGAGGTCAAGGTGTACCCCGGCGCGCCCGAGTACCTGCAGGACCTGGCCACCGGCCGCATCGACGCGGCGCTGAACGACAGCCTGCTGATCCCGTACCTGACGCAGACCAGCAAGCTGCCGCTGAAGGCCGGTGCGCCCATCGGCCCCAGCACCAGCAACGCCATCCCGTTCCGCAAGGGCAACCCCAAGTTCCAGGCAGCGATCGATCAGGCGCTGGCCGACCTGAAGGCCAACGGCAGCTTCGAGAAGATCTCGACCAAATGGTTCGCGCGTGACGTGAGCAAGCCGCTGACGGCCGCGAAGTAAGGCCATGGAGCTGTTGCCGCTGCTTCAGCTGGCCGCGCCGGTGATGCTGCGCGCCACGGGCTATACGCTGTTCTTCGCCGTCTCGGCCATGGTGCTCGGGCTGGCCCTGGGCACGCTGGTGGCGCTGCTGCGGGTGCTGCGCGTGCCGGTGCTGGCCCAGCTGGCGCGGTTGTACGTCAGCATCTTCCGCGGCACGCCGCTGCTGGTGCAGGTGTTCATCGTGTACTACGGGCTGCCCAGCATCGGCATCGAGTTCTCGCCGGTCACCGCGGGCATCCTGGCGCTCACGCTCAATGTGGCGGCCTACCTGAGCGAAAGCCTGCGCGGCGCGGTCAGCGGCATCGGCCAGGGCCAGTGGCTGGCCGGCACCAGCCTGGGCCTGACGCATGTGCAAACCCTGCGCTACGTGGTGGCGCCGCAGGCACTGCGCACCGCGGTGCCCAGTCTCAGCAACTCGTTGATCAGCCTGATCAAGGACACCTCGCTGGTGTCGGTGATCGCGGTGACCGAGCTCATGCTGGCCACCAAGGAGCTGATCTCCACCACCTTCCAGCCGTTTCCGCTGTACCTGGCGGCGGCGGGCGTGTACTGGGTGTTGAGCCTGCTGTTCGAGCAGGTGCAGCGGGTGCTGGAAAAGCGATTGGCGTTTCCGGGCTGAGCGCAGCCCGCCCGGGGCTTGTTGCTGCGGGCTTACCTGTGCCACAAGACCGGTTGACACAGGTCTTGCAGCATCGGGGCTTGCTACGTTGCCCTTGCGCCTTTCGTGAATCTCTCCGTCGACCCACGGCCCTGGCGGTCGTGTCTGCTGGCCGCCTGCGCGCTGGCCTTGGCCACGGCCCATGCCGCCGCTGCTCCACCGGCCCATGGGATCTCCAGTGCCCGGGGGCCGGCCAGCACCACGCTGAACTTTCCCGACATCGAAGTCGAAGCCGCCGCCCGCGTGATCGCCGACCTGTTGAACCGCCCGGTGCTGGTGGACCCGCGGGTCAAGGGCAAGCTCACGCTGTACACCGAGCAGCCGGTCACCCCGGCGCAGGCGATGGCTGTGTTCGTCACCGGCCTGCGTGGGCTCAACCTGGCGATGATCGAGTCGAACGGGCTGCTGAAGATCCTGCCCGAGGCCGATGCCAAGCTGCAGAGCAGCACGTTGCGGGTGGACGCTGCCAGCGCGCGGGCGGGTGATCCAGTGCAGACGCAGGTGTTCAAGCTGGTTCATGAAAACGGGGCGAACCTGGTGCCGGTGCTGCGGCCCCTGATCGCGGCCAACAACACCATCAACCACATCGCCGGCACCAATGCGCTGGTGATCACCGACTACGCCAGCAACCTGCAGCGGCTGGGCCAGCTCATCAGCGCGCTCGACCAGCCTGGCGCCACCGACGTGGAGGTGATCCGCCTGCAGCATGTGCTGGCCACCGAGGTGGCGCCGCTGGTGCAGCGCTTCGTCGACGACGCGGGTGGCGCCAGCGCGCAGGCCGCGGGCGGCACGGCACCGGCAGGCTTGCGCACCAGCGGCAGCGGCCCCGGCATCGTGGCCGACAGCCGCATCAATGCGCTGCTGGTGCGGGCGCCCCATCCGGCGCGGCTGGCCGCCATCCGCGCGCTGGTGGCGCGGCTGGACCAGCCCGGCAGCAGCGGCCTGGCTGGCAGCAACGTGCACGTGATCTACCTGCAGCACACCGAGGCCACACGCCTGGCCACGGTGCTGCGGGCGGCGTTTCCGGCCGATGCCGGCACGGCCGGTGGTGGCTCATCGTCGTCTGCATCGCCGCAAGGCAGCGGCGGCGGTGTGGGCGGTGGCACGCCCGGTGTGTCGGCCGCGAGCGGCTCGTCCGGCAGCAGTGCGGACAACAGCAGCGGTGCCAACAGCAAGGCTTCGACGGCGGCCACCACCGGTGCAGCGGCGCCGGTGACGGGCGGCCACATCCAGGCCGACCCGGCCAGCAACTCGCTCATCGTCACCGCGCCGGAGCCCTTGTTCAGGCAGCTGCGGGCGGTGGTCGACCAGCTGGACACGCGCCGCGCGCAGCTCTATGTCGAGTCGCTGGTGGTGGAAGTGGACGCCAGCAAGGCGCTGGACGTGGGCCTGCAGTGGAAGCAGATCTTCAACATCAGCGCCACCACCACCGACCTGACGCTGGGCACGGTGGCGCAGGCCCTGCAGTCGATGTCGGGCACCAACATCCTGTCCACCGCCAACCTGGTGACGCTGGACAACGAAGAGGCCAAGATCGTCGTCGGCCAGAACGTGCCCTTCGTCACCGGCTCGTACACCTCCACCAGCAGCAGCAGCCCGTTCCAGACCATCGAGCGCAAGGACGTGGGGCTGACGCTGCGCATCCGGCCGCAGATCGGCCCCAACGGCGCCATCCGGCTGAGCATCCTGCAGGAGTCGTCGTCGGTGGCCAGCACCACCACGCCGGGCACCACCAATGCCGGCCCCACCACCAACAAGCGGGCCATCGAGTCCACCGTGATGGTCAACGACGGCAAGATCATCGTGCTGGGCGGCCTGATCGAAGACGGCTACACCACGCAGGCCGATCAATGGCCGGTGCTGGGTGAGATACCGGTGCTGGGCGCCTTCTTCCGCACGCTCAGCAGGACACGGTCAAAGACCAACCTGATGGTGTTCCTGCGCCCGGTGGTGATGCCCGACGAGGAGGGCAGCAGCCGGCTGTCGCTGGACCGCTACGACTACATGCGCAGCCGCCAGCAGGCCCTGCCTGCCGACGCCCACCAAGTGCTGCCCGGTGGCGAGATGCCGCTGGCGCCCAACCCGACGAACTGAGGCACCGAGCCCGCTGCTCAGACCTGGAAGGCCGCCACCGCCTGCACCAGCTGGCGCGACTGCTCGCGCAGGCTGTCGGCCGCGGCGGTGCCTTCTTCCACCAGCGACGAGTTCTGCTGCGTGGCCTGGTCGATCTGGCCGATGGCCAGGCCCACCTGCTGCACACCCGCGCTTTGCTCGGCGGTGGCGGCGCTGATCTCGGTCACCACCGAGTTCACGCCGCGAATGGCCTGCACGATCTCCTGCATGCGCTGGCCGGCGTCGTCCACCAGCCGGCCGCCGCGGTCCACCTGCTCCACGCTGCCGGTGATCAACGCCTTGATCTCACGCGCCGCTTCGGCGCTGCGCTGGGCCAGCGTGCGCACCTCGCTGGCCACCACGGCAAAGCCCCGGCCCTGCTCGCCGGCGCGGGCGGCTTCCACCGCGGCATTCAGCGCCAGCAGGTTGGTCTGGAAGGCGATGCCGTCGATCACGCCGATGATGTCGGCAATCTTGCGCGAGCTGTCGGTGATGCCTTCCATGGTCTGCACCACCTGGCCGACCACGCTGCCGCCCTGGATCGCCACTTCCGATGCTGATTCAGCCAGCTGGTTGGCCTGGCGCGCGTTGTCGGCATTCTGCTTGACGGTGGCGGTCAGTTCTTCCATGGCCGAGGCGGTTTCCTCGATGGAGCCGGCCTGTTGCTCGGTGCGGCTCGACAGGTCGAGGTTGCCGCTGGCGATTTCCTGGCTGGCAGTGGCGATGGTGTCGGCCGAGGTCTTGATGTTGGCGATGGTACTCAGCAGCGAATCGCGCATGCTGCGTACTGCGTAAAGCAGGCTGCTCTGGTCGCCCGGTGCGGTTTCGATGTTGGGGGTGAGGTCGCCTTGGGCGATGCGGTTGGCGACCTCGGCCGCCTTGGCCGGATCGCCGCCGATGGTGCGCAGGATGCCGCGGTTGATCACGATCACCAGCGCTACCAGGGCCGCCGCCACCACGGCAAAGAGGATGGCCATCTGCGTCAGGGTGCGCAGGAAGGCGGCGTTGATGTCATCCATGTACGCGCCGGTGGTCAGGTTCCAGTCCCAGGGCTGATAGGCGATCACGAAGGAGGTCTTGGGCAACGGTTCGGCCGCCCCGACCTTGGGCCACAGGTAATTGACGAAGCTGCCGCCGGGCTGGCTGCCGGCCTTGGTGATCTCGACGAACAGGTTCTTGCCGGCCGGATCCTTGAAGTTGGTCAGGTCCTTGCCGTCCAGTTCGGTCTTGAT
>CAKZXL010000083.1 GCA_937883885.1 uncultured Aquincola sp. | reverse complement strand
GCTGCTGCTGGCCGACCGACAGCGCGGTGGGCTCGCGCGTCCACAACGCGGGCGGCAGGTCCATGCGCTGCAGCAGCGCGCGGGCGGCGGCGGGCGCATCGCCCGCGGCCTGGCGGCGCACGGCCGAGAAGCGGCAGGGCAGCAGCACGTTGTCCAGCACGCTCAAGTAAGGCAGCAGGTTGAACTGCTGGAACACGTAGCCCACCAGGTCGGCCCGCCGCTGGTCGCGGCGGCCGGCCGGCAGGTCGGACCAGGCCTGGCCCTGCATCGTCACCCGACCCGACTGTGGCTGCAGCACGCCAGCCAGCACCGACAGCAGCGTGCTCTTGCCGCAGCCGCTGGGCCCGTGCAGGAACAACGTGCTGCCGGCCTGCACCTCGAAGTGGTCGATGGCCAGCGTGTCGTGCGCGGCACCCGGCCAGCGAAAGCGCAGGCTCTGGCAGTGCACCAGCGGCTCGGAGCCGGCCGTCATTTCGTCAGCACCACCCGCCGGTTCTTGCCGCTCAGCGTCTGCTTCGATTGGCCCTGGGGGCCGGCCACCTGCACCTGCAGCGACTTCACGCGCTTGAACGCATCGGCCAGGCCGACGTCGATCCAGGCGGCGCGGGTGGCGTCGGTGCAGCGGTAGGTCACGCTGCCTTCCAGGTCGGCATGCTCGCCCTCGGCCGGTGCGCCGCCCAGGCCCAGCGCGCCCGATTCCAGCGTCACGTCCTGCAGCTGGCAGCCTGCCTGCGGGTCGATGCGCAGCCAGCCATCGGCGGCGCGCAGCTTGGTCACGGCGGCGTCGGCGGCCTGCTTTTCGGTGGCGCTGCGCGGCGCCCGCTCGAAGCCCAGCAGGTTGTCCAGCGGCGTGTCGATGGCGACGGTGAGCTGCTGACGCTCGACGGCGATGTCCACCGCCACCTTGCCGTGCTCGTGCGCGGCGTGGGTTTGTGCCAGTGCCAGCGTGGGCAGCATCAGGGCAGCGGCCAGGGCGGTGAGGGTCGACTTCTTCATGGCGTGCGGGCCACCGGCGGTTGCCAGGCGGCGATCAGGGTGGTGAGATTGTGGTCCAGCAGCTTCAGGTAGCTGTCGGCAACGGTGCCGGGCGGCGACAAGGCATCGGCGTACAGCGTGCCGCCGATCACCGCGCCGGTGTCTTGGGCCACGCGCTGCATCATGCGCGGGCTGCCGGTGTTTTCCAGGAACAGCGCGCGCGTCTGTTCGGCCTTCATCTGGCGCATCAGCCTCGCCAGGTCGGCGGCCGAGGGTTCGGCCGCGGTGGTCCAGCCCTGCACGCTGGCCAGGCTAATGCCGTAGGCGGCGGCCAGGTAGCCGAAGGCGTCGTGCGAGGTGATGGCGCGGCGCTGTTCGGGCGGCACCTTGGCCAGCAGGGCGCGCAGGCGCTGGTCCTGCGCGTCCAGCCGCTGAAGATACTGGGCAGCGCGGGCGTCGATGGCGGCGGCCTGTGCCGGCACCAGCCGGCCCAGCGCCACCCGCAGGTTCTCGATGTAGACGTGGGCATTGGCCGGGTCATGCCAGGCATGCGGGTCGGGCGCGCCGTACACCAGGCGCGGCCGGATGCCGGTGGTGGCCACCAGCACCGGGCCGCGGTAGCCCGAGGCGGCCACCAGCCGGTCGAGCCAGCCCTCGAAGCGCAGGCCGTTGACCACCACCAGCTGCGCCGCGGCCAGCTGGCGCACCGCGGCGGGCGTGGGCTCGTACACATGGGCGTCGCCGCCCGGGCCCACCAGGCTGCTCACCTCCACCGCATCGCCGCCCACCTCGCGGGCCATGTCGGCCAGGATGGAAAAGCTGGCCACCACCCGCGGGCGTGCGGCGGCTTGCGGGTTGGCCTGCGCGTGCGCGGGCGAGGGTGCGCCGGCCAGGCCCACGGCCAGCACCGTCAGGAGCACAGTGCCCCCCAGGGCGCCGGCGGTGGCGGGCATGGCCGGACGCCAGGCGGCGCGCAAGCTGCCATGCCGGCCCAGGGCCAGCGACAGCACGTACACCAGGCCCGCCACCAGCACGATGGCCGGGCCCGAAGGCAGGCTGGCGTGGTACGAGAGCAGCAGCCCCGCCCAGGCGCTGAAGGCCGCGATGCCTGCGGCCAGCAGCGCCAGCGCTTCCAGGCTGCGCACCCAGAAGCGGGCCGCCGTGGCCGGCAGCATCAGCAGACCCACTGCCATCAAGGTGCCCAGCGCCTGGAAGCCGGCCACCAGGTTGCCCACCACCAGCGCCAGGAACAGGTAGTGCACCGCGGCCGAGCGGCGCGACACCGTGCGCATGAAAAGGCCGTCGCAGGCCTCGAACACGATGGGCCGCCACAGCAAGGCCAGCAGCAGCAGCGACACGCTGGACACGCCGGCCACCAGCTTCAGCGAGGCATCGTCCACCGCCAGCACGCTGCCGAACAGCACATGCATCAGGTCGACGCTGCCACCCTGGCGGGCGATCAGCAGCACACCGGCCGCCAGCGCGATCAGGTAGAAGGCCGCGAAGCTGGCGTCTTCACGCTGCGGCGTGAAGCGGGCCACCACGCCGGCCAGCAGTGCTACCAGCAGCGCGGCCACGAAGGCGCCCGCGCTCATCGCGCCCAGCGACAGGCCGGCCAGCAGGTAGCCAACGGCGGCGCCGGGCAGCAGCGCATGGGCCATCGCATCGCCCACCAGGCTCATGCGGCGCAGCACCAGCAGCGTGCCCAGCGGGCCGCAGGTCAGCGCCAGCGCCAGGCAGGCCACCAGCGCGCGGCGCATGAAATCGAACTCGGCAAAAGGCTGCCAGAACAGGGCTTGCATCAGGGTCATCAGGCGGGGGAGGGCAGGGCGGCGGCGTGTCGGGCCAGTTGTCGCTCGGCGTGGCGCCAGGCGGCCGAGGCCAGCGCGGCGTCGGCCGGACCTTGCAGCAGCGCGGTGCCGGCCATCAGCAGGGCGGAATCGAAATGCGCGCGCACGAGGGTCTGCTCATGCAGCACGGCGATCACCGTGCGGCCTTGTGCGCGCCAGGCCTGCAGCAGCGCCATCAGCGCGGTGGTGGTGTCTTCGTCCAGCGCGGCGAAGGGCTCGTCCAGCAACAGCAGCCGGGCGTCCTGCAGGCACAGCCGGGCGAACAGCAGGCGCTGGAACTGGCCGGTGGACAGCTCGCCGATCAGCCGGCGTTGCAGCGTCTGCAGGCCCAGGCGTTCGAGCACCTCGTCCACCGCCTGCGCCTGCGCGCGGCTCATGCCGCGCAGCGCGCCCAGCCTCGGCCACAGGCCCATGGCGGCAAAGTCGGCCACGGTGATCGGAAAGCTGCGGTCCACCTGTGATCGTTGCGGCAGGTAGCCCATGTGCGGCCGCAGGTCGGAAGCCACCTCGATGCGGCCGCTGTGGCGCTGCAGCCCGGCGATGGCGCCGATCAGGCTGCTCTTGCCGGCGCCGTTGGGGCCGACGATGGCGTGCAGACCGGCGCGGCCGAAAGCGGCTTGCACGCCTGCCACGGCGGACTGGGTGCCGTAGCGCACGCCCACGCCGTGCAGCTGCACCGCTGCGTCACTGGCCGCCATGCATCGCCCACGCCGCCATGGCCCACAGCAGGCCGACGCCCAGTGCGGCCACGCCGGTGCGCGGTAACGCGGCGCAAGCCAGCCAGCGCAACGCATGCGCCGCGCGCTCAACGGTGGGCGGTGCAGCGTGCTGAACGGTTGCCGGCGCGGAACTCAGACTCGGGATCATCCCCTAATGATAACGACTTCTCTTTATCGGGCGTGAGAGAATCGCCAATCACCCACGAACCGCTTTCTGCTACACGATGGAACGCTCGACCCGCCAACGCTCCGCCATCCGCGCCGTGATCGAGGCCGCCACGCGCCCGCTCACGCCGCAGGAAGTGCTGGACGGTGCGCGCACCGAGGTGGCAGGCATGGGCATCGCCACCGTATACCGCAACCTCAAGCTGCTGGTGGAAGAGGGCAGCGTGCAGGTGGTGGAGCTGCCCGGCGACAGCCCGCGCTATGAATCCAAGCACTTGGGGCACCACCACCATTTCCAGTGCCGGGCCTGCGAACGGGTGTTCGACGTGCACGGCTGCCCGGGCGATCTGGCCCGCCTGGCGCCCGCGGGCTTTCGTGTCGAGGCGCATGAGCTGACGCTGTACGGCCAGTGCGCCGACTGCGCAACCGGCCGCCATTAGGCCGGGCCGCCTAATCCGGCGCGCAGGTTCGGCGCTTGCTCGCTCTTGAGAGGGATGCGGCAGGCCCTCGGGCACAGGCAGCATCGTGACTCGTTCCACCCGGGAGCCGCACCATGCCTGCTTCATCCATCACGCTGCCTCCACCCCTGCTGGGCGAAACCCTGGCCGCCCACGGCTTTGACGCCGGGGACTTCGAGGTGGAGCACGATCCCGAGCCCGACCTGAGCGCCGCGCTGGGCCTGCAAGACAGCCTGTTGCTGGTGCGTCGGCGTTCCACCGGCGCAGTGCGCTTTTACCTGGGCGCTTCCTGGTACACGGCCGTGGTCAGTGACCTGACCACCGGCGAATTCGGCCGGGCGTGATCAGCCGGCCCGCCGCGCTTCCCGCGCGGCATTGACTTCCACCGACCGCAGGTCGGCCGCGGCCTTGTCCAGCACGCCGTTGACGTACTTGTGGCCGTCGGTGCCGCCAAAGTTCTTGGCCAGCTCCACCGCTTCGTTGATGGCCACCTTGTAGGGCACGTCGATGCAGTGCTTCAGCTCGTAGGCGCCGATCAGCAGCACCGCGTGTTCCACCGGCGACAGCTGCGAGGTCTGGCGGTCGACGTGGCGGGCCAGCACCGTGTCCAGGTCGGCCGCCTCGGCGATGCAGCCATGCAGCAGCGCGTCGAAGTGCGCCGTGTCGGCCTTCGAAAAATCTTCCTGCTCACGCATGTGCGCGTCGATCACGCCGGCTTCGGTGCCGGACACCAGCCATTCGTACAGGCCTTGCAACGCCACCTGGCGCGCGTGGCGGCGCGCCACGTTGGCGGCCGACGGCCGTTTCGGGCCGTTCGGCTTCTTGGGGGCGGGGCTCACTTCAGTTCCTTCAGCAACAGGGCCATTTCCACGGCCACACGGGCCGCGTCGCGGCCTTTTTCATCGATGCGGGCATCGGCCTGCACCTGGTTTTCCACCGTCAGGATCGCGTTGGCGATCGGCAGGCGAGCGTCCAGCGCCACGCGGGTGACGCCCGCGCCGCTTTCATTGGCCACCAGCTCGAAGTGGTAGGTCTCGCCGCGGATGATGCAGCCCAGCGCCACCAGCGCGTCGTAGTCGCCCGAAGCCGCCATGGCTTGCAGCGCCACCGGCACTTCCAGGGCGCCCGGCACGTCCACGGTGCGGATGCGGTCGGCGCTGACGCCCAGCGCCGCCAGCTCGGCCAAGCAGGCCTGCTGCAGGCCGGCGGTCACGGTGTCGTTGAAGCGCGCGCGAACGATGCCCACGCGTAGGTGCTCGCCGTTGAGGCCGGCGAGGGTGCCTTTGTCGGAGCCTTGCATGTCAGTCTTTCGAAGCAGGTGCTTCCGTGAATCCGGTCACTTCCAGGCCGAAGCCGACCATGCTGGGCATGCGGCGCGGCTTGCCCAGCAGGCGCATGCGGCGCACGCCCAGGTCGCGCAGGATCTGCGAGCCCACGCCGTAGGTGCGCAGGTCCATCGGGCCCGAGCTGCGTGCGGGCGCGGCGCTGGGCGCGGCCACGGCGCGCGTCAGCAGCGACTCGGCGTCTTCCGCGCAGTTGAGCAGCACCGCCACGCCGCGGCCGGCCGTCTGCAATGCGCGCAGGGCGCTGGGCAGCGACCAGGAGTGGCGCGTGTTGCTGGTGTCCAGCAGGTCCAGCACCGACAGCGGCTCATGCACGCGCACCAGCACTTCGTCGTCCGGCTGCCAGCTGCCCACGCTCAGCACCAGGTGGGCGCCGCCGGTACGGTCGCGGAACATCGCACAGTCGAAGCGGCCGTAGGCGGTGTCGAGCTGGCGGCCGCCCACGCGCTGGATGATGGATTCGGTATGGCTGCGGTGCTGGATGAGGTCGGCGATGGTGCCGATCTTCAGGCCGTGCTCCTGCGCGAACACTTCCAGGTCGGGCAGGCGCGCCATGGTGCCGTCGTCCTTCATGATCTCGCAGATCACGGCGGCGGGCATCAGGCCGGCCATGCCGGCGAGGTCGCAGCCGGCTTCAGTATGGCCGGCGCGCATCAGCACGCCGCCGTCCTGGGCCTGCAGCGGAAAGATGTGGCCCGGCTGCACCAGGTCGGCGGGCTGTGCATGCTTGGCCACGGCCGCCTGCACCGTGCGCGCACGGTCGGCGGCGGAGATGCCGGTGGTCACGCCTTCGGCCGCCTCGATCGACACCGTGAACGCGGTGCCGTGCTTGGTGCCGTTGCGGCTGGCCATCGGCGGCAGTTGCAGCCGTTCGCAGCGTTCCCGCGTCAGCGTCAGGCAGATCAGCCCGCGGCCGTAGCGCGCCATGAAGTTGATGGCTTCCGGCGTGGCATGCTCGGCAGCCAGCACGAGATCGCCTTCGTTTTCGCGGTCTTCCTCGTCAACGAGGATGACCATGCGGCCGGCAGCAAGCTCGGCGACCAGCTCGGGAACAGGAGAAATGGGCATCCGC
>CAKZXL010000082.1 GCA_937883885.1 uncultured Aquincola sp. | reverse complement strand
GTGGCCGCCGGCCTGGGCGGCTGCAGCACCGCGGGCTATTACGCGCAGGCGGCGCACGGCCACCTCGACCTGCTGGCCCGCGCGCGGCCGGTGCCCGAGGTGCTGGACGACCCCGCCACACCGCCGGCCCTGCGCGAGCAGCTGGTGCGATCGCAGCAGATCCGCGACTATGCGGTCGCCGAGCTGCACCTGCCCGACAACGGCAGCTACCGCCGCTATGCCGACCTGGGCCGCAGTGCAGCGGTGTGGAACGTGGTGGCCACGCCCGAGCTGTCGCTGCAGCTCAAGACCTGGTGCTTTCCGGTGGTGGGCTGCATCGGCTACCGCGGCTATTACGACCGCGCGGCGGCCGATGCATTGGCCGCCCAGCTGAAGGCCGAAGGCTGGGAGGTGGCCGTCTATGGCGTGCCGGCGTACTCCACGCTGGGCTGGAGCGACTGGCTGGGCGGCGACCCGCTGCTCAACACCTTCGTCGGTTGGGGCGAGGCGGAGCTGGCGCGCATGGTGTTCCACGAACTGGCGCACCAGGTGGCTTATGCCAATGGCGACACCGCCTTCAACGAGAGCTTTGCCACCGCGGTGGAACGCATCGGTGGCGATCGCTGGCTGGCCCAGCACGGCGCGCCCGGCAGCCGCGAGGCCTACGACCAGATGGCCGAGCGCCGCGCCGACTTCCGCGCGCTGACCCTGGCCGCCCGCACCGACCTGGCGGCGCTGTACGCCAGCAGCGCCAGCGACGACGACAAGCGCCGCGCCAAGGCCGAGCGCCTGGCCCGGCTGCGCGCCGACTATGAGGCGATGAAGCGTGAACGCTGGGGCGGTTATGCCGGCTACGACGCCTGGTTTGCCCGCGCCAGCAACCCGTCGCTGGCGGTGCAGGGCGCCTACAACGACCTGGTGCCGCAGTTCGTGCGCCTGTTCGAGCGCCTGGGTGGCGACTTTCCCCGCTTTTATGCCGAGGTGCGCCGCCTGGCGGCGCTGCCGATGGCCGAACGCCGCGCGGCGCTGCAGGCCGCGCCCTGACCCCTTGAACCCCGAGACCGACACCGAGGAGAGCCGAATGGCCCGTCAGCCCGACATCCACATCCAACGACCGCATGCCCTGGGCCTGCCGCAGGCGCGGCGCCTGGCCCAGCAGTGGATGACCCAGGCCGGCGAGAAGTACGGCCTGCAGTTCGAGACCGAAGAAGGCCGCGACGGCGACACCGTGCGCTTCGAGCGCAGCGGCATACAGGGCACGCTGGCGGTCAAGGCCGATCAACTCGACCTGCAGGCCGAGCTGGGCTTTCTGTTCAAGGCGATGAGCGGCACGGTGGAGGCCGAGATCGCCCGCAAGCTGGATGCGTTGCTGGCCAAGGCGACAGGCTGAGCGCAGCGGGCTTGGGGGCCTACGGCAACCCGCCCGCCGGGCCGCCCCAAGGGCGGGTACTCCCCCTCGGGGGGGCGCGAGCGCAGCGAGCTAGGGGGCCTACTTCAACGATTCGATCAGGTCGATGTAGTCGCCCATCGCCTGCTCGGCCGAGGTACCGGCCAGCGATTGCCAGGCGTCGTACTTGGCGCGGTTGACGAAGTCGGTCAGGCCGGGGCGGTCGCCCTGCACGTCGCCGCTGGTGGCCTGCTTGTACAGGCCGTAGATCTTCAGCAGCGTCATGTTGTCGGGCTTCTCGGGCAATTGCTTGCTCTCGGCCACGGCTTGCTCGAAACGGGTCTTCAGGTCTTCGGACATCAACTTCTCGTCGGAAAGAAAAAGGTCAGACGGCCGGTGCCGGCACGTTGAACACCTGGCGCAGGTAGGCCAGGAAAGTGTGGTCGTCGCAGATGGTCTTGCCGGGGCTGTCGCTCAGCTTGGCCACCGGCTGGCCGTTGCAGTGGGTCAGCTTCATCACGATGTGCAGCGTCTTCAGGCCCACGTCGTTGGTCAGGTTGGTGCCGATGCCGAAGCCCAGTTGCGTGCGGTCGGCAAAGTGCCGGTACAGCGCCAGCGCGCGCGGAATGTCCAGCCCGTCGGAGAAGGTCAGCCGCTTGGTGTGCGGGTTGATGCGCAGCTTCTCGTAGTGGGCCAGGGCTTTTTCGCCCCACACGATGGGGTCGCCCGAATCGTGGCGCAGGCCGTCGAACAGCTTGGCGAAGTACAGGTCGAAGTCGGACAGGAAGGCGTCCATGCCCACCACGTCGGTCAGCGCCACGCCCAGGTCGCCGCGGTACTCCTGCACCCAGCTCTCCAGCGCCGCCTTCTGGAAGTCGCGCAGCCGCACGCCCAGCGCCTGGTAGGTCTGCAGGTACTCGTGCGCCATGGTGCCGATCGGGATCAGGTCCAGGTCGCGCGCCAGCAGCACGTTGCTGGTGCCCTTGAAGTAGCGCGAAGCCTCGCGCTTGAGCGTGGTCACCACCTCACGCTGCCAGGCGCCGCTGTAGCGCCGGCGCACGCCGAAGTCGAAGAACTCGAAGGGGTGGGTGCGCGGCGCCTCGTTGTCGAAGCGGTCCAGCAGCTCCAGCTTGTCCTGCAGCCGCTGGCGGCCGCAGACCAGGGCCTGGTCGGCATCGAAGCGGCGGAAGTACAGCTCGTTGACCATGGCCAGCACGTAGATCTCGAAGGCCATCACGTGCACCTGCGGACCGTTGGCGATGATCTCCAGCGTGTCGCCCGAGATGCGCACGTGGATGAACTCGCGCTGGAACTGGAAGATGCGCAGGAAGTCGACGAAGTCGGTCTTGATGTAGCGCAGGCCGCGCAGGTACTTCAGCTCGTCGGGCCGAAAGCGCAGGCTGCACAGATGGTCCAGCTGCTCGCCGATCTCCTGCTCCAGCTCGGACAGCGGATAACCCGGCTCATGCCGGCAGACAAAGCGGTATTCGGCCTGCGTCTGCGGATGGCGATGCAGCATCGCCTGCCACATGGTGAACTTGTAGAGGTCGTTGTCGAGCAGGCTGTGGATGATCGGTTGCACTCGGGTCTCTCCGGCGGCGCGCCTGGGCCGCACCCGGGGGCATTGTCGTCGCAAGCCCCGAGGCGGTCCGGCCGGCGGCCGGCAGGCCTCAGCGCGGCGCGGCCATCTCGCGCAGCCGGCGCTTGAGCGCCCGCTCGCGCCGGTCTTCTTCGAGCCAGTCGGCGCGCACGCCGCGCCACAGCGCCAGCGCCATCAGCAGGATGACGACGGTGAAGGGCAGCGCGAACACGATGGTGGCCGTCTGCACCGCCTTCAGCCCGCCGCTCAGCAGCAGGCTGACCGCGATGCCGGCGATCAGCAGGCCCCACAGGATCTTGCTGCGGGCCGAGGGGTTGGGGTCGCCGCGGTGGCTCATCATGCCCAGCACCAGCGTGGCCGAATCGCCCGAGGTGATGAAGAACACCAGCACCAGCAGCGTGGCCACCACCGACATCACGCCGCCCAGCGGCAGCGCATCGAACAGCGCGAACAGCGCGGTGGACACGTCGGCCTTGACCGCCTCGGCGATGGGCGCGCCCTGCAGCAGCTGCAGGTTGAGCGCGGTGCCGCCGAAGATGGAGAACCACAGCATGGCCGCGATGGTGGGCGCCAGCACCGTGCCCAGGATGAACTCACGGATGGTGCGGCCGCGCGACACGCGGGCGATGAACAGGCCCACGAACGGCGCCCAGGACACCCACCAGGCCCAGTAGAAGATGGTCCAGCTGGCCACCCAGTCGTTCTGGCGGAAGGGCGTCATGCGCAGGCTCATGCGCACCAGGTCGCTCAGGTAGCCGCCCAGGGTGTTGGTCAGCGTGTCGATGATGGCCACGGTGGGCCCCAGCACGAACACCGCCAGCGCCAGCGCCGCGGCCACCATCAAGTTGGCGTTGGACAGCCACTTCAGCCCCTTCTCGACGCCGCTGACGGCCGAGGTGATGAAGATGGCGGTGGTGACGGCGATGATGACCACCTGGGCGGTGTTGCTCACCGGCAGGCCGAACACCCGCGCCAGGCCGCTGTTGATCTGCAGCGCGCCGATGCCCAGCGACGCCGCCACGCCGAAGGCGGTGGCGATGACGGCCAGTGCATCGAACACCGGCGCCAGCCGCTGCACCAGCCGCGAATCCAGCGACGAGGTGACCGCGCTCACCAGCGCCGGCTGCTGCCGGCGGAACTGGAAGAAGGCGATGGCCAGCGCCACGATGCTGTACACCGCCCAGGGGTGCAGCCCCCAGTGGAAGAAGCTGTAGCGCATGGCCGCGTTGGCCGCATCGGCCGTGTTGGGCGCGACGCCCGGTGGCGGGGTGCCGTAGTGCGAGATGGGCTCGGCCACGCCCCAGAACACCAGCCCGATGCCCATGCCCGCGGCAAACAGCATCGAGAACCAGGAGCCCAGCGAGAACTCGGGCTCGTCGTCTTCACCGCCCAGCTTCAGCGTGCCGTAGCGGCTGAAGGCCAGCAGCACGCACATCACCACCAGCGCCAGTACCACCCACAGGTAGAAGGAGCCGAAGGTGTGGGTGATGAAGCCCAGGGCTTGGTCGAACGTGCTGCCGAGCGAGTCGGGGAACAACAAGCCCCAGCCGACAACGACGACGATGAGGCCCGCGGCAATGAACGTTGGCATCGGTGGCCCTCCAGGTACAGAAGGCGACCGATGTTAAGCGCGGTGGCTTTTTCAGCTGCTGCGGCGGCGGCGAGCTGCGGGCATAAGCGCGGCGGCGCCCAGGGCCATCAGCAGCCAGGTGGAGGGCTCAGGCACCGCGGCCACGGCCTGCACGCCGTTGATGTGCAGCTGCCACAGGCCGCCCTTCTGGTCGCCGTAGTTGATGTCGGCGGTGGGCTGGGTCCACTGGCCGATGGCGATGGGCGCCTCGGCGTCGTAGCTGAAGCCTTGCGACAGCTGCGTGCCATTGGGCGCGTTGAAGGTGGCCACCAGCGTGACCATGTAGCGGCCGGCCGAGGGCTGCTGCAGCGTCAGGCCGCTGTCGTAATAGCCTTGTCCGGCGCCGAGCGGGTCCGCGTCGTCGTTCTGGCCGATCAGCGTCCAGTCGTTGCCGCTCTGGCGCCACACGGCCAGCGCGGGGTCGAAGTTCAGGCCGCTCTGCCAGGAGTCGGTGAACAGGCTGACGTCGCTGCCGCCGGCAGCCACGTCGAAGGTGATGCGCACCACGTCGTTGTGGTGGGCCAGCTGGCCGCTGAGGGTGAAGTCGCCCGCGTGGGCGGCGATGCCGGTGGCGGCCAGCAGCGCGGCCACGGTGGCGCGCAGGGCGGAAGGGAGGGTGGTGGTCATGAGAGAGATCCTGCTGAAGGGATGTCAGGGGGCCAGTTGCGGCGGGTTGGCGCGCGGCGTGGTCTGCGCCGAAGGCACCAGGCGGTTGGTGCCGGCCTGCACCTCGAAGGCAGTGCCGAAGGCCTGCACGTGGCTGATGCTGGCCACCGTGTCCACGTACCACCATTCGCCCACCACGCGCTGCGGCGTGGCATCGATCAGCATGTAGCCGCGGCGCATCAGGTCGATGTACTTGAAGTGCGGGTTCTGGCTGCGCAGGAAGGCGGCGGTGCTGCCCTGCGGGTCGTTCACGCCCGGCGAGGTGACCGAGGTGCCGACGAACTCCACCGCGCGCGAGCCTTCGCCGGTGCTGCGGTTGTAGCCGCCGCTGGTCACGTCGGTATTGTTCGGGTCCTGCGTCAGGTCGGCCGCCCAGGAGCTGTGGATGTCGCCGGTGAGCACCACCACGTTGTTCACGCCCGGCGTGGTGGCATTGCCCTTGAGGATGTCGTAGATGCGGTCGCGGGCGGGCTGGTAGCCGTCCCACTGGTCGGCATTGAGGAACGCGCCGCCACCGGCCGCATTGGCCGCGCCCACGCCCTTGAGCTGCGCGAACATCACGCCCTGGCCCAGGAACTTCCACTGCGCCTTGCTGTTGCGCAGGCTGCTGGCCACCCAGGCCTCCTGCGTGTCGCCCAGCAGCGTGCGGCTGGGGTCGGTGAAGGCACCGGTCTGCGTGAACTGGCCGCCCGCGGGCAGCTGCTGCGAGCGGGCCGACACGCGTTCTTCCAGCATCAGCAGCTCGGCCAGGTCGCCGTAGCGGAAGCCGCGCCAGTTCTTGCGCAGGTTGGCCGAATCAGGCACCCGCGTCGGCATCCATTCGTAGTAGGCCTTCAGGGCCTGGGCCACCCGATCGGCCCACACGCCTTCGGCGCCTTCGGTGTGGTTCTGCGCGCCGTCCTTCCACGAATCGTTGGTGATCTCATGGTCGTCCCAGATGGCGATCATCGGGTGCTGGCGGTGCATGGCCTGCAGGTCGGCATCGCGCTTGTACTGCGCATGGCGCATGCGGTAGTCGGCCAGGGTGACGATTTCGTGCGCGGGCTCGGTGGCGCGGGCCGTGCCGTACTGGTTGGTGCCGTATTCGTACAGGTAGTCGCCCAGGTGCATCACCAGGTCCAGGTCGGCCCGTTCGGCGATGTGGCGGTAGGCGTTGAAGTAACCGTAGGCGTGGTTGGAGCAGCTGACCACCGCCATGCGCAGGCGGTCGACCTGGCCCACCGGCAGCGTGCGGGTGCGGCCGATGGGGGAGTCAACACCTTCAGCCTTGAACTGGTAGTAGTAGGTGGTGGCGGGCTGCAGGCCGGCGGCGTCCACCTTCACGGTGTAGTCGCGGTCGGGGTTGGTCTTGGTGCTGCCGCGCAGCACCACCTGGGTCAGCGCCGCATCGCGCGCCACCACGTACTGCACCGGCACCGCGCCGCGGCCGGCAACGGGCGTCACGCGGGTCCACAGGATCACGCGGTCGGACAGCGGGTCGCCGCTGGCCACGCCATGCTGGAACACATTGGCCACCGCGGCGGCCATGGCCGAGCCCAGCGGCATCAGCGTGGCAGCGGCGAGGGCGGCGGTGCCACCACCCGACTGGCGGAAGAACTGGCGGCGGTTCGGTCCTTTGCGGACCGGCGGTTTGACGAGCGGGCGTCCCATGGCTGTACTCCTGGCGATGTGCTTGGCACCCGTGTGAACGACACGTCAACGGGCGGTGAAGCGGGGCAGTGTGGGCAGGGTGTATGTCAGGCGTGCGACGGTTTTGGGGGTGCCGTTCGGTTTGGCTGGGCTTGGCTGGCTGGCTGGGTGGGTGGGTGGGTGGAACACCCTGGGTGGGTTGCGTGCTGGTTTGCGCAGGGCCGTGCGGGCGGGCCCGGGGGCTTAGCTTCCGCGGTCGGCACTGCGTGCCGACTGCCCTGCGCTACTCGGGTGGGTGGCCCGCGGTCCAACTCGCT
>CAKZXL010000081.1 GCA_937883885.1 uncultured Aquincola sp. | reverse complement strand
GCCGGGTCGGCGCCTTTGGCCAGCAGCGCCTGCACCAGCGCGGCGTTGCCGGTCGTCGCGGCCAGCATCAGCGGCGTGGCCCCCACCGGCGTGGCGTGGTCGGGGCCGTGCACATCGGCCGCACGCAGGATGTCCTTGAAGTTCTTGGCCTGGTAGGGCTGCAGATGGCGCTGCTGCACGGCGGCCAGCGTTCGGCGCACCAGTTGCTGCTGGGCCAGCCAAGGCCCCTGGATGCCACGGCTTGAAGCCAGCGAGGTGCCTGCCCCCACGAATTCGCGGTCATCCATCAGCCCGCGCGCGGGTGCAAAGCCGGCCTCCCCCAGCTGCTGCAGCCACTCATGCTGGCCATGCCACAAGGCGTAGTCGAACAAGGTTTGCCGTGGCTTGCTGCTGGGGTTGCGCGGGTCCAGCGCCTTGGGCGCCAGCGCTTCGATCAGCTCGCGGCTCCAGGCTGTCCAGGGCACCGGCTGGTGCTGCAGGAAGGCATCACGGATCGCCTGCGCCTGCTCGGCCTTGCCCTGCAGCTCCAGCCGCCGCGCTTCCTGGGCCCATTCGTCCTGGGTCGACTTGGCCACCGGCTGGGCCTGCGCCTCGCCCAGCTGCAGCCCCAGCAAGCCCAGCAGCGGGTGGCCGGTGTCCTGCTCCACCAGCGTCAGCGTCTCCACCGCGCGGGTCATCGCCACATACAAGGCATTGACCTGGAACTTGTACAGCTCCAGCGACTTGTCGGCCTTGTCGCGGGCGCGCCGGTAGTCCAGCTCCTCGCCCTGCAGATCGGCCGGGCTGACGCCTTCACACACCTCGGCATAGGCCTGGCGCTGGCTGCTCACCAGCTTGAACAGCAGCACATGCGGGTACTCCAGGCCCTTGGCTTCATGCACGCTGAACACCAGCGGCGTGCGCAAGACCTGGCGCGCAGCCGCCTTGTCCTCGTCGCGCAGCACGATGACGGCGTGCCGTGCCGACTGCCGGGTGGCCGCATCCAGCTGCGCCAGCGTCTTGTCGCGGGCGTCCAGCAGCCGCACCTCACCCGCCACGGGCGAGGTGGCGCGCACCAGGAAGTTGCTCTCGCGGTCCACCGAGCCGAAGCGCGCCTGCTTGATCTTCAGCAGCCGGTTGGCCAGTGTGGTCACGGCGCGGGTGTTGCGGAAGTTGGCCTGCAGCAGCTTCAGCGGCTGCCGCTGGGCGGCGTCACCGGCCAGGCCCTGCCAGAACAGGCTCTTCAGCGCCGCCCAGCTGAAGAAGTTGGGATGCACGATCTGGTGGCTGTCGCCGCACAGGATGAACTGGCCCGGCGCCTTCAGCATCGCCAGCACCAGCGACAGCTGCACCGGCGTCAGGTCCTGCACTTCGTCGATGACGATGAAGTCGTAGCCGGGCGGCTGCTGCTCGACGATCTGGGTGCGCCACTCATGCGCCACCAGGTTGCTGTCGTGCAGCCCCGACTCGGCCAGCCAGGCGCGGTAGCGCTGGAAGAGGCCGTGCGCCAGCTCGCGCTGCGCGGTGCTCAGCAGGCTTTGCCGCGTGCCCAAAGCCAGGTAATCGGCCAGCGACAGCGGGCCGGCAGGCTGCGCCCCGATGACGCCGCGGAACTCTTCGAACAGCGCCTGCGCGTCCAGCTCGCCCAGCAGCCGCAGCGTCTGGCGGTGGCGTTCGCACCAGGCCGCGAACATCGGCAGCGTGACTTCGCGGCCGGGCGGCACACGCCAGGTTTCCAGCAGCTCGCGGTAGCTGAGGAAATCGACCTCCTGCTTCGGGTTCTCGAAGCCCAGCGCGGCATGCAGCGCGCGGGCGCTTTGCGCCAGGTAGGCCGACAAGGTGACGTACAGCACCCGTCCCTCGGCCTCGCGCAGCCGCGCCAGCGTGACGGCGGTCTTGCCCGAGCCCGCCGACCCGATGACCACCAGCGGTGCCGGCTGGCGGTAGGCCTCGTCCTGCGCTTCGTCGAACACGATGGGCTTGTCCAGCAGCTCAAACTGCGTGCGGCCGGGGCCCAGCCAGCGCAGCGGCGCGGCCTCGGCGGCCAGCGTGGGCGCCTTGGCCTCAGCCGCGGGTTCACGCTCGATGCGCGCCTCGTCCACCGCAGCGCCGCGCAGGAAGCGCGAGCGCTCATAGGCATGGTTCTCGATCACTTCCAGCGCCAGGCACACGGTTTCGGTGCCGCCTTCTTCGGGCGGCCGGTCGATGCGCGCGAACTGCAGCAGCAGGCGGTTGGCGTAGTCGAGCTTGGCGCGGTAGTAGGGCCCGGCGTTCAGCTTCTTGACGTCGGCGCTGCGGAAGTCGCCGGCCTCGATGGCGGCCTTGACCTTGTCGAAGGCAGGCTTGACGCGACGCAGGTTCAGGTCTTTGTATTGCAGCAGGCGCATG
>CAKZXL010000080.1 GCA_937883885.1 uncultured Aquincola sp. | reverse complement strand
CTGGAACACCAGGTTGCCCGCCGTGGTCAGCGTGCCGCCGTTCCACGGCGAGACATGCTCCTTGCGCCACACCTCCTTCTGCTGCACCGGGTCCCAGGCCAGCAGCCGGCCGAAGGGCTGGCTCTTGGGCGCTTCCACGTTGGCGCGCATGGCCGTGTTCCAGCCCAGGCCGGCCATGGGCTCACCCGGCTGGTTGGCATTGAAGCGCCAGTCCTTGTCGTCCATCAGGTTGAAGGGCACGTTCTGCGCCGGCAGGTACACCAGGCCCGTCTGCGGGTTGAAGGACATCGGGTGCCAGTTGTGCGCACCGAAGGGTCCGGGAATGGCGTCGAAGGGCTTGTCCTTCACACGCGCCATCTCGGTCTCGATCGGGCGGCCGTTCTTGTCATAGCCGCTGGCCCAGTTCACCGGCACGAAGTTCTGCGCCGAGATGAACTGCCCGTTGGTGCGGTCGATGACGAAGAAGAAGCCGTTCTTGGGCGCATGCAGGATGACCTTGCGCGGCTTGCCGTCGATGCGGATGTCGGCCAGGATCATCGGCTGGGTGGAGGTGTAGTCCCAGTTGTCGCCCGGCGTTTCCTGGTAGTGCCACTTGTAGGTGCCGGTGTCGGGATCCAGCGCCACGATGGAGGCCAGGTACAGGTTGTCGCCGCCCGCCGGGCTGCGCTTGCGGGCCGACCAGGGTGAGCCGTTGCCCACGCCCACGTACATCAGGTTCAGCTCGGGGTCGAAGGTGAGCGTGTCCCACGCGGTGCCGCCGCCGCCCCCTTCCCAGTAGCGGCTGCTGGCATCCCAGGTCTTGGCCGCAGCGGCCATGGCCTCGTTCTCAAACGGCTTGGACGGATCGCCCGGCACGGTGAACCAGCGCCACTTCTGCTCGCCGGTCTCGGCGTCGTAGGCGGTGATGTAGCCGCGGGCACCGTATTCGGCACCGCCGTTGCCGATGATCACCTTGCCCTTGAACACCCGCGGTGCCCCGGTGATGGTGTATGAGAACTTGGGGTCGGCGATGGTGTCCTTCTCCCAGACCTTGCGGCCGGTGGCGGCGTCCAGCGCGATCAGGCGGCCGTCGAAGGCGCCCACGTACACCTTGCCCTTCCACAGCGCCACGCCGCGGTTGACTACGTCGCAGCAGCCCTTGTAGCCCTTGGCACGGTCCACCTGCGGATCGAAGGTCCACAGCCGCTGGCCGGTGCGCACGTCCACCGCATGCACCACGCTCCAGGAGGCGCTGACGTACATCACCCCGTCCACCACCAGCGGCGTGGCCTCTACCCCGCGGGTGGATTCGAGGTTGTAGGTCCAGGCCAGGCCCAGCCGCTTCACGTTGGCGCTGTCGATTTGCTTGAGTTGGCTGAAGCGAGTCTCGGCATAGTCAAGCCCATGGCTGGGCCAGTCGCGGGTGGTGGCGGCATTGGCCTGGATGCGGGCGCCGTCGAGCTTTTGCACGGCGTTGCCGGCGCCCGGGGCCGACAGGGCCGGTAGCGCTGCCAGCGCGCCGCACAGCACCCACAGCGCGCGGTAGAGGTTTTGTCCTTGCATCATGGTGGTGGCTCCTTGAATCAGAAGATCTGCAGCAGGCGCAGGTTCACGCGGCCGGATTCACGCAGGCCCTCGCGCACGCGCAGGTCGCGCCCCACGGTGGTCAGCAACTGGGTCTTGGGCCCGATGAAGTAACCCGCGCCCAGCGCAAAGCGCGTGGTGGCCAGGCGGTTGTGTTGCGACTCGCCTTCGATGGACTGCTCGCCGCCCGCGGTGTGCGACAGGCCCAGCCGCCAATCCAGCGCATCGCTGGCATGCCAGCGCAGCCAGCCCTGGAGCTGGAACACCGGCTTCTGGCGCAGCGTCAGGCTGCCGGTGCCGTAGTCGTCGTTGCGGCCGTGCCAGGTCACGTCGGCGGCGGCGTCCAGCGTCAGCTGCGGGCCCAGCGGGCGGATGTAGCCGGCCTGCAGCGCCCACTTCCAGCGGTTCTCGCCGACGTTGACGCCCTGGCTGCGGTCGTACGAGCCGGTGGGCACCCACACGAAGGGCGTGATGCCGAAATAGGTCTTGGTCTGCGGATCGTTGATCAGCCAGGCGGTGGCGGCCAGCATCAGGTCGCCGACGCCGCTGTCCTTGCCGAGGGCCGACAGGTCGTCCTTGGCGCGCAGCCGGGCCACCGGCAGCAGGAACTGCGGATCGATGGTGATGCCGCCCAGCCGCATGAAGTGCACCACCCGCAGAATGCCCACGTCCGAGCTCAGGCCGGCATCGATGGGCACGCGCTCGCCGCCGGCATACAGCCGGTTGCGTTCGGCATGCTGGTAGTAGGCCAGGCCCAGCGTGGTGCCGGCCGGCAAGGCGGTGTAGTCGCCGGCATCCACGTCCACGGCATGGGCGGGTGCGCTGGCCAGGCCCAGCACGGCGCAGGTGGCCGCGACGGTGGCTCTCAGGCGCAGGTTCATGGGTTTGTCTCCTCAGGCAGTCTTGTCGTGGTGTCTGCGGGCTCAGGCGGCGATGAAGACCGACTTGGTCTCCAGGTAGGCGTCGATGGCTTCGCGGCCCAGGTCGCGCCCGATGCCCGACTGCTTGTAGCCACCAAAGGGCATGCCGGGGTCGAGCATGCTGTGGCAGTTGACCCAGACGGTGCCGGCACGCAGCCGCGGAATGAGCTGGTGCACGCGTGTGAGGTTGTTCGACCAGATGCTGGCGCCCAGCCCATACGGGGTGTCGTTGGCCTGGCGCGCGACTTCGTCCAGGTCGTCGTACGGCATCGCGGTGAGCACCGGGCCGAAGATCTCTTCCTGCACCACCCGGTGCGCATGGTTCACGTTGGTCAGCACCGTGGGCTGCACGAAGTAGCCCTTGTCACCGGCGCGCCGCCCGCCGCTCAGCACTTCGGCGCCATCGCGCCGGCCCGATTCGATGTAGCCGCACACCCGGTCGAGCTGCTCCTGCGACACCAGCGGGCCCATCTGCGCCGCCGGGTCAAGGCCATGGCCCAGCGGCATCTGCTTGGCGATCGCCGCCACGTCGGCCACCACACGATCGAACATGCGCCGCTGCACATACAGGCGCGAGCCGGCACAGCACACCTGCCCATGGTTGAAGAAGATGGCCTGCGCCGCGCCGGCTGCAGCGGCGGCGGGGTCGCAATCGTCGAGCACGATGACCGGCGACTTGCCGCCCAGCTCCAGCGTCACCCGGGCCAGCCGGTCCATCGCGGTGCGGCCGATCAGCTTGCCGGTCTCGGTGGAGCCGGTGAAGCTGATCTTGTCCACGCCCGCATGGGCCGTCAGCGGCGCACCAGCGCCGGGGCCATCGCCGGTGACGATGTTGACCGCACCGGCCGGAAAGCCCGCTTCCATCAGCAGCTCACCCAGCATCAGCGCGGTCAACGGCGTCTGCTCCGCGGGCTTGAGCACCACGCTGCAACCGGCGGCCAGTGCCGGGGCCAGCTTCATCACCGCCATCAGCAGCGGGAAGTTCCACGGCACGATGGCCGCCACCACGCCCACGGCTTCACGCCGGGTGAAGGTGACGAACTGCGCCGAGGGCGGCGCGAAGG
>CAKZXL010000079.1 GCA_937883885.1 uncultured Aquincola sp. | reverse complement strand
GAGCGCATCAGCCACTCATGCCCCGGGATGGCGGCCAGGATGGGCGGCGGCGGCAGCGGGATGTGCAGGAAGAAGCCGATGCGCTGGCGGCAGCCCAGCGAGCGCAGCTCAGACGCCAGCGGAATCAGGTGGTAGTCGTGCACCCAGATCACGTCGTCGTCGCGCAGCAGCGGCGCCAGCTTGCGCGCGAAGAGGCGGTTCACCCGCTGGTAGCCGGCGAAAAAGCCGCTGCCGAAGTCGGCCAGGTCCAGCCGGTAATGAAAGGCCGGCCACAGCGCCTGGTTGGCATAGCCGGTGTAGTAGGTGTCGTGGTCCTCGCGTGAGAGGTCGATGGTCACCAGTTCCACGTTGCCGGCGCGCTGCTGGTGCAGCTCGCCTTCACCGGTGGCGCCGTCTTCCACGATCTTGCCGCTCCAGCCGAACCACAGGCCGCCGCGGGTGGCCAGTGCGTCGCCCAGGGCCACGGCCAGGCCGCCGGCGGCCACCTTGCGTGGGTCGCCCACGCGGTTGGAAATCACGACGAGTCGGGACACGGTACTTCCTCCTGCTTCTTCATATCCGCGAATCCCAGGGTGCGGACAGGCGCACCGCGGCATTCACGATGCCCACCATCGAATAGGTCTGCGGAAAGTTGCCCCACAGCTCTCGGGTGGCGGGATGGGTGTCTTCGGACAGCAGCCCCAGCGGGTTGCGGCTGGCCAGCATGGCCTCGAAGATCTCGCGCGCCTGCGCCGTGCGGCCGATGCGCGCCAGCGCATTGATGCGCCAGAAGGCGCAGATGTTGAACGCGGTCTCGGGCCGGCCGAAGTCGTCGGGCGCTTCGTAGCGGCGCATGTAGGGGCCATCGCACAGCGCGGCTTCCAGCGCATCCACCGTGGCCACGAAGCGCGGGTCGTGCGGGTCGATCAGGCCCACCTCCACCATCAGCAGCACGCTGGCGTCCAGCTCGTCGCCGCCGAAGGTGGCCGCATAGGCCTGGCGGCGCTCGCTCCAGGCCTGGGTCAGGATCTTGTCGCGGATGAGGTCGGCGCGCTGGCGCCACAGCGTGGCGCGGTCGGCCAGCTCGAAGGCCTCGGCGATCTTGGCCAGCCGGTCGCAGGCGGCCCAGTTCATCAGCACCGACGAGGTGTGCACCGCGCTGCGGGTGCGCAGCTCCCACATGCCGGCGTCCGGGTGGTCGTGGATGGCGAAGGCCTGCTCGCCCACCGCCTCCATCAGACCGAACTCCTGGCGTGTGCCCTGGCGCAATAGCCGCGTGTCGTGGAAGGCCTGCGCCGCGCCCAGCACGATGTTGCCGTACACGTCGAACTGGAAGTGCTCATAGGCCTGGTTGCCCACGCGCACCGGCTGGTGGCCGCGGTAGCCCGACAGATGCGGCAGCTCGCGTTCGATCAGCTGGTGTTCCAGCCCGATGCCGTACAGCGGCTGCACATGGCCGCCGGCCATGTCGCCGATGGCGTCGCGCAGCCAGCGCAGGTAGTCCTCCATCGTGTCCACTTCCGACAGGCTGTTGAGCGCCCGCACCACGAAGAAGGCATCGCGTATCCAGCAGAAGCGGTAGTCCCAGTTGCGCTGGCTGCCCGGCGCTTCAGGAATGCTGGTGGTCATCGCGGCGACGATGGCGCCGGTGTCCTCGTACAGGCACATCTTCAGCGTGATGGCGGCGCGGATCACCGCGTCCTGCCATTCCAGCGGCACCGCCAGCGCCCGCGTCCAGGCGCGCCAGTGGGCGATGGTGTGCTCTTCCAGCAGCCGGGCGGTGTCTTCAATGGCGGCCTGCAAGGCTTCGTCAGGCCCGAGGATGAAGCTCAGCGGCTGGGTCAGCGTGAACGCCGTCTCGTCGATCACGTAGGTGATGGGCGCATTGGTGGTCAGCCGCAGCGCCGACTCCGGCCCCACGTAGCGGATGTGATCGCTGCCGCGGGTGATGGTGGGCAGGGTGGCGCCCCAGTCGCTGCGCGGCCGCAGCAGCACCCGCACCCGCGGCGCGCCCGACAGCGCGCGCACGCGCCGCACCAGCGTCAAAGGCCGGAACGGGCGGCCGTGCAGCAGGTAGCGCGGCGCGAAGTCGGTGATCTCGACCGCGCCACCTTCGGCATCGAAGAGCCGGGTGCGCAGCACGCCGGTGTTGGGCTCATAGGCCTGCTCGCTGCGCTGCTGCCCTTCGAGGCAGATCTGCCAGCTGCCGTCGGGCTGGATGCCATCGGCCGAATCGAGCAGCGCATGGAAGATCGGGTCGCTGTCGAAGCGGGGGTAGCAGCACCAGACGATGCGCGCCTGGTCGTCGACCAGGGCGCTGATGGAGCAGTTGCCGATGATGCCGAGGTTCAACGATGCCGGTGGGTTCATGCGAGCGCTTGGGGTGGCGGGCTGCCGCCCCCCGGCGCCGGCAAGCGGCGGACCGCATCTCCCAGCCACCGGGAGACGGCATCGATGTCTTCCAGCCAATAGCGTGCCTGCGTGGCCCCCGGCCCCACCCGCACGCCGAAGCCGCCGGCCGCCTGTGCAGCCGCGATGCCGTCCTCGTCGGTCACGTCGTCGCCCACGTACACCGGCAGCCGGCCGGCAAAGCGCGGGTCGGCATGCAGCGCGGCCAGCGCCACGCCCTTGGACACCTTGCGCTGCTTGATCTCGTACACGCAGTGGCCGCCCATGATCTGCCAGGTGAGCACCTCGGGCAGCGCGCCGAGCGCGGCCTGCAAGGTGTCGTGGCACAGGCCGCCCAGCAGCGGGCGTGAGCGGAAGTGCAGCGCGAAGCCGCCGGTCTTTGGCTCGAACAGCAGCCCGGGATGCTCGGCCACCAGCGCCTGCGCGGCCGCCACCAAGGCCGCGGGCGGCTCGGCGGCTTCCACCCGCAGGTGGCCATCGCTGCCCCGCCGTTCCACGCCGTGCACGCCGGCGGCAGGCAGCTGCAGCGGCGCCAGAAAGCCGTCGATCTGGGCCACAGGCCGGCCACTGACCACTGCCACCGCGCCGCCCAGCGCGCCATGCAGGTGGCGCAGCGTGGGCAGCACCCACTCGGGCACCTGCACGTCCTGCGGGCGCGGGGCCAGCGGGGCCAGGGTGCCATCGAAGTCGATGAAGAGCGCGGCCTCGGCCGGCAGCGGCGGCGGCCCGCTGCGCTGCGGGCCCGGGGGAGTCACTTCGTCTTGCATCATGGGGCGGGCGAAACGGTGGAAGGCACGGCCTCCACCGGCGAATGGCGTGCCCGGAAGGCCTCGTCGCCGCGCGGCACCACCTCGCCTTCCAGCCGCTGGGTGCGCCATTGCGGCAGGTGCTCGGGGTGCTTGGACTGGATGTAGGTCAGCAGGCCTTCACGCACTTCGCAGCGCAGGTCCCAGGCCTTGCCCGAGTCGTGCGCCGTCACCAGCACGCGCAGCTGCATCGTGCGCTCGCCGGCCTCGGTCACCTGCAGCAGGCAGAGCCGGCCATCCCAGTGGGGCGAGGCTTCGCACAGGCGCTGGGCCTCGGCCCGCAGCGGTGCCAGCGGCATCGCATAGTCCACATGCAGGAACACGGTGCCGATGATCTGCGCGGTGCTGCGTGTCCAGTTCTGGAACGGGTTCTCGATGAACCACTGCAGCGGAATGATCAAGCGCCGCTGGTCCCAGATGGCCAGGACCACGTAGGTGCCGGTGATCTCTTCCACCCGGCCCCATTCGCCCTGCACGATCAGCACGTCGTCGATGCGGATCGGCTGCGCCAGCGCGATCTGCAGCCCGGCGATCATGTTGCTGAAGAGCGGCCTGGCCGCGATACCGACCACCAGGCCGGCCACGCCGGCCGAAGCCAGCAGGCTGGCGCCCAGCTGGCGCGCGCCCGGAAAGGTCATCAGGATCATCGCCAGGCCGGCCAGCATCACGCCGACCATCACCGTGCGGGCCAGCACCCGCGCCTGGGTGTGGATGCGCCGGGCCTGCAGGTTGTCTTCGACGTCCGCGGGGTAGAGGTCGATGACGCCCAGCCCCACGCCGCGTACGGCGCGCGTCAGCAGCCACGTGATGGCCGCGATCAGCAGCACACCGTTGAGGTGACGCAGCGAGCCGATCAGCGGCAGCGTGTCGGGTGCGCCCTGCCACACCACCTGCAGCGCGGCCAGCGGCAGCACCCATTGCGCCGGCACGTCCACCTGCCGCACCACCGCGGCCGGCACCCTGGCGCCGCGGGTGATGCGCGTGAGCACCGCGCGCCCCAGCCGATGCACCGCCAGCGCCGCCACGACCACCAGGCTGGCGGCCAACAGCGGCTGCAGCCACGGCATCCACAAGACCGGCAAGAAATCCATCCAACGCCCTCCTTTGTTGCAATGCAGCAAGGTGCGATTGGATGAGGGGGACGGGGTTCCGGCTGTTACGACTTGTCGCGGCTCGGCCGCCGGAGAACCGGGGCCGCCGCTGAGGCAAACTTAAGCCATCATTGCCATGCCGCCTGCCGAGGACCTCTGCGATGACAGCGATCGAATTGCAATTGTTGGAACGCTTGAAGCAGCTGCCGCCTGCGCGTGTGGCAGAAGTGGTCGACTTCGTGGAGTTCCTGGCTTCACGCGAAGAACGAAAGCTGGCAGTCGCGCGTCTGGGGGATCAACTGGCGCGCCTGGACGCGCTGGGACTGCCGGCAGTCTCGGATGAAGAGGTGGAGGCTGAGGTTCAGGCCAGCCGCTACGCGCGGCGCAACGAAGGCCTGGCAGGCGCGTGAGTCATGAAGATGCTGTTGGATACCAACTTGTTGGTCTCCAGCATCATTTCGTACGGGGTACCTCGGCGGCTGCTGGACGGCGCCCGACGCGGTGAATTTGGGCTCGTCAGCAGCGAGTCAGTGCTGAGCGAACTGCTGCCACTGCAGCACCACGCAGGCATCCCCATCGTCACAGCGCGCGAGGCCCTGGACCGTGTAGAAGCGCGCACGCCTCCGATCGAACCGTAGCCCCCGCCGCAGCTGGCCCCGTCAGAACTTCGAGAAGTCGGGCTTGCGCTTCTGAAAGAAGGCCTGGAAGGCCTCGGTGGCCTCGGGGCTGCGCAGGCGCTTGCTGAACAGCTCGGCCTCCGCGTTGATGGCTTCCATCACCGCGGCATGGTTCG
>CAKZXL010000078.1 GCA_937883885.1 uncultured Aquincola sp. | reverse complement strand
GCGGCGAAGCCGGTGTGACTTACCACCCCGAGCACTTCAAGAGCGCCAAGACCCGTGCCCAGGTGATGGCCGAGGTCGACGCAGCGCGCAAGGACGGCACGCTGGCGCTGTTGCAGCGTGGAGCGCCGCTGCCGGTCAAGAGTTCCGAGCCGCCGAAGACGCGGCAGCAGGTCATCGACGAGATGCGCGCCGAGTCACCCGATGCCCGCCGCACGCGCCTCGAACTGCTGACGGGCGGCTGATCTCGGCACACCTTTCACGGGCGGCGCGGCGGCTTCTTCTTCGCGGTCTTGCCACGCCGCCTGCGCTTCGTGCCCTTGTTCATGTTCTTCCGCAATCGCTGGCTCAGTTCGGCGGAGTAGCTCAGCGGTGCTGGTGGCTGCTTGCGCGGATGTCCACGGCGCCACCAGCGGAAGATGCCATACGCCACCAGCGCGGCCAGCAGCACGCCGATCCAGATCCAGGTCATCGCCAGCGAGAGCTCGGGATCGGCCAGTCGGGGTCTCATGCTGGAATTCGCTTGCCCGTGCTGTTCGAGCACCGGCAGTCGCTCGCGTCACGAGGTCGCAAGCGCCTTCAACCAACGTCCGCAACCAGTCGGAGGTTGCGCGTGCGTTCGCGGGCGTCGTCGATCGTTCCCGGCTCGAGGCGGTACTTGCTGCCCCAGGCCCAAATCAGTCCGATGACCTCGACCACCAGCACCTCGCCGGCCTTGCCGGAGATGTCCAGGCGGGCCGTGCCTTCCGGCCATGTGGCGGTCAGCACATGCTGTCCAGGCGCCAGCCTCAGGCGCGCGAAGCTCTCCGGCACCGTTTCGACGGGGACCGCAGCGTCAGTGACCACCGGGATCACGTAGCCGGTATCGCCCCAGCGCTTGCGCACGAGGAAGACGGTGAGGCGATCGGGCGTCCCGCTGAACTCGCGCGCCTGCGCTTCAGCTTGTTCCGGAGGGATCGGCCCCGTCGTGCAGGTCAGTTTGGGGCGGTAGCTTTTGCCAATGCGGAAACAGTACGTCCCATCGGCGTTGGCCGAGCGCAGGGGTTTGGTCATGCAACCGGTGGTCAGCAGCGCCGTGCCACCCAAGGCTGCGGCGAGCAACTTGCGTCGATCGAAGCTCATTCACTTCTCCTTCAATTGGCGGAGATGGCGCGTGGTCGCCGCGTCGACGACCGGATACGCGGGTGGTTGGGGATGCGGCCGCTGTGGCTCCTCGTGCAACCAGACGCCATGGCGCACGCCGGTCTGGCTGTCCACGCTGCAGGTCTAGGCATGGGCATCCTCACGCGATGTGGATTCGTCGCCGCTGCCCCCGGGACCAACGGCCACGTCGGCTTGTGCGCACGGCTGCGTCTCGAGCTGGACCGTCGTGTGGGTGATGTGATGGTCCGCCGCGAGGACTGCGCGTGCCCGCTCGAGAAGGTCTGCCGGCACCGCTACCTCGGGGGCATGCACCAGGTGAACCGTGAGACTGGGCCGGCCGCTGGTGACGGCCCACACGTGAAGATCGTGCACGCCCAGAACGCCCGGCAGGCCCAGCAGGGACTGCCTGACCGCCGCCATGTCGATGCCTTCGGGAACCCCT
>CAKZXL010000077.1 GCA_937883885.1 uncultured Aquincola sp. | reverse complement strand
TTGCCCAGCCCCAGCTTTTCCAGCACCCGCGCCCGGTACACCGAGACGGTCTTGGGTGAGAGCATCAGCTCCTCGGCGATGTCGGACAGGCGCTTGCCGCTGGCGATCATCACCAGGGTCTGCAGTTCGCGGTCCGAGAGCTTCTCGTGCGCCTGCTCGGGCACCGGGGTGGTCAGGCTTTCCACCAGCATCTGCGCGATTTCGGGCGTGACGTACTTGCGGCCCTGCGACACCGTGCGCACTGCCTGCACGATGATCTGCGGATCGCCGCCCTTGTTCACGTAACCGTAGGCCCCGGCGCGCAGCGCCCGGATGGCGTACTGGTCTTCCGGGTACATGCTGACGATCAGCACCTTGATGGGCGAGCCCTCGTCCTTGAGCACGTGCAGCACGTCCAGGCCGCTGCGGCCGGGCATGTTGATGTCGAGCACCAGCACGTCGCAGGTCGCGTTGCGCAGCAGCGCGCGCAGCTCGCCGTAGTCGCCGGCCTCGCCCACCACCTCGATGTCGGAGGCGTCGGACAGCGTGTCGCGGATGCCGCGCCGTATCAGCGCATGGTCATCGCACAGCATCACCTTGATCATGGTTTCCCCCAGGCGGATGGATCGTGTGTTTCTTCGTGCACGTCGTCGAACTCGTCGTCATGCCCCGGCGCGCTGCGGCTGACGTGCAGCGGCACCGACAGGATGAGCGTGGTACCTCGACCGCTGCCGCCGCTGCTGAGTTCCACCCAGCCGCCGACGGTGCCGGCACGTTCGTGCAGGCCACGGATGCCGAAGCTGCGGGCCTTGGCCAGGTCTTCGCTGGACAGGCCGCGGCCGTTGTCGCTGACTTCCAGCGACAGCACGCCCTGCGCCAGCGACAGGTCGATGGAGGCGCGGGTGGCCTGCGCATGCTTGCTGACGTTGGTCAGCGCCTCCTGCGCGGTGCGGTAAGCCACCAGCGGCACGCCGGGCGGCAGCGTGGGCAGCAGGTCGTGGCTGGTGCGGCAGCTGCAGGCAATGCCGGTGCGCTTTTCAAAGCGGTTGGCCATCCACTGCAGCGCAGCCACCAGGCCCTGCTCCAGGATGGCCGGCCGCAGGTTGTGCATGATGCGCTGGCTGGCCTCGATGGCGTAGGTGACGGTTTCCAGCGCCTGCTGCACCCGGTCGTATACCTCGGTGTTGACGGTGTGGCGGGCGATCCAGGCGAGGTCGAACTTGACCGCGGTGAGCGAGCCGCCCACGTCGTCGTGGATCTCGCGCGCGATGGCGGCGCGCTCCATCTCGACGCTGGTCTGCAGGTGCTGCGCCAGCTCCGACAGCCGCTGGCGCGAGGCGGCCAGCGCACGGTCGGTGTCGGCCTTCTGGCGGCGCATCTCGGTGGTCTCGATCGCGTGTTCCAGCGCCGGCGCCAGCCGCGAGAGGTTGGCCTTGAGCAGGTAGTCGCTGGCGCCGTTGCGCATGGCCTCGACCGCGGTGTCCTCGCCGATCTCGCCCGAGACCAGGATGAAGGGGATCAGCAGCCCGCTGCGGTTGAGGATCTCCAGCGCGGTCAGCCCCGAGAAGCCGGGCAGGTTGTAGTCGGACAGCACCGCGTCCCAGGGCTCGGCCAGCGCCTCGCGGAAGGCGGCCTCGGTGTCCACGCGGCGGGTGTCCACCTGCAGGCCTCCGCGGCGCAGGTAGGCCAGCGCGAGGTCGTGGTCAAGCTCGGAATCCTCGATGTGCAGAACGCGCAGGCGCTGGACGCGGGTCATGGCGGCGGAGTATCGGCGGGCGAGCCGGACCTCTGTGCAGGAAGTGGGAACTGGGGCGCATTTTGACGGGTGATTGCGGTATTGCCGCAGGCCGGGCGTTCCAACAATGCAAGGCATCGAAAACCAAGCCCCGGGCAGTCCGCCCGGTCGGGCAGATTCGCCGCCCTTGCCGGAGCCCCGAAGCCGATGAACGACGTTCAAGAGACCCAGCCCAGCGACGTGTTGCTGGCCAATGCCGAGATGCAGGACCACCTGATGGTGGCCTGCAACGATCTCGAACGCCTGCAGCGGCTGCTGTCCGGCGCGTGTGAAACCCTGATGGCCAGCTTCGACGGCGCCAATGCCGCGCTGGAGCAACTGCGCGAAGCCGCGGCGCACCACGACCCGGCCAGCACCGTGTCACAGCACCTGGCCACCGCCATCACGGCGCTGCAGTTCCAGGACATGGCCTCGCAGCTGGTCAACCACACCATGCAGCGCCTGCGCAACTGTGCCGACCGCCTGGCCGCCGACGCCTGGGGCGTGGACGACGAGGAAGGCCTGGCGATCGTGGAAACCCCGCCGCTGCGGCCCAACCCGGTGACGCAGGACGAGATGGACGCCGGTTCCATCGAGCTGTTCTAGGCACCGCGCGCCTGCGGTCCTTCGACAGTCCTAAAGAAGCCCCGGGTTCGCCCGAAAACCCCCGAGACAGATTCGGAGTTACGAACGATGCACTCAATCCTTGCCGTCGACGATTCGGCGTCCATGCGCCAGATGGTCACCTTCACCCTGAAGAATGCAGGCTACAACGTCGTCGAAGCCGTGGACGGCCAGGACGCATGGGAAAAGGCCAACAGCCGCGACTTCAACCTCGTGCTGACCGACCAGAACATGCCCCGCATGGACGGCATCGGCCTGACGAAAAAGCTGCGCGAGAACCCCAAGTTCAAGTCCACGCCCATCCTGATCCTGACCACCGAGTCCAGCGACCAGATGAAGCAGGCCGGCCGCGCCGCTGGCGCCACGGGCTGGCTGGTCAAGCCGTTCGACCCCGCCAAGCTGATCGAGGTGATCGGCAAGGTCATCCGCTGAAGCAGCACTCCCGGAGCACCCGATGGGCGAAATGACACAAGAGGGCGGCAACGCCTCGGCCGGCTTCGATCTGAGCCAGTTCTACCAGGTCTTCTTCGAAGAAGCCGGCGAGAACCTGGACAGCATGGAGCAGATGCTCCTGCAGATCGACCTGGAACAAGCCGACGACGAAGAGCTGAACGCGGTGTTCCGCTGCGCGCACTCGGTCAAGGGCGGCGCTGCCACCTTCGGCTTTGCCGACGTGGCCGAGCTGACCCACCAGATGGAGACGCTGCTGGACAAGCTGCGCCGCCATGAACTGGCGCCCAACGCCCAGATGGTGGACGTGCTGCTGGCCGCCGGCGATGCGCTGCGTGCCCAGCTGGCCCGCCACCAGGGCTCGGGCGGCGATCCGGTGGACACCGCCGAACTGCTGCTGAGCATCCGCGCGCTGGTCGAAGGGGGGTCCGCCCCCGTGGCCATCGCCGCGCCGGTGAGCGCCCCGGCACCGGCCCCGGTGGCCGCCCCGGCGCCGGAAAACCTGATCGACGACCTGCAACCGGCCGCCGCCGCACCCGCCGCGCCGCTGCCCGCCGGCGTGCGCCAGCTGGAGCTGACCGTCGGCCCGCTGCCGCAGCCCGAGCAGGCCGACAGCCTGGCCGACCTGTTCAAGGAAATCGCCGACCTGGGCGTGATCGAGCCGCTGGACGCCGGCCGCGCCGCCGACGGCATGCGCCGCTTCAAGATCACCACCAGCAGCCCGGACAACGACCTGCTGGACCTGTTCAGCTTCCATGTCGCCCGTGAGCACATGAAGCTGCAGCCGCTGGGCCCGGGCTTCGGCTTCCATGAAGGCAGCCCGGGTGCGCCCGAGCCGCAGCAGACCGCTTCGGTCGACCCCGGCTACGGCTTCTTCGACGACGCCCCCGGCGCGCCGGGCCAGGCCGTGGCCGCTGCCGCCGCCCCCGCACCGGGCCTGCCCGTGGTGGCCGAGGTGGCCAAGCCGGCCGCCGTCGCGCCGCGTGCCCCCAAGGCCGAGGCCAAGCAGGGTGCCGGCCTCGACTCGGCCACGCTGCGCGTGTCGGTCGAGAAGGTGGACCAGCTGATCAACCTGGTGGGCGAACTCGTCATCACCCAGGCCATGCTGGCGCAGAACAGCAAGAACCTCGACTCGGGCATCGCCCAGCAGCTCGTCTCGGGCCTGGCCGACCTGGAGCGCAACACCCGCGACCTGCAGGAAGCGGTGATGTCGATCCGGATGATTCCGATGTCGATGGTGTTCAACCGCTTCCCGCGCATGCTGCGCGACCTGGCGGCCAAGCTCGGCAAGAAGGTCGAGCTGGTGACGCAGGGTGAAGCCACCGAACTGGACAAGGGCCTGGTGGAAAAGATCACCGACCCGCTGACCCACCTGGTGCGCAACAGCTGCGACCACGGCATCGAGATGCCGGCCGACCGCCTGGCCAAGGGCAAGAGCGAGAACGGCACCATCACGCTGGTCGCTTCCCACCAGGGCGGCAGCATCGTGATCGAGGTGCGCGACGACGGCCGCGGCCTGTCGCGCGAGAAGCTGCTGAAGAAGGCCCGCGAGAAGGGCATCGACGCGCCGGACTCGATGACCGACGCCGAGGTGTGGAACCTCATCTTCGCGCCGGGCTTCTCCACCGCCGAACAGGTGACCGACGTGTCGGGCCGCGGCGTGGGCATGGACGTGGTGAAGAAGAACATCACCTCGCTCGGCGGCTCGGTGGAGATCGACTCGGCCGAAGGCTACGGCATGAGCGTGCGGGTGCGCCTGCCGCTGACGCTGGCCATCATGGACGGCATGAGCGTGGGGGTGGGCGACGAGTGCTACATCCTGCCGCTGTCCAGCGTGGTGGAGTCGTTCCAGGTGCAGCCGGGCATGGTCAAGACCATCGGCGGCAGCGGCCGCGTGGTGGAAGTGCGCGACGAGTACATGCCGGTGATCGACCTGGAGGAAGTGTTCCAGGTGCCGCGCTTCGACTTCGAGCACGTGAGCAACATCCTGGTGGTCATCGAGGCCGAAGGCGGCCGCGTGGCGGTGCTGGTGGACGAGTTGCTCGGCCAGCAGCAGGTGGTGGTCAAGAACCTCGAGGCCAACTACCGCCGTGTCAACGACGTCTCGGGCGCCACCATCATGGGTGACGGCCGGGTGGCTTTGATCCTGGACGTTGGCAGCCTCATCCGCCGCAGCCGCCATTAAGCGCACGTGAAAGTAGTGATCATGCAGCTGAACGACATGATGAGAAGCTTCACCATCCGCATGCGCATGATCGGTGCGATCGGCGTGGTGCTGGTGCTGCTGACCCTGGTGGGCAGCGCGGGCCTGTACGGCATGTACCGCATCGAGTCCATCAACACCGCGTTCGCCCAGAACACGGTGGCCGAGGCCTCGGAGCTGAGCGACCTGCGCGCCGCCATCGGCGAGCTGCGCAGCCGCGAAAAGGACATGATCATCAGCTATGAGAAGCCGGAGCTGGTGGCCAAGCACTACGAGGCCTGGAAGCAGACGCTGGAGCGCGCCAACAAGCTCATCGTCGAGATGTTGTCCGGTGAAGAAGACCTGGACAACCCCATCCTGCGCCGCATGCAGCCGGAGCTGGAGAACTACGCCAAGAAGCTGGCCCCGGTGGCCCGCCAGCTGGAAGCGGCTGCGTACGACACCGCCACCGTGGCCAACCGCATGCTGGGCCCGGCCCATGCGCACAGCGACGCGGCCGAGGCCCTGGTGGCCGAGGTGCGCAAGGCGCTGGAGCAGGAATCGACCGAAGCCCACGCCGAAGGCGGCGCGGCCGTGGCCAGCACGGTGTGGCTGTTCGGCGGCGCCCTGCTGCTGGCCGTGGCCGTGGTGCTGCCGCTGACGCTGCTGAACATGCGCTCGATCTGCCAGCCGGTGGACGACGCCCGCCGCCTGGCCGATGCCATCGCCAAGGGCGACCTGACCGGTGAGGTCCAGGCCGACGGCAAGGACGAAACCGCGCAGCTGCTGCGTTCGCTGTCGGCGATGCAGCAGCGCCTGCGCAGCATCGTGGGCGACATCCGCGACGCGGCCTCCAGCATCCAGCTGGCTTCCAGCGAGGTGGCCACCGGCAACCAGGACCTGAGCCAGCGCACCGAGAACACCGCCAGCAACCTGCAGCAGGCCGCCAGCAGCATGGAGCAGCTGACCGGCACCGTGCGCCAGACCGCCGATGCCGCCACCACCGCCAACCAGCTGGCCGGCTCCGCCTCGGACAC
>CAKZXL010000076.1 GCA_937883885.1 uncultured Aquincola sp. | reverse complement strand
GCGCCAGGTAGATGACGATCCCAGTGGCCAGAGGCAGCAGGTAGTACAGCGCCCGGTACGCCAGCACCGCGCCCATCAGCTTGCCTTGTGGCACGGCGCCCGACAACAGGGCCAGGTACACCGCCTCCAGCACGCCCAGCCCGGCCGGTATCGGCGTGACCACGCCCACCACGGCGGCAGCCATGAGCACACCCAGCGTCATGCCGTAGCTCACCTGGCCGCCCAGCAGCAGGTACATCGCCCCGCCCATCAGTGCCCAGTTGCAGGCCGAAATCAGCACCTGAATGATGGCCAGCGGGCCCGACGGCAGCCGCACCTTGCGGCCGCGGAACTGCCAGGTGCGGCCCTTGGATGCAAAGCACCAGGCCACGTAAGCGCCGGCCATCACCACCATGCCCACGCCCAGCCAGCGGAAGGTGGTGGCCGTCATGTGGGCCTGCTCGGGCGGCGCGATCAGGCCTGAAGCGAACAAGGTACCGGCCAGCAGCCCGTAGCCCAGCCAGTTGGTGGCCAGGCTCACGCCCACCACCTGCGCTACCGTGGCTTCGTCCAGCCCGGCCTTGGCATACAGCCGTGCCCGCATGGCGACGCCGCCCACCAGGGAGCCCAGGTTCAGGTTGAAGGCATAGCTGGCCACCGCAATGGCCCAGGTGCGCAGCTTGCCGAGTTTGTGGCGCGTGTGGTGGCGGCCCAGCAGGTCGAAGCAGCCATACAGCGCATGGCTGGCCAGCGCCAGGCCCAGCACGCCCGCCAGCAGGCTGAGCTTGTATTGCTTCAGCGCCTCCCAGGCGCCGGCCCAGTCGATCTTGTGGGCATGCGACAGCAGCATCGCCAGCACCAGCAGCGCGAAGGCGGGCACCACCCAGCGCTTGTAGCGAGCCCAGAAGCCGGCAAAGCCGCCACGGCGCGCAGGCGGGTCGGCCGACGCCGTAGCGTCGTGCGGGGAGGGAAGGCTTGCTGCCGAATCGCTGACCATGGTGCACGGATGATCCGGGCCCGCAGCCGGCCGCGCCACGGGCCGGGCGCTTGTTGCGCTGTAGGTGCTATCCGACCACCTCCGGCATCGGCGGTTCGGCGGCATGCGTGGCCAGCAGCCAGCTGCGGAAATCGGCCATCGCCGGCGTCACCGGCCGCGACTTGAGCCGCGTCAGCCAGTACGCTCCCAGCGTGATGCCGGTGGCAAAGGGTTGCACCAGCCTTCCCCCGCGCAGCGCCGGGCTGAACATCGCCGGCGGCAGCAAGGCCACACCGGTGCCTTGCTCGGCCGCGGCCGCCATGGTCACCGACGAATCGAACACCGGCCCGCGCAGGCGGGGCGCGGGCAGCTGCGCCGCCGCGAACCAGCGCGGCCATTCGTCGGGCCGGTAAGAGCGCAGCAGCACCTCGCGCGCCAGGTCGGCCGGCCCCTGCAGCCGCTCGGCGATCTCGGGTGTGCACACCGGCGACAGCGGCGTGTCCATCAGCGCATCGGCCTCGGTGCCGTGCCAGCTGCCATCGCCGAAGCGGATGGCCAGGTGCAGGCCCTCGGCCGACAGGTCGACCCGGTTGTTGTGCGTGAGCAGCCGCAGGTCGATGAAAGGATGCGCCCGCTCGAAGGCGGGCAGCCGCGGCAGCAGCCAGCCCACCGCATAGGTACCGACCGCAGCCACCGTCAGCACCTCGCGCGGGCGGCCTTCGCGCAGCTGGCCCAGCACCGCGCCCAGGCGCTCGAAGGTCTCGCTGAGCAGGGGCAGCAACGCATGGCCTTCGTCGGTCAGCGCCAGGCCGCGGGGCAGGCGGCGGAACAGCGGCACCCCCACGCGTTGCTCGAGGTTCTTCACCTGCGCGGCCACCGCGTTCTGCGTCACCCGCAGCTCCAGCGCGGCCTTGGTGAAGCTGAGGTGGCGGGCCGCGGCTTCAAAGGCGCGCAAGGCATTCAAGGGCAACTGCATGCCCCAGATTTTCTGCGGTCTTGGGCACCGAATCAGCGTTGGTCAGGCACGTCACTCGCCGTTAAGGTGCCGGCCTGCCGTACACCACCACAAGGAGCCCCCGATGCAACGAAGACAGTTCAACACCCTCGGCCTGGCCGGGCTGGCCCTGGCCGCGCTGGGCGGGCCCGCCCGCGCCGCCCAGAAAAGCTGGGGCAGCGACGACGAGGCCGCCTGGGCGGTGCTCGAGGCCAGCGTGGGCGGGCGGCTGGGCGTGGCGGTGCTGGACACCGGCAGCGGCCAGCTCAGCGGTCAGCGGCTGGACGAGCGCTTTCCGATGTGCAGCACCTTCAAGTGGCTGCTGGCCGCCCATGTGCTGCAGCGGGTGGACGCCGGGCAGGAACAGCTGGACCGCCGCATCGTCTATGGCCGCGAGGTGCTGATCGACCACTCGCCCGTGACCCGCCTGCATGCCGACGGCAGCGGCATGACGCTGGGCGCCTTGTGCGAAGCCACCGTCACCCTCAGCGACAACGCGGCGGCCAACCTCATCCTGCAGACGCTGGGCGGGCCGGCGGGGCTGACCACCTTCGTGCGCACGCTGGGCGACCACCAGACCCGGCTCGACCGCACCGAGCCCGCGCTGAACGAAGCCCGGCCCGGCGACCCGCGCGACACCACCACGCCACGCGCCATGGCCGGCGCGCTGCAGCGGGCGGTGCTGGGCGATGCGCTCTCGCCGGCCGGGCAGGCGCAGCTGGTGCGCTGGCTGCAGGCCACCGCCACCGGCCTGCAGCGCCTGCGGGCGGCGGTGCCCGCGGGCTGGCAGGCCGGCGACAAGACCGGCACCGGCGCCCGCGGCACCAGCAACGACGTGGCGGTGTTCTGGCCGCCCAACGCGGCGCCGCTGGTGGTGTGCGCCTACCTCACCGAATGCCCGGCCGAGCCGCAGCGGCGCGATGCGGCGATCGCCGGCGTCGGCCGCCGCGTGGTCGAGGCCTACCGCTGACGGCGCCGGCTCAGCCGCCCTGCAGCCGCACCGCGCGGTACAGCGCCCGCACCAGGTCCGACAGGGTGATGATGCCCACCAGCCGCTTGTCGTCGTCGATGATGGGGATGTGGTGGTGGCCGCCTTCGGAAAACAGCGGCACCAGCTCGATCACCGGGCGATGCGCGCTGGCCACCCGCACCTGCCGGGTCATGATCTGGCCGACCGCCTCGGGCTTGCTGCTGTGGCTGAGGCCGCTGCGCCGCACCAGGGCGCGCAAGCGTTCGCCCAGGCCGTGATGGCGGGCCAGGTCGGCCTCACGCATGAAGTCGGCCATCGTCACGATGCCCACCACCCGCCGCGCGCGATCGATCACCGGCAGTGCCTTGATGCGGCGGCGCTGCATCAGCTGCCAGGCGTCGTCCAGCGGGGTGCCAAAGCTCACCGCCAGCGGCTCGGCCGACATGATGTCGGCGCAGCGCAGCTCGCCCAGGTTGCGCCGGTAGGCCGCCAGCTCGGCCTGCTGCAGCAGGCTTTGCAGGTCGTCGCGGCTCACGTCCAGCACCTGGCCGTAGTGGGCCATCGCGGCGTCCAGGTCGGCTTCGGTGAAGCGGCTGCCGGCGGTGGCCGGCGCGGGCGCCGGCAGCGGCCGGCCATGCGGGTAGCGGCGGCCGGTGAGGGGGTTGTAGACCATGCCCGCGGCCACCAGCAGCACCGAATTCACCAGCATCGGAAACAGCGCAAAGCGCAGGCTGCCCACCTGCGCCAGCACCACAAACAGGGCCGTGGCCCCGCCGGGCGGGTGCAGGCAGCGCAGCGCGAACATCAGCGCGATGGCGCCGCCCACGGCGAGTGCGCCGGCCCAGGCCTGATCGGGAATGAAGTGCACGCAGGCCAGCCCCACCAGGGCCGACAAGGTGTTGCCGCCCACCACCGACCAGGGCTGGGCCAGCGGGCTGGCCGGCACCGCGAACACCAGCACCGCACTGGCGCCCAGCGGTGCCACCAGCCAGGGGCCGGCCTGCCCGCCGCCCAGCCAGCGGCTCAGCAGCCCGGTGAAGAGGATGCCGATGGCCGCGCCCACCCAGGCCCGCAGCCGCTCGGCCTGGCCCACGTGCACCGGCGCCGGCAGCAGGTCGTGCAGCCAGCGGCGCCAGGCGGGGGGCGGCGGGGGAGCGACTTCAGGGGCGGGCAGCACATCGGCTGCATCACGGCGGGGCGACTGCATGGGCCGATGTTAGGCACATGCGCGGGCCGCCCCGCGCCCCCGGGCGCTGCTTACTCGGCCGTCGGCACGCTGGTGCCGGCCTTCAGCGCCGCGCGCTTGCCGCGCGAGCGGATGTTCAGCGCCTCCACCGCCAGCGAGAAGGCCATGGCTGCGTAGATGTAGCCCTTGGGCACATGCACGTCGAAGGCTTCGGCCGTCAGCGCCATGCCCACCATCACCAGGAAGGCCAGCGCCAGCACCTTGACCGACGGGTGGCTGTCGACGAAGTCGCCGATGGTCTTGGCGGCGAACAGCATCACGCCCACCGCGGC
>CAKZXL010000075.1 GCA_937883885.1 uncultured Aquincola sp. | reverse complement strand
CGCGCGCTTGGCGCATCTCCGCCCCGCGCGCAGCCAAGGCGGCATAGGCCGTCTGACGGGCCAGGGCTCGCCTCGACTGGCACTCGGCCCGGCTCAGGCCCTGCGGTGCGTCGACGTTGAGGCCCACCGCCTCTTGCAGGGCTTGCAGTTCAAGCCGAAGACTGTCTCGCTCCGCAGCGAGTTGACGGATGCGCTGCTGGGCGCTCGGCGCCAGCGCGGCCGCTTCGCGCGCGTCCGACAGCAGGGAGCATTGCCCCTGCATGGTCATGCCACTGCAGGGCACCCGGTCGCTCAGGGCCAGGCGGCGACTCAGGTCCTCCGCTTGGAGCGCCGCCTGCCCCGCCTCGCGCTCAAGCGATGCCAGCCGCTGCCCGAGCCCTGCGACGGCATCGCGACGACGCGCAAGGTCCTGGACGGCATCCCGAAGCGCGAGCACTCGGTCCTCGCGGCGACGCACCACCTCTGTCGCCAGCGGCAGACGGCGGCCGGCTCGTGCCACCACGGCCTCGTCCGCCAGCACCCGCTGCAGGGACCGGATGCGGACCTCCAGTCGTTCGCGCTGCGCCCTGGCCTGCGCGACACGCTGCGCCACACGGCTGTCGAGCCGTGCGAGCCGATCCGCTGCCTCCCGATCCTGCGCGCGCAGGTCCTGCAGGGTGCGATCACCCACGGCACGGGCGCCGGCCAGGTCATCCATCAACTGCGCTCGCCGGCGCTCGATGGCCTTCGCCTGCTCCTGCAGGGCCATCAATGACGCCTCGTGCGTTCGCGCAGCCTCCCGTTGTTCATGGGCTGCCTGCCGGCTGGCTTGCGCCGCCTTGACCCTCTCGTCCGCGCCCTGCCAGCGACGGGCGTCTTCCTCCAACCGCCGGCGCTCGGCATCGAACGCGGTCGCTTCAGCGCGCAACGCCGCCAGTGCCGCCTTCAGCTGCCGCGCCGTCTCGCCCGCCTTCTGACCGAGCGCTCGGATGTCCTCCTGCCCCAGCAGATCGGCCAGCAGGGCCTTGATCTCGCCATTGCGGTAGGTGCTGAGCTGCCGCTTGCCTTGTGCCGAGAAGACCGACGTGAAGAAGGTCTCCGCCGGCCCGCAGATGGCCTCGATGCATCGCGCATAGGTCTCGACCTTGCCATCGGAGACCATGCCATCGGGCAGCGCGGCGGGAGACCACTTGCCGGCGTCATCCAGAGTCAGCAGATAGGCCTCGGTCTTGCGACGGCTTGCGGCGCGGCCGTCCATGCGGATGACCACCTGCGATCGGTAGCAGCTCCCTGCGTGCGCCCAGTGCAGGTCCTTCTCGTTCTCGGGCAGACAGACCTGGTCGTAGTACGAGAAGCCGCCCGGCCCGGCCTGCGCCGCCCGCGACGGCATGGTCAGGTAGGGATGTTAGGTTGCATTCGCGCGTGTCAACGCGATTGCCTCCTGAGCCATCACTGCCTAAAGTGACCACAGCCCGAGCAGCCCCAGCCTCTTTCAGAGGCGAGTAGCCCGGCGCGTCCCGCGTTTTCAGCAACTCCCATGAAGGGGTTCGCGGCATGGTTGCGCGCCGATCACGCAGATCGTTCAGTGCCTCGACGTTGACACGGCTTCGCCAGATGCCGGCCAGCGACGCGCTCGCGCTGCTGGCCGATCACGTCAAGCCCGACCCCACGTACCAGCCGCTCAAGGCCGAGCACAGCCTGCGCTGGCATGCCAGTACCGCGCGCGGTGAGTTCGAGATCCTGACCACCGGCGTCAAGTGGTACGACACGCGCGCTCGCGCCGGCGGTGGCGGCGCCATCGACTTGGCGATGCACCTGCTCGACATGTCGTTCGTCGAGGCTGTCAAGCATCTGACCGCGAGGTAGATCGCGATGGTGACGATCCTTCGCAAGGCCTCATTGCCGAATCCCGCCGACGTTGCCACGCGCTTGGCGCCGATGGCAGCGAAGGCGTTGACGCTTTCGCTTCGCGAGCCGCGTCCCGCCGGGTTCCCGCTTCTCTTCACCAAGCACTGGCAACTGATCGAACCGGCAGTCGCCTATCTGCACGAGCACTCGATCCAGCGCGCGCACACCCCGGACACGCTCCGAACCTACGCCGAGATCCTCTACGACTGGTTCGAGACGCTCGAGCAGAACGATATCGCGTGGAACAGCGCGGACGCCGTCGACCTGGTCGCCTATCGCAACCGCATGATGACGCAGCCGAGCTCTCATACGGGCCGCCCCTACTGCACCACGACGATCAACCATCGAGTCCGCGGCGTCCTCAGGTTCTATGCCTGGGCTGTCCGGACGCACTGGCTGAGCGAGTCGCCACTGGCAGACAAGGCTGGTGACTTCGGCGTCGCGAGACGTCACCGTTCGACTCGCATGCGGTATGCACCGGACGGGGCCCGCAACCTGTTCGTACTGCGGCAGCACGAACCGCTGCCTCGGCCGCTCGTCTCCGAGCAGGCCCGCGAGTTGCTCGCAACGCTCTCCCCACCGTACGACCTGATGGCGCGCTGGCAGCTGTGCACCGGCCTGCGGGTCAGCGAACTGCTGCGCCTCAGCGTCACCGACATCGGCGAGCAACCTCCCCCGGCCGCCTCTCACCACACCATCGAGATTCTGCGCAAGGGCCGCAAGCCCGGCTACGTCGTCGCACCTGCGAGCCTGGTCGACGAGACCAACGGATATCGTTCCGGGCTCCGTCGTGCCTGGCTTCGCCGCGCACGCCGCAACGGACGAACGACTGACACCTCACCACTGTTCATCAACGCCCGCGGCGCCCCGGCTGGCAAGAACGCCTACCAGCGCGCCGTCAGTTCGGCCGGACAGGCTTGCGGTTTCAAGGCGACCACGCATCTGCTTCGCGCGACCTTCGCATGCATGCTGCTGGCACGGCTCGAACATCTGGCCAACGAGGGCGCCAACGTCAACCCGCTGGTCGTCGTCAAGATCCTGCTCGGCCACGAGCACGTCGAGACCACGGACCGGTACCTGCGCGCCATCGCCGTCGATGCCTGCGTGCTCAAGCGCGTCCTGGACACGCTGCTGTCGGGGGCGCAGGAACCATGACCTCCCGGCACGAAGTCGCTGTGCGGCGGTTCACCTCCGAGTTGGCTGCCGCTCCGGCCGAAGTCCAGCGGCCGGTGCGCCACGATGCCCCTCGCCTGATTCGCAAGACAGTCGTCGACTTCTCTTCGTTGAATCTGCCCGAGGACGCGCGCGCCGCAATCGCCCAAGCGTTCTGGGCCCACGTCGGAGCCCGCTCGAGCCGCGGCATCATCTCCTACTGGAATTCGATGCTGGTCTTCGAGCGGTTCGCCGCCGAGTCCGGCGCCGTCAGGTCGGTTGCGGATCTGAATCGAACGACGGTCGTGCGCTACATCGAGTGGCTCAACATGCAGCGACGCCCCGACGGTGAACCGTGGGCGATCTCCACCCGAGCGTCGATCTACTCGTGCTTGCGCCAACTGCTGCGATGGCTCGAGCGGTGTCGCCCCGACCTCGTCGGCAGCATCGACTACCCCTTCATCCCGTTTCCCGGCAAGGGCCGCGACAGGCCGCCGCGCGCAACGTTGTCGCCGCAGCAACTGCGCGCCATCCTGCGTGCCTGCGAAGAGGACATCGCCGCGATGCGCGCAGCTCGCGAGTCGGCCGCCAGGCTGCGCGTGTCCGAAGGCGACAAGCCTGGCACGCTCGGCTGGGTACTCACGCAGATCGAAGAACGCTACGGCGGCATCATTCCCGATCGCTACACCATCGAGCACAAGGGCAACTTCTGGCTCCAGCAAGCCGTGCGTCGATACGGCGGTGCCAAGCAGCTGGGTCTCTACCTGTACCCCCGAGCGGAGACGCTGCTGCCCTACTACCTGGCCATCCTGATCCATACCGCCGGCAACCCGGAGGCCATCGCCGATCTCACGCGCGACTGCCTTCAGCCGCTGCCCCTGCTCGACGACCGCGAACTGCTCGTTTGGTTCAAGGCGCGCGCATCGCGCATCCAGCGCCGGACCTTCGACAGCACACAGGCCTTCGAGCCGCCGGCACTCGTCAGGGACCTCCAGGCCTGGAACGCGCGGCTGGTGCCTCTTGCGCCGGTCGCGCAGCGCAATCGGCTGTTCGTCTTCAAGGGCCACGTCACGGTCAACGCCCTGTCGATCATCACGGTCCATCACCGGCTCGGACCGTTCTGCAGGCGCCACGGCCTGCCGCCATTCGCGCCCGCGCTCATTCGTCCAAGCGTGCTGGCCTGCTTCTATCGCTTCAGCGGCGACCTGTTGCGCACCAAGGCCGTCGCCAACCACGTGAACGTCGCCACGACCGTCCACTACGTACAGACTCCCTTGGTGCACGCCCGCAATCGCTCGCGCATCGCGGATCTTCAGGGCGCCTTCCTGCGGCACGTCGAGACGCCGTTGCCTCCAAGCCTGCCGACGGTATCGTCCAAGCCGTCATCCCCGCGCGGGCCGGCGGTCACGATGTTCGGCTTCGACTGCAAGGATCCGCTCTCAGGCACCGCGCCCGGATCGAGGAGCGGCGAGCTCTGCACGCACTTCATGGGCTGCTTCACCTGCCCCAACGCGATCATCCCCTGCGACCCTGCCACCATTGCCCGACTGCTCCAGGCACGCGATCACTTGCGCGCGGCCGCTGTGGTGCTGCACCCGGCGCGGTGGGAGGCCGTCTACGCTCCGCCGCTGCGCATTCTCGAGGAAGACATCCTCCCTCGCTTCGGTGCGAACGACCTTGCGGCCGGTGAAGCGCAGCGGTCACTCCTGCCGCCATTGCCGGAGCTGCGTTGAGGCTCGACCAGCTCGACCATGCAGACATCGCGACTCCAGGTTTCGCGTCCCGCCATCGAACCGGCACCCGACGATCGCGCTTGGTTCCTGAAGGACTCGCGCTGGGAGGATCCGGTCTGGCGCTTCGCGCCGACGAACGCGCTCGAGGAGGAACTGCCGGTCAGTCTGGCCTGGGACTTCGCGCTGCAGGAGGGGCGCCGCTTCACCGACGCGCGCTACGCGCCGCTGCGACAGACCTGCAAGCAACTGGTCGCGCTGATCCGGTGCCGATCGTTGTGCACGGGCCTGCCGCTGCGACCGCGCTCGGTCCTGAACTACTTCTTCTCCCTGCGATTCCTCGTGCGCTGGATGGACCAGGAGGGCCTCAGCCGATTTGCCGAGCTCGACGCGACAGCCTTGCTGCAGTTTCAGCATTGGCTCGCCGAGCTGCCGATGGCGCGCGGACCGTTGCGGTCTGCGTCCACGGTGCAGCGCCATCTGTACCTGTTCACCTACCTTCATCGCTTTCGCATGGAGCTGGACGACGGCCTGGAATTCGATCCGTTCCCCGGCAGCAACCACCGTCAGGCCGCCGGTGATCGCGAGGGTCTACGCCGCCCGTGGCCGTCCACCCCTGACGGCGTCGCCGTGCCGCTGGTCCAGGCCGCCGTCGACATCGTCACGCGCGACGCCGGCCGGATCCTGCAGGCGATGGAGACCTACCGCCAGGCGATGACTGCGACCGCTGGATGCTCTCAAAGCGGCTACGCTCACACCGACCGGGCCACGCGCAGGTTGAAGCGGGCCAACAGTGCTCTGCCCGAAGTCGAACGGCCGGTGGCGTCGGTGGCGGAGCTTGTCTTGCGGATCGACATGCTCTACGCGGCCTGTTTTGTCGTCCTGTCCTATCTGGTCGGGCCACGGGTCAGCGAGATCCTCCACTTGAAGGCCGGCTGCGTGCAGGAACGGCACGATGGCGGTATTTGCGCCGATTCCCCGGTCACCGTGATCGTCGGCAGCATCTTCAAGCGTCAGCCGGGATACGACGGCCGGCCTCACGAATGGGTCGCACCGCCCGTGGCCGTTCAGGCGATTGCGGTGCTCGAGGCACTGTCCGCGGAGCATCGTACGGTATCGGGCCGCCATGAGCTGTGGCTGCGCCGGCGCCGGGGCAACGGTGCGACGGAGTGGTTTCACGCCCGCGCGGATCAGTTGGAGATCGCATCGCCGTCGCGCGTCGCCACGCAGTTGCAGCGCTTCGGCGCGAGACTCGGGCTGACCCATGAGGATCGGCCCTGGAGGCTGACGACCCACCAGGGGCGCAAGACCTTCGCCAGGTTTGCGGCGCTGCGCGACCGCACCTGCCTCTTCGCGCTGAGCCAGCACCTGGGTCATCGCGAGCGTGCGGAGACCGACCACGGTTACGTCGGCTCAGACTATCGCCTCAATCAGGAGATCGACGCCGAGATCCTGCAGCAGTCCATGGCGGCTTGGGAGCACATGCTGGCCGCACCGGGCCTCGGCGGCCGCGCAGGCATCGAGATCGTGGCCAAGCGCCCTCGTTTCAGGGGCAGCCGCTTGAAGCAGGACCTCAAGAGCTACGCGCGCCTGCTGGTCGACGCGGGCCTGGTGCTCGGCGTGTGCGACTGGGGTTTCTGCGTCTACCGCGAAGAACACAGCGCCTGCCTCGGCAACGCCGCCGGGCCGAACCCGGCGCGACGCGAACCTTCGACCTGCGCGCGCTGCAGGAACTTCGTGGTCTCGCCACAGCATCGGACCTACTGGCTCGAGCAGGCGCGACGTTGCGAGTCGCTGCTGAACCAACCCGCTCTGCCGCGGCAAACGCTGCGCATCGTCCGCGAGCGCCTGAACGAGGCCCATGCCCTGCTTCGGACGCTCGACGCGGGAAGCGCCGAGGAGAACAGCCATGCGTGAGGTAAAGGTCGACGCCGATAGCCGGACCACGGCGCAGCGGCTTCGGGACGCGTTGGCCACCATGGTTCGCACGCCAAGCACAGGCGTCGCGGTGCAGCCGCTCACCGCGACGACCCTGTGTCAGATCGCCGGGATCTCCCGCAATGCGCTGTATCGGTACCACCCCGAGGTCTTGGCGGCGCTGCACGAGGCCCAGCGAAGCGCACGCGGCCCGTCAGGCGCCCCCGCACGTCAGGCGAAGCTGCTGCGCCAGGAGAACCGCGAGTTGCGCGAGCAGTTGGGCAAGTTGGCCGCGCTCGTCGATCACTACTTCGCGGCTTGGCAGGACGCTCACCTCATGCTCGAACGGCGAGAGCGAGAACTGGCCGAGCTGCGCCGCGCCACCGGCCCGCAGGTGGTTTCGATGCGCCGCTGAGCCGCGGGCCAAGTCTTGACCTTGACACAGGAGCAAGGTCTAAGCTGCGAAGGACAGGGGCACAGGTGCCCCGCTGGAGGTCTGCGATGACATGCGCCCTCATGTCGGACCTCGCTCTCGCGCGAGCGCTGTTGCGGCTCTACAAGCTGGCCATGATCGCCGGACGCCCCGGTGTCACCGATCACCTGCTGCACGCCCTGGAGGAACTCGCCCGAAGCGAGCCGGCATGCGAGCCGATACTCGACCAAGCGTACCTGTGGGGCCTTGGTGCGCGGGTCGGTGTCGCACAGCCGCGCATGCCAGGGTCCGGCACGCAGTGACCAGCGCTGTCGGCGCCGGGCTCGCGCCACGACCGCGACTACGCCATTGACACGCCGCGATCGACATCGCACGCATCCGCCTTCAGCGCGTCGACGTCGATCACGGCATCCGCCATCGCCGTCAGCTCGGGCGTCTGCGAGATGAAGTACTCACGCTCATAGCCACCCAGGCGCAGGACTTCCCTCTTCATCGCCATGAACATGCGCTTGCGCTGCGGATCCAGCGCGCCGTCCGCCTCGTCGGTGAACAGGGTCGTGTATCGGCGTCCCGTGTTTCGGGCCAGGTACAGCGCGATCGCCCGGGTCAGGCAAAGCTCCACCAACGTCCGCTCGCCCCCGCTCATCATGCCGACGCTCTTGCTGTCGCCGGTATCGCCGTCGTGGACGACGATGTCGAAGCCCTCCTTCTGCTCGCCCTTGGCCGTCTCCAGCAAGGTTCGGATGGACACCGTGAAGCGCGGCCCGTAGCAGGCCAGCAGCAGGTCATTTGCCAGCGCCGACAGCGCAGGTCCCGCATCGTCGATCGCCAGAGCGATCAGCCCGTCATTGCTCATGCAACGGGCGAAGAGGTTCCAGTTGCCCAGCTCATCCTCGACTCGAGCGCAGCGCGCGCGCAGGCTTTCGCGGCGTTCGCCCAGCCGGGCCGACTGCTTGGAGACCTCCTCGAGCTGCTGCGACTCACGCACCGCGGTGAGCATTGCCCGCTCCGCCGCAGCGAGGGCCTCCTTCGCGGCACCCAGCGCACGGGCTGCGCGCGCGGCTTGCTGCTCGTCGAAGGCGGGCGGCAGCGTTGCGAGCGCCTGATCCAGGCGCGCCAGCGCCGCTTCGGTCTGCCTGGCCTGCTGACCTCGTTGCGCCTCGATCGCCTTTCGTGCCGCCGCGATCTGTTGGCGCTCCGCACGTTCGTCGATGGTCTCGGCAGCGGCGCCCTCACTCGCCTGCAGCCCCAGCGCCTGAAGTTCCTGCTCGATCTCGACCAGGGTCGCCTGCGCCTGCGCGCACGCCTGGGCCTTCGAACGCACGACCGACAAGCGGTTCGCCCGCTCGCGTGCGACGGCCTCGCGGACCTCGGCCCGCGCCAGGGCGTGCGGCGCGCCGGCCAGTGCCCCGCAACGCCGGCGGGCATCGATAAGTTCCCGCTGGACCTCGGACTTCTCGCTCACCAGACGGGCGACCTGGGCCTGGGCGTTGGGGATCAGCGTCTGCGCCGCGCGCGCGTCAGCGAGCAACTTGCAACGTCCCTGCAGGTCCGTGCCGGCGCAGGGCACCTCGCCGGTCAGTCCAAACCGGCGCGCGAGTTCCTCGGCCTTCAGCGCAGCCCGACCCGCATCCCGTTCGATGGCGGCGGCGCGCTGCTCCGCGAGGCGCACCGCGCCTTGGCACTGCGTCAGCTGATGGACCTGCTCGCGGCAGGCGAGCGTGCGTGCGCCAAGCAGCGCCTGCACACGTTGCGCCAGCGGCAGGCGCCTTTCGGCGCGACGCACCGCGCCGGCCTCGGCGAGCGCCGCAAGGCATCGCTGCCGGGATTGGGTCAAGGCCTGGCGCCGCGAACGTTCCTGCTGCAGCCGATTGGCGACCCGCTGATCGAGGCGCTCCAGCCGCTGGTGCTCGGCCCGTTCCTGAACATCGAGCGCGCTCTGCGCTTGTGCCGCGCCTGCCAGGTTGGATTGCCGTTCGGCCATGAGCTGTGCCCGCCGGGCATCGGTGGCTCGCGACTGCTCGCGTTCGACCACCACGCGGGCATGCCCCGTCTGGGCGGCCTCCAGGGCAGACTGCGTTGACCTCTTCGCGCGATCGGCCGCCGACACGCGATCGCCGGCGCCGTCGAGTTTTCGGCGCGCCGCCTCGAGGTGCTGATCCTCCGCGTCGACCGCGGCGAGTTCCTGACGCAGTGTTGCCAGCCCAGCTTTCAGCAGGCGGGCGGTCTCCGCTGCCTTCTGGCCCAGCGCCTGGATCTCCTCCTGCCCCAGCAGGTCGGCCAACAACGTCTTGATCTCGGCGTTGCGATAGGTGCTGAGCTGGCGCTTGCCCTGGGCTGCGAACACGGAGGTGAAGAAGGTTTCTGCACTGCCGCAGATGCTCTCCACACAGCGCGTGTACGTCTCGACCCGGCCATCCGAGATGGTCCCATCCTCGAGCGTCACGGGGGACCAGCGTCCGCCATCATCGAGCATGTGCAGGAACGCCTCTGTGCGTCGCCGGCCACTGACTCGGATGACGATCTGCGAGCGGTAGCAGCGCCCTTCGTGCGCCCAGGTCAGGTCCTTCAGGCTCTCCGGCAGATAGACGTGCTCGTAGTACGAGAAGCCGCCGGTTGCCGGCATCGAGGCACGACTTTGAAGGCCGAGATATGGCACGAGATTGTCCATGATCGTGCTCTTGCCGCTGCCGTTCGGGCCCGCGATGGCGATCAGTTCTGCACCGTCGGCAAGGCGCTCCAGGTCAAGCGTGATCTCGTCGAGACCCAGGCCGTCGCGGATGCCGCGGAAGCCCTTGAGGGTGAGTCGGAGTGGCTGCATGGCATGCCTCGGAGTTGGTCTCCGATCAGGCTCGCATGGCCGGCGACGCTTTCAACGGTCGTCAGTCGCGACCGTTCACACGCTTGGCCGCAAGGCGGCGATGCGCCGCGCAGTTCCCTGTTCAAGTCCAGCTGAAGCTCAGCCGGCGCAGCACGACAGTTGCTTCACATCCTTCGTGAAGGTCTGCGCCGCAAGCTTCAGGGCTTCGACCATCGTCAGGTACGGGAACAACTGGTCGGCGAGATCGTGCACGGTCATGCCGGCACGGATGGCGATGGCGGCGGTCTGGATGAGTTCCCCCGCTTCGGCGGCGACCGCCTGCACGCCCAACAGACGGCCGGTACCGGCTTCGGCCACCAGCTTGATGAAGCCGCGCGTGTCGAGGTTGACCAGCGCGCGCGGCACGTTGTCCAACGTCAACGTACGGCGGTCGGTCTCGATCCCCGACCGATGCGCTTCAGCTTCGCTGAGACCGACCGTCGCGATCTGCGGATCGGTGAACGCGACGGCCGGCATCGCGCTCAGGTCCAGTGCCGCGTCGCCGCCGGCCATGTTGATCGCCGCCCTCGTGCCCGCAGCGGCCGCGACGTACACGAACTGGGGCTGGGTGGTGCAGTCGCCTGCGGCATAGATGTTCGGCACGCTGGTGCGCATGTGATCGTCGACCACGATGGCGCCCTGCTCGTCCACCTTCACGCCGGCGGCTTCGAGGTTGAGCCCGCGCGTGTTCGGCGTGCGGCCCGTGGCCACCAGCAGCCGCTCGGCACGCAGTTCGCCATGATTCGTCGTCAGCACGAATTCGCCACCGGCATGAGTGACGCGGCGGGTCTGCGTCTGCTCGAGCACCTCGATGCCTTCGTCGCGGAACGCCGCGGTGAGCGCCTCGCCGATGACCGGGTCCTCGCGGAAGAACAGCCTGTTGCGCGCGAGGATCGTGACCTGGCTGCCGAGACGCGCGAAGGCCTGTGCGAGTTCCACCGCGACGACGGACGACCCGATCACCGCGAGCCGCGGCGGAATGTCGCTGCTGGCCAGCGCTTCGGTCGAAGTCCAGAACGGCGTATCGGCGAGGCCGGGGATCGGCGGCACCGCCGCGCTGGCGCCGGTGGCCAACAGGCAGCGGTCGAACGCCACGACCTGCTCGCCACCGTCGCGCAGCACCACCGTCAACGACCCAGCGTCCGTGAAGCGCGCCGTGCCGTGCACCACTGTGATGGCCGTGCTGACCTCCAGGATGCTCTCGTACTTGCCACGGCGCAGTTCGTCCACCCGCGCCTGCTGCTGCGCGAGCAGGCGGTCGCGCAGGATGGTCGGCTCGGCCGCGGACACGCCGACGTCGAACGGGCTGCGCCGCCGCAGGTGCGCGACGTGCGCGGCACGGATCATGATCTTGGACGGCACGCAGCCGACATTGACGCAGGTGCCGCCGATCGTGCCGCGTTCGATGAGCGTGACCCGCGCGCCGCGCTCGGCCGCTTTGAGCGCCGCGGCCATCGCGGCGCCGCCGCTGCCGATGACGGCAACATGCAGCACCTCGCCGCCGCCGCGTTCCTTCTGCCCACTGCCGAACCAGTGGCGCGCCCTTTCGAAGAAGCCGTCGCGCGACGGATCCGGCGCCGCCTCGGGCACGCGCGCGCGATAGCCGGCTGCGGCCACGGCCGACACGAGTGCCGCCACGGGTGTGTCAGGGGCGAGCGTGAGGCGTGCGGTTCCCTTGGGGTAGGACACCTGCGCCGAACGCACACCAGGCACCTTCTCCAGGGCCTGGCGAACGTGCGTGGCGCACGACTCGCACGTCATGCCGCTGATCGCGAGTTCGGTCATCGGGTTACCTTCCGCCGGCAGCCGCAGCGTGATAGCTTCAGGCGTGCCTGGGCGGGACTTCGCAGCCGTCCGGCCCGCAGCGCCGGTTCGCCGGCGAGACGAAGTCCCACACCGACACCGCGACCATCGTCGCGAGGCCCACGTAGAGCAGCTTTTCGGCCACGGTGAAGCTGGCGACCAGCACGATGGCCGGACCGATCATGCCGAGCACGCTGCGTTGCCACTGGCGGTGGCTGAACCAGCCGAGTGCGTTGGCGAGCAGCGCCAGCGCCGCGAACAGCGGCAGCAGCACGGTGACGAACACGGCCTCGAACTGGCTCAGGAAGCCGAGCCCGAGTGCTGCGCCGAGGCTGGCCAGGGCCGGGAAGCAAGCCCCGCAACCCATCGCCGACACGATGCTGCCCAGCGCTCCGGCCTTGTCCGCGACGCGCGTCATGACGCTCATGATGGCCTCCTCGATCGCTGCGGCGTCAGCGCTTGACGGTGGACGGATAGCCCGCGTTCTCGGTCGCCTGGGTCAGCTTCTGCACGCTGGCCTTAGCGTCATCGAAGGTCACGACGGCCTGGCGCTTCTCGTAGCTCACGTCGACTTTGCTCACGCCATCGACCTTCGAGATCGCCTTCTTCACGGTAATCGGGCACGCCGCACAGGTCATGCCCGGCACGTCCAGCGTCACGGTCTGCGACGCCGCCTGGACGGCGGCCGCGCCGGACAGGGCGAGGACGGCGATCAGCTTCTTCATGGAGCACTCCTGGTCAATAGAACAGCGGAAGGACGAGGGGGTAAGCAAGCGCGATCAGCACCAGCACGGCCACCATCCAGAAGACGGCCTTGTAGGTGGACCGCACCTCAGGGATCGCGCACACCTCGCCCGGCTTGCACTGCTGAGCAGGCCGATAGATGCGGCGCCACGCGAAGCCCATGGCGACGAGCGCCACGCCGATGAACAACGGCCGATAGGGCTCCAGCGCCGTGAGGTTGCCGATCCACGCACCGCTGAAGCCCAGGGTCACCAGCACCAACGGGCCCAGGCAGCACGCGGAAGCCAGGATCGCGGCCAGTCCGCCGCCGACGAGCGCGCCGCGCCCGGTCTGCGATTCCGTCATGCACTTTCCTCGGTCGGAGAGACGATGGCGTAAGCTTATTTCCGTACTCATGTACGGAGTCAAGCGGCATGGACAGCGATCAGCAGGGACTGACGATTGGGGCCGTCGCCAAGGCGGCCGGGGTCAACGTGGAGACGGTGCGCTTCTACCAGCGCCGCGCGCTGCTGCCCGAACCCGACAAGCCCTACGGCCGCATTCGGCGCTATGAGGCGAAGGACGTCGCACGGGTGCGGTTCGTGAAGGCCGCACAGCGCCTGGGCTTCAGCCTCGACGAGGTTGCGGGCTTGCTGAGACTGGACGACGGCACGCACTGTGACGAGGCGAGAAAGCTCGCTGAAGCAAAGCTCGCTGACGTGCGCCAGAAGCTGAAGGATCTGCGGCGGATCGAGTCGGCGCTGGCTGGCCTCGTTCGCGACTGCTGCACGAGGCGGGGCAAGCTTTCATGCCCATTGATTGCCACCCTGCAGCGGCAGTGAGACGCCGCGTCTTGGCCCACTGTTGACACAGTGAATTCAACATAAGGGATGCAGGTTGTCCATCACCGTCGTCTTGCCGCGGCCATTGGCGCCGGCGATCGCCACGAGCGCGGCGTCGGGCGCCAGGCGCTCGAACTCCAGTTCCAGGGTGTCCCGTCCCATTCCGTCGCGGATGCCGCGAAAGCCCTTGAGCGTCAGCGAATGGACTTTCATGCGTGTGCTCCTGCTGAAACTTCGAGGCAGTCTCCCGCGAGTTCCACCTCCTTCAAGCCACTCGCGGGCTTGCCGTCGGGACCCTGTGAATCGACCGCTGCCGCTACCTCCGGCTCGGCCAACGCGTCGTCAACGATCCGCTGCGTCTGGTCCGCCGCGAGTTCGTCGAGACACGACCACAGCGGCTCGGGTCGTGCCCCGACCACGCCGGCCCAGGCCGCCACCTTGTCCCGCAATGCTCCGGCCTGGCCGATGCCCCCGGAGCGCACGCGCACGACCGGCAGGATGCGCCCCTCGAACTGCACGCCCGCGGCGCCGGCCAGCAGTTCGCGCATCGCGGCGCGGTCGACATCGTTGCGCTCTTCTTCGGGAACGCTCCAGCGCAGGCGCACCCAGGCTCCCTCGACCGGCTGCGCGACCAGTGCGGCGCGCAGCGCACCGAGGTCGGGCTTGCCGTCGAAGCAGATGTCGACCGTGCGGCGCGCCGGCGTCGTCTCCAGGCGGCATGTGGCGGCGTCCGGCCCGACCTGCCAGAGCAGGAAGCCCTTGTCGCCGGCCTCGCCATGGTGGAACCTGCCGGTCGACCCGGCGTAGGCGATGCAACGCCGGCCGGCGCCATCGTCCCGCTCCCAGCACTGGTGGCGGTGAATGTGGCCCAGCAGCACCGCCTGCGCGCCCGCGTCGAACAGGCTGCCGGTGGTGAACTCGTGGTCGAAGCCGGCCATCGGCACGCCGTGCTCCGTGGTGCAGCCGAACACCGTGCCGTGAGACACCAGCAAGGTCGGTAGGCCAAGCTGGCGCGCCATGGCGTGGCTCGGTGCGAGCCCGCGCAGCAGTGCCGCGACATGCTCGCCGGTCGCGCTGGTGGCGTCAGCGGCCCCGAGTGCGGCGGCGACTGCCGCGCGGTTCACCGAGGGCAGGCAGGACATGAGCCCGACCAGGCCCTCCGGCAGCGCGTCGAAGCACCATCCCGGCGAGACGACCCAGTCGCCCGCGGCGGTCAAGCCCACCTGCCCGATCCGGTCGGCCACATGCACGGCATGGCGCCCGCCCAGTTCCCGGAACACGGACAACGTGCCCGGTGGCTCGTGCGACCAGGTGCCTTGAAGCATCTTGACGGGGCAGTGATCCGCCAACCACCGAACGCGCGAGACGAGCGCCGTCGCCGACGGCGAGTGCAGATCCAGTGCATGGTCGGTGCTGTCGCCGGAGATCACCGCCACATCGACTTCAAGCTCTGCGGCGCGCTCGATCGCGGCGCCGAAGCAGCGATCAGCCTCGGCCAAGTTGCGCGGCCCGTAGTGCAGGTCGGAGAAGTGCGCGACCCGCAGCGCTCGGCGCGTGGTCATGAAGCCTCCCGCAGCGCGGCGACGACCTTGTCCGCGTAGCCCGGCGCGTCGTTGCGGTGGCGGTCCAGTTCATCCCAGGCCCGGCGCCGGCCCTGTGGATTGAGCTTCCAGCCCGACCCCCAGCGCCGTGCCGCATAGGCCTCGAAGTCGGCGGCGGAGACGCCGTACCCGCCGGCCAGGGCCAACAGCTTGTCCAGCGTTGGCTCGCCGCGAGACGGAGCCACTTCGAGGTCCGCGACGTCGGTGGCGACCGCCGTGGCCCCGGCGGGCTCACCTTCGAGCACGCCGCAGGCTGCATGGGCCTGCACGACCACGGCCTCGTCGTCCTCGCGGTCGCGCAGCAGCGCGCTCACGTCCACCGGTGCCTCAAGGTCGATGATCCACTGCGGCACCCGCACCGCCCGGCCCTGCTCGTCGATGTGGCTGACCTCCATCAGGCGCTTGGACAGGAAGAAGGGCGTGCGCTGGCCGTCGAGAAAGCCCGAGATACGCCCACCGCGCAGGAAGGCCACGGTCTCGAACTTCTGGATCGCCGCGTTCATCGCGTAGAAGCTGGTGGTGTGCAGTTCGAATGCGCTGAGCGAGCGGATGCCCGGCACGAAGAACAGGAAGCGACCCGTCAGGTTGCATTCGCGCTGCTGGTACTCGCGGCAGGCCTCGGGTTCGCAGACGCCACCGTTGGCCTCGCGCATCACCGTCTTGCGCCCGCCGAACAGGCGCACCGCGCGCCGCCCCTGCGTGTCCACCGGCACGGGCGCGTGGCACATGCAGTGGCGCACGCGGCCACCCGGCGCGTACTCCGACCAGTAGCGCTTGTCGTGCGTGCCCCAGGCCGCCAGTTCGTGCGGCATCACGGTCTGCCAGTGGTCCGACGGAAACACCACCGGGAAGCGGTACAGGTGCCGCCCCTCGCCACGGTCCTCGCCGTAGGCCTCGATCAGCTCGCGCGCCAGCGCCGGGTTGCCGAAGTCCTGCGCGCGCACAGTGAACCACGGCACGTTGCGCGGCACCAGCGGGTTCTTCAGCTGCGGCAAGGCTTCGGCAAGCGCCTGCTCGATGCGGTCGAACGAGTGGCCGTCGCGCAGGCCGCGCTCGTAGATCTCGCAGGCGCGCGGCTCGCCCGCGGCACGCTTGGTCAGAACCTTGATGCCGGCGCGGATTTTCCCGGCGGTGGGAATGCGTGCGGGCGCCTGCCCGAGCAAGGTGGTAGGGGTCGAGGCGCCGCCGTGCAAGGTGACGGTGGGCAGTGCGGATGCGGCGGTCATGGCGGCGCTCCTTCGCGAGACAGGCACCGGGACATCCCGGCGAACTCATGCTCTCGCGTGAACGCGCTGCTTCAAGTGCGCCAATTTAGGCGCGCCACGGGGTGGCCGGCGGCAATGCCGGCATTGGCTCGTCGGTGGACCAAACCCAGCCGCCGCCCGCCGCGCGCAACGCGGCCCTCTTGGCTTCGCGCTCGCGCACATTCATGAAGGGGCTGAAGACGTGCAGCGGCAGCGCTACCGCACCCGTGTCCAGCAACAAGGCGTTGGCGAACGCGGCGCCGCAACGTGCGTCGTACCGCAGCGGCTTGATGAAGTGCCGCCCCGTGTCGACAAGTGCCTGCACGAGCGGCAGTTCATGAACGCCCTCGACCAGGATCCACTGTTCGCTCGCCAACAGCAGCGTCGCCGTGTCGATCTCGTAGGTGTGCTCGCGCCGCGCGCGGATCAAGGCCGCCATCACCGCGCGCACACGCTGGCCGTGGTCCGCGTCGCGGGCCTCCAGCGTCGGCGCGTAGGCTCGTGCGATCCGCTCCCAGGTCCTTGTCGCCGCCAGCAGCGGCGCATCCGGCATGTGCTTCAGCCAGATCCGGTAGCCGGCGGGACAGGCTTCGGCCGCCTTGAACTCGGCGACCACCATCGCCAGCGGCGCCACGCCACCGTGCGGCCGCAACACGCCCAGGCGTTCGCGCCGGCGCCGCGCAGCCTCGCCGCGAGTGGCCTCGTTGAACTGCTCAGGGACGTACAACCGCTCGCCCAGCGTGACACCCTTCGTCGTCACCTGCTCGGCGGCGAGAAGTAGGTACTTGTGCAGCACACCCTGCGATCGCTTCCCCGCCATCGCTGGAGACCAGCGGTTGAAGCCTGCGCGTTCGAACAGGAAATGGGTCAACGCGCGCAGGCTCATGCGTCGCCGCGGCGTCTCGACCTCGCCCGGGTCTCCCTCCGGATGTCCGCCCGGCGCCCGCCCGCCTGCTTGACGGCTCCACGCGAAGTCGACCCGCAGTTCCACCGCTCCCTCGAACTCGACCACTGCATCGCCAACCAGTTCGCCCAGACCCGACTGCTGCGGCGCCGGCTCGTAGGACGGGCAGGATGGATGGTGCTGGCTGCCGGTGTCCGGCATGCGCTTGGCCAGGTAGCGGCGGTGGAAGGCGACGTACATCTCGACGCCGCCGCTTACGCACATGCAGCGCGGGCGTTCCGGTGTGTCGTAGACGCTGGCCAGCGCGTCCAGCAAAGCCACGTCGTCTGTAGGGAAGACGCGGCCGCGGATCGACAGTCGCTGCAAGTCCATGCGGACGCATGGTTCATTGCGCCGCGGCTTCGGGACCAGCGCAAACGGTGCGTCGATTCAAGGGTAATCGGCACCAGCCGCCGTGCCGTCGCTCGCCTGCCATCAGTCGCAGTACGCGACGGCAGCCCGCGACTACCGGCCGCAGCAGGCGGACCGATCGGCGTGGATCGGTGGGCACTTCTGTGTGCCGTAGGAGCAGAACACGCAGCAGTCACCGGCCCTCGGCCGCAGCACGGTCCGGCAGCCCTCGCACTCGTAGAACATTGGCAGGCGTCTGTGGGCATCGTCTCCAGCTTCACATGCCCGCACTGCGGGCAGGTCAGCGTCGACTGAAGAACAACGTCGACCATCTCATCGAACCTGCTTCACCGACGACGGAAAACCCGCGTCCGCCGTCGCCTTGGCCAGAGCCGCCGGGGTCGTCTTCGCCGGGTCGAAGGCCACGACCGCCCGCTTGGTCTTGAAGTCGACCGTGGCCACCCCTGGCACGTTTGCAAGCGCCTTGCGGACCGTTATCGGGCACACGGCGCGGGTCATACCGCCGATCTCGAGCATCGCGGCCCGGGCGCCGCCGGCAGTGCCCCGACCGCCACTAGCAGCGAGCAGATGAACAGGAAGACCGACTTCATCGGACACCTCGATTTCAGTAGAAGAGCGGCGCGTACAGCGGGAACGCCATCAATGCGGCCGCGATGACTGCCACGGTCCAGAACACGACGCGTTGGCGCCGGCGCATCGCCGGAACCGCTCAGGCCTCACCCGGCGCGCAGGCCTCGGGCCGGCGATAGAGCCTGAACCACGCATAGCCGAAGCCGGCGAGCGCGGCGGCGATGAAGAGCGGCTGATAGGCCGCCAGCGCCACCAGACGCGAGCCTCTCCGACCACCAGCGCCATCTCGTCCGGCAGTTGCTGGCGCCGGTCGACCACGCGCGCCACCGCCTCCGCCAGGTCATCGACATGCAGAAAGGACTGCCCCGCGCACAGCATGCCGGGGAGAGGTGAGTGACCAGGCGGTGCTCGTAGATGCGCGCGATCTGCGCGGCGATGAACGGTGAATGGTCCAGGTCGTCGTACACGCCGGCGATGCGCAGCCGCACCAGCGGTATGGCGCCGCGCCGCTCCAGCAGCAGGTGCTCGGTACGCACCTTCGATGCCGGATACACCCACGACGCCTCCACCGAGGAGGACTCGTCGATGCGTTCGTCGGGCCGCTCGGTGGGCCGGTGTACCAGCATCGTGCTGGCGAACACGAACTGCTGGACCTCGAACTCCTGCAGCGCGTCGATCAGGCGGCGGGTGCCCTGGGCCGTCACCTCCTCGTATAGCGGATTCGGCTCCCCGCCGACGTCGTAGTACGCGGCCAGGTGGAGCACCGACGCGCGACCCGGTGGCTGAAGCGTTCGCGCACCTGCCGCAGGGCCTTGCGCACCGAATCGTCCGAGCCGAAGTCAATGGCGATCGCGTGGGCGGGCGCCGACGGATCGGGCGGGCCCGCGCGGTCGAGGCCGACGATGGTCTAGCGCTCGTCGACCGAATCGTAGGTGACGTGTCCGTCCGCTGCGCGCCGGTGTTGTCGCAGCCGCTCGAGCAGATGTCCGTCGACCACGCCATCGGGGTATCCGGCGACGTTGAGGGCACGTGCAATGCGCTGCGCCCGGCTGGCACTCGAGTCGACCAAGCGCACGCTGCGCCCATGCCATCGGAGATGAATGGCTGCACTCAGCCCGGCAGGTTCTCCCCCAATCACGACGCAGTCGAACGTATCCCCGCCGATGACTGACGCGCTGAGAAGGTCGATAGCCTCAATCATGCTGAGTCGCGGTAGCCGGCGCCGCCGGGCCGGCACAACCAAAAGGAAAGGGCGCGCATCCTGCCGGCGCGCACAGTACAGACGGGTGACTACCAGATGACGGACTCGTCATCGGCTCATCGGTTCGGCGATGGACGGGTCCATCGTCGGGGGGCCTCATGTCGGGCTACTTCGCCACCTCGATGGCGGTGACCACGATCGCGCCGTCCGCCTTCTCGGCGGTGAACATCACCTTGTCGCCAGCCTTGACCTTGTCCAGCAGCGCGGCGTCCTTGATCTGGAAGACCATGGTCATGCCGGGCATGTCCAGATTCTTGATGTCGCCGTGCTTGAGGGTGATCTTCTTGGTTTCCTTGTCGATCTTGCGCACTTCGCCATCGGTCATCGAAGCAGGCGAGCCGTCCATCTTGCCGTGACTCATTGCCTGGGCGTGGGCGCTGATCGCAAACGGCACCGAGGCCGCAAAGGCCATGGCGACAAGAAAGGGCTTGAAGGTCTTCATCTGGATTGCTCCGTAGGGGTGTGAGAAAGAAAGTCTGCCGAAGGCACCGGGCACCGGCAGGTGCCGTGCGCCACCGCCATGCCGTGACGGTCGTCACTCAGTGCTTGTGGCTGCCGTGGCCATCGTTCTTGGCAACGCCCGTCTTCTGCGCGACGTTGACGAGGCCCTTCATGCCGGCGTCGTAGTGGCCGGGCTGCAGGCAGGCGAAATCCACCTTGCCGGAGCCGGTGAATCGCCACACGACCTCGCCGGTCTCGCCCGGCGCCACGCTGACCATGTTGTCGTCGGCGTGCTCCATGCCGGGCATCTTCATCATCATCGCGTAGTGCTCCTTCAAGTCCTCGGGCGTGCCCAGCACCAGTTCGTGCTTGACCGCGCCGGAGTTCTTCACGACGAAGCGCACCGTCTCCCCCTGCCGGACCGAGATCTCGGCCGGCGTGAAGCGCATGTTGTCGGTCATGTCGATCTCGACCGTACGCGTGGCCTGCGCAACCTTGCCGGCTTCGCCCACGGGATTGCTGCCGTGGCCGGGGCCTGCCATCACTGCGGACGCAGCGAGCACGAGTGCCGACACGACGCCGGCCTTGCCAAATGTCTTCATGGGTGTTTCTCGAAGGAGCCTTCTGGTGGGCCTGGCGCGCCGGGCTTCAGTTCCGATGCCCGTCGTTGAGCAGACCGTCCAATCGAGCCACCTCGTTGCCGACTGCCAGGACCTTGCGTCCATCGGCCAGTTCGAGAACCTCGCCTTGCTTCAGGTAGGCAGCGCGGCCGTAGCGATCCTCCTTGGCCATCTTGCCGTCCCTGAAAATGTACAGGGTCGAACCATCCTTCAGAGCCAGCACCTGCTGCGTGACCTGCGGCAGGGCGTCGCGCGCGAAGACCGGCACGGAGACCCCGGCGGCAGCGAACGCGACGGCCAAGGTAAACAGAGTTGCTTTCATGATCGAACCTTTCGTGATGCAGTGAGGGATCCGCTCCCTCAACGTCATGCCACTTGGCATGCCGTGCACTCTAGGGAACCGCAACGGACGAACGGCCGACGAGCACATTACAGGTTCGTAAGCTTGCCTCGTGCCCTTGACCGCGCAAGGATCTCGGCGGGTTCTTCCAGCGAGGATTTCGTGCCTCGGCGATTGCGCCGCAAGCCACCGGTCACGCGCAGATCTGCCAGTTTCTTCAAGCCTGAATGCGCAATCCCGATGCAGGCTACGGACATCATCAATACACAAGCAAGAGATGCTGCCATCTTGGTCCGACGCGTGGCTTCTGGGTATGGGCGCAGCCTGCTTGCAGTTGGCAGCCGGCGAGTTTGCCGCGGCGGTCCATGGGACGCACACCTCGCCCCTGCGCGCCGTCGGCAAGTGGCTGATCGACGCACTGCCAACGCCCTTGATAGACGTGGGCATCGCACTCCTTCGTCGCGGCGACAAACCCGCGATCGTCGCAACACTGGTCTTGCTCGGTATTGGCATGCCGACGCTGACGTCGCTCGCGGGAACAACCGCACTCTTGGCAGCGATGCTTGTGCAGGGGTCCATCGGGCTCTATGCGTTGTGGCGCCGCGTCGAACTACCCCGCACGATCGCCATCCCTCTCGGATCGCTGGCAATGGGTGCCGGATTGCTGGGAGTCTGGCTCGGTGCTGCCGCTTCCCTGACTCTCGGACTCGCGCTGGCAGTCCTCGCGCTGGCGATCCGCCGGATCCGGCGCCGGCATGGAACCAAGAAGCACGCGATCCTTCCGATGCCTGTGCCCCCGCCGCCCCGGTCGGCCGCGCCGCGAATTCGAGGGCTATCCGAGCTCTTTACCCCGGTCGACCGATTCTTCGTCACCGACGTGACGTTTCCGGCACCGACCGTGGACACGAAACGCTGGCAGCTCACGGTGCGGGGCCTTGTCGAACAGCCGCTGTCCCTGACGTTCCCCGAACTGCTGGCAATACCCCCCGTTGAAGTGGACTCGGTCCTCATGTGCGTGCACAACCCGGTGGGCGGCCCCTTTGTCGGCAACGCGCGATGGCAGGGAGTGCGGTTGACCGACCTGCTCGAGCGTGCCGGCGCGTCGCGGCAAGCGGATCACATCCGCCTGCATGCCGTCGACGGATTCTCGGCCGGAGTGAGCCTGTCACTGCTCGAGCAAGGCTTCGAACCGCTGTTGGTCTATGCCATGAACGGCGCGCCGCTCACCCGCAAGCACGGCGCCCCGGTTCGGATGTTGGTCCCGGGCATCCATGGGTACGACGCGAACATCAAGTGGCTCGCTTCGATCGAGGTCACACGGTTCAGCGAGGCCATCGACTACGCCGAGCGCAAGGGCTGGCCTCGGGTGCCATCGCTTATGGAACCGAATGCCAGGATCGACGTCCCATGCGTCTCGGCTCTGCTTGCGCCAGGCGAACAGCAAGTGGCCGGCGTCGCCTGGAGCCCACCGCATGGCGTCGTGAAGGTCGAGTTGCGAGTCGATGGCGGGGATTGGCAGGCTTGCTCGCTGGTGACCGCGCTTGGTCCCAACGCCTGGGTCCTATGGGAAGCCCGGTGGGAAGCCACACCCGGCCGCCATACGCTGGAGGTTCGGGCCTGGGGTCGAGACAGCGTACAGAGCGAAGCGCCCGCCGCCCCCTATCCCGACGGGGCACGCGGCTACCACTGCGTGGCGGTCGAAGTCAGATCGGGGTGCACTCCACGGACTCGCCAGCTGGGCTGGTGGCTCCTGGCGCAGGGACGCGCCAGATGGCTATTGGCCTGGTCCGGTGTCATCGCGTGGCGCCAGCGCCGCCGCTAGCAGCGTTGCCCGCCCCGCTCTTGAATCCCGCCAACAACAGGTCCCGTCACATGTCCACGTCGCTTGAACTCGGAGAGTGTCACATCCTGCATATTTCCGAGGGCCCGATCGAGTACCGGGTCGCGGGCCGGGGTCCGACGGTCGTGTTCTTGCACGGCATCATTGCCAACGGCGATGTCTGGCGCGGCGTGGTGGCAGATCTCTCGCGCGATCACTGCTGCATCGTGCCGGACTGGCCGCTCGGCGCGCACCGACTGACCATGAGGGCAGGCACCGACTTCTCATTGCCTGGCATCGCCGCGATGGTCGACGAGTTTCTGGCCGCCGCGGGTCTCGACCAGGTGGTGCTGGTCGCCAATGACACCGGAGGGGCCGTGGCACAGTACGTTGTTGTCGACCGCCCCGCGCGGATCGCAGCACTCGTCCTGACACCCTGCGACGCATTCGACAATTTCGTGCCCCTGCCGATCCGACACCTGCGCCTGTTCGGACGAACTTCGTGGGGACTCTGGGTGCTGGCGCAGACCTTGCGCTGGCGCTGGGTGCAACGGCTGCCCATCGCCTTCGGCCGGCTGACCGAGCGGGCCATCCCTGCCGGCATCATGCGGTCCTACACCGCTCCCCTGCGCGAACACGCGGGCACGCGCCTCGACTTCGCGGCGCTGGTCCGAAACATCCACCCGAGGTATACCTTGGCAGTCGCCGAGAGACTGGCTGGATTTGGGCGTCCCGTGTTGCTGGTCTGGGCGCGGGAACGGCGACGCTTCTTTCCGCTGGAGCACGCGCATCGACTCGCGGCCCTCTTTCCTGACGCTGCGGTGGAGATCATCGAGGACTCCGGGCCTTTCGTGACCGAGGATCAGCCACGGGCCGTGGCAACGGCGATCAGGCGGTTCATCGCCGATCGGGTCATGCCGACCGTCTCGCCCCGCCCGCCAGTTCAGTTGGCGAAGCTAATCGAAAGCTGATCGCCGCGCCTCAACAACGACGACGGCGCAATGCCGAAAGTGTCTCGGAACGATCGTGACAGGTGTGCCGAATCGCTGAAGCCGACCGCGTGTGCAGCTTCGGTCCAGGACGCCCCCTGAAGCACCGACTCCACCGCGCGCCGCAGGCGCAACCACACCACATAGCGGCGTAGCGGAACCCCGGTGTCCTCGGCGAAGCGGTGGCTCAGCCAACTGGGCGAGACGTTCAGTGCGCCCGCCAACGTTTGCAGGCGCACCGGCCGATCAATCTGGGCGCTCAGCAGGGCCAGGGCCTGTGCGATGCGCGGGTCGCGGCCACGGGCGCCTGGATCGGTGCGGTCCAGCCCGAGCCACGACACGCAGGTCGAATCCGCAGCGTCGATCGACCCGCCGTCCACCACAAGAGCCCTCAGGCTCTCTGCCGCGACTGGTGGCGGTTCAAAGGCTGCGCTGCCATCGCAAGAGTCGATCCGAGTTTGAAGGGACGCGAACTCGACGCATTCGGACTCCAGGTACAGCATCGCCACCGTCGACCCTGAGGCGTCAAACGCATGCGGTCGGTCCGGCGGGACAAAGAACCCATTCAATTCCTCCCATTCGCCCTGCAGCCCGGCCTTCATTCGAAGCCGGCCGCCAAGTCCCCAGCAGACCTGTGCGGCGTGGTGACGGTGCATGCGCGCATCGAGGCCGGGGCCGACATACAACAAGCGATGCGGCCACAGGTACAGGCGCAACGGGACTGTTCCGACGTTCACGTGCTCTCCGGTGCAACCCGGCGCCAGGCCTTCTCCAGCTCGACCGCGACGAACACGATGGCTGCCAGTCCGAAGCAGAGCGCGAGTTCGCCGGCGGACAGCGGCTGCGTCCGGAAGACCGGCTGAAGCCACGGAACGTAGATGGTCGCAAGCTGCAGCGCGATCGTCAGTGCGACGGCGCCGAGCAGCGGCCGGTTGCTCGCCAGGCCGATCGTGAACAGCGAGTCGCGTTCGGAGCGGATCGCCAGCAGGTGCGCCATCTGGGCGAGCGTCAGTACCGTGAAGACAAGCGTCTGCCAGTGTGCCTTCGCCCCCGTTCCATCCTCTTGGCCCAGCGCCCAGGCCTGCACGCCCAAACACAGCCCACCGATCAGCAGGCCCACCCACAGCGCGTGCTGCCACAGACCATGCGCGAACACACTCTCCTGAGGCGGACGGGGCGGGCGCCGCATCACGCCTCGCTCGGCCGGCTCGGAGGCCAGCGCGAGGCCCGGCAGGCCGTCGGTCACCAGGTTCACCCACAGGATGTGGATCGGCAGCAGCGGGATAGGCAGGCCCAGCAGCGGCGCGAGGAAGAGCACCCAGATCTCGCCGGAGTTGCCGGTCAGCGCATAGCGGATGAACTTGCGGATGTTGTCGAAGATGCGCCGGCCCTCGCGCACCGCGCCGACAATGGTCGCGAAGTTGTCGTCGAGCAGCACCAGGCTCGAGGCCTCGCGCGCGACGTCGGTGCCGCCCTTGCCCATCGCCACGCCAATGTCGGCCTGCTGCAGCGCCGGTGCGTCGTTGACGCCGTCGCCGGTCATCGCGACGAACAGGCCATGCGCCTGCAGGGCCTGCACGACGCGGATCTTCTGCGCCGGGTCCATGCGGGCGTAAACCGACACCGTGGGCGCGGCGGCCTTCAACGCCGCATCGTCGAGCCGCACCAGCTCGGGGCCGGCGAGCACGCTGTCGGCGCCGTCGGTGGCGATGCCGAGGTCGCGCGCGATCGCCAGCGCGGTCGCCGGATGGTCCCCGGTGATCATCACCGGGCGGATACCAGCGGCCAGACATTCCGCCACTGCGGCGCGCGCCTCGGGCCGGGGTGGGTCGATCAGACCCACCAGCCCGACCAGCGTCAGCCCTCGCTCGAACTGATCGGCATCGACCGCGACCACGTCGGCGCGACCGTCGCGCTGCGCGACCGCGAGCACGCGCATGCCCTGCGCCGCCCAGTCCTGCGCGATCGCCGCCGGCTCGTCGCCGGCGCCGACACAGCGCGGCAGCACCGTCTCCGGCGCGCCCTTCACGTAGGCGCGCCAGCCGCCATCGCGCGCGTGCAGCGTCGTCATGCGCTTGCGGTCAGAATCGAACGGCCACTCGTGGCTGCGCGGGCGCGCACGCTGCAGCGCGGTGACGTCCAGCTCGGCGTCCTGCGCGGCCTGCAGCAATGCCGTCTCGGTCGGGTCGCCGATCCAGCCGTCGGCGCCCGCCACCGCGTCGTTGCACAGGACCAGCGCAGTCCAGAGCGCGTCGTCGGGAACGCCCCAGGCGCGGTGCTGACGCAGCTGCATGCGGTTGAGCGTCAGCGTGCCGGTCTTGTCGGAGCAGATCACGCTGACCGAGCCGAGTGTCTCGACGCTCGGCAGGCGCCGGACGAGCGCGTTCGCGCCGACGAGCCGGCGTGCACCCAACGCGAGCAACACCGTGACCACCGCCGGCAGCGCCTCGGGAATCGCCGCCACCGCCAGGCTGACCGCCGTCAGCGCCATCAGCAGCAGGGGCTCGCCGCGCAACACGCCGATAGCGAACACCAGCGCGCAGATCGCGAGCACGACGATCGACAGCCGCTTGCCGAACGCGGCCAGGCGGCGCTGCAGCGGCGTCGCCCGGCCCTCGGTGGCACCGAGCAGCGTCGCGACGCGGCCGAGTTCGGTCTGCTCCCCCGTGCTCACCACCAGCCCTGCCGCGCGGCCGTGCGTGACCAGCGTGCCCTTGAACGCCATGTTGACCCGGTCACCCAGTGCCTCGGCCTCGGCGGGAAGGTGTCCGTGCGACTTCTCGACCGTGACCGACTCGCCGGTCAGCGCTGACTCGTCGATCCGCAGCCGCGCGACGTCGTGCAGCCGCAGGTCGGCCGGCACGAAGTTGCCGGCCTCGAGCAGCACGACATCGCCGGGCACGAGCTGCTCGGTCTCGATCACCCGCACCTGCCCGCCCTCACGCCGCACCGTCGCGTGGGGGGCCGCCAGACGCTGCAGCGCCTGCAGGGCCTGGTCGGCGCGCCACTCCTGCCAGAAGCCGATCGCCGCGTTGAGCGCGACGATCAACAGGATGACCAGTGTGTCGGTCAGGTCGCCGATCACGCCCGACAGCAGCGCCGCGGCCAGCAGCACGAGGATCATGAAGTCGCTGAACTGGTCGAGCAGCCTTTTCCACGCCGGGCGCGGTGGCGGCTCGGGCAGCCTGTTCGGGCCGTGGCGCCGACGGCGTACGAGGACCTCGTCGGCTGTGAGACCGGCGTCGACTTCGACGCCGAGATGGCGTGCCACCTCGTCGGCAGCCAGCATGTGCGCCTCGAAGTGCACAGGGGGTGGCGCTGTCGGCGATGTGTCTTCGCCGTGCAGAGTCGTGCGGCGGAAGTCCGTCATGGGTGGTGCGGGGCAGCGGGGTCCTGCGCCGATCACAAGGCCTGGGAGATTTCGAGGAGGGGCCTGAGCCCCGCGCCGAAGCGGCCGATGGCCGCGCGGTGCGTGCGCAGTTCACCGTACGGCAGGTAGCGGATGCCGAGTTCGGACACCCGCGAGAACGCCGGGCGCCGCAGTTGCTGGGCCACCTCGCCGCGACGGTCGTCGGGCGCGACCAGGAACATCGTGGTGCCTGCCGCCACCGCGCTGCCCAGCGCCAGGTCCAACATGCGCACGATGCCCGAGTAGATGGAGGTGGAGTGCTCGACCTCGAAGGCGGCTGCGACGCGCCGGCCCCCAGCCTCGAGCCAGACCACATCGATCAGCCGCACCGACTCCACGGCGTCATCGAGTTCGACGGGCAGGCGTTCCAGGCAGCCATCGCCAAGTCGCCCGTCCAGGTACTCGCGCGAACGATCATTCGCCGCAATCCACACCTGAAAGCCCAGGCCGAGCCCGAGATCGCGCAGCCAGCCCTGCATCTCGGTGTGCGTGGTGTCGCTCTCGCGTTCGAGCGCCCACTGCCGGTGCTGCGCCGCCGTCTCCTCACGCACCCGTGCGAGGTCGTCCTGCCAAGCCCGCGCCGCCAACGGGTCGTGCTCCCGCGGCGGCGCGTCGTAGCGTCCGGCGCCGATGTCGAACAGCAGGCCGGCGACCGCGCCAAGGTCGTTGGACAGGCGCGAGCGATGCTCGGCGTTCAGGCGCATGACTCCTTCGCGCATCGACAAGTAGTGGTCCCAACGCCCCAGCTTGACGTTGCTGCCGGTCAGCGCGTTGTAGCCTCGCACGATCGCGGTGTTGAACGGGACGACGAGCGTCGGGTGGATGAAGTAGAGGAGGTTGGCCACGGCCGGCCCCAGGCCCTTGACCTGCTGTGCGTCGAGCCGGCGGATCGCATCGATCACCGCCTCGGCCTTGTCGCAGCAGTCACAGGCGTGGAGCAGTCGCCCGAAGGCGCGCTGGTTGTCCTCGTTCTCGTAGATGTCCGGGATGCGCAGCTTGGGCTTCCACAGAAATGCGTGGTCCGCGCCCTTGAAGATCTGCCGCTGCTCGGCGATCGACGACACGACGGTCTCCAGCGTCGAGCCCCGATACACGTTGCCGAAGCTTCCGCCCTCGATCTCGCGCACGATCTGCCCGATGCCGCGCCGGATCGAGCGGAAGTTCTTCAGGCGCTCTTCCCACAGGAACCAGGTGCGGTACGTCGCATGG
>CAKZXL010000074.1 GCA_937883885.1 uncultured Aquincola sp. | reverse complement strand
CATGCGGCGAGAACGCTTTGCTCACTCGGACGAGCTCCCTACCAGACGCCCACAGCACTGCGGATCGCGTGGGCGCGCTCGAACCCGCGTCCCACTCGTGTCTCATTGTCTGCCTGCGTCGTGACCAGCAGCGGCACTGCTTACGTGACGAGAGGCATCGCGTATGTGATATTATCCGGGCTGCCATCCGCGGTCGGCTGACGGGTCGGCCATCGACATATGAAGCGCATTGCCCTCCTCGGCAGCTCCCAGAGCACTCAGCCCGGTCTGCCTTGGGACGTCCAGGTGGCCAACGCAGTCTGCGCCGACGACCATGTCGCGCTGCTCGCCCTGGTGAGCAAGCCAGGCGGCAAGCGTCGGCTGCGTGAGGGCTTCACCATTGGCGGTCAGAACGGCAACACGTTCGCCAGGCTGTGCCTGCACACCGACTCCATCGGTGCCCTGCGGGCCGTGGTCGCCGCGGCGCCGGACGGTGTCACGCTACGAGACACCTGCACGTACCACCACATCGATGACCGACGTGGCCCCGGAGCCGGGCTTGAGGTCTTCTCGGACATGCAGCTGCACGAGGAGGCGGTCGGAGGGAGCTACCCGAGTCCTGACGCACTCGCGCTGGCACTCGAGTGCGAGCCCGACCTCCCTTGCATCACCGTCCCGCTGGAGCGGTTCCAGGGAGCGACGCTCCACTACCATGCCCTCTACAAGGCCTCGATGTCCAGTGATGTCGAGCGCGCCAGGAAGCTGGCGGACTGCTGCCGGCTGCTGATCGCCAGGGGTGCGCCCATCGCACACAGCTCTGGTTCGACGGCAAGTCACTACGACATGCTGTTCCAGTACCGCTGGAACCGGGACGGCATCCAGGAGGTCATGGTCCCGCTCATCGGCGACTACGTGCGCTGCGGGCTCCTCCAGCTCGATGCGCCGCCGGCGCCCGGCCGCCACCTGCCCGTCATCCAGGCCATCCTAGCGGGCAACGGCTACGCGGCCGCAGCCGCCATCGACCTGGGCTGCGACATCGAGCTGGCCATGCGCGGCTTCCAACTCGAGGGGTTCCAGGACCTGAGCGACGTCGCGCGAGCCGGCAACGCCGCCGACACGGTCGGCCAGACGGTGGCACTGGTCACCGAGGCGCTGATGCGCCGAAAACTGGGCGACCTGGCCGCCGTTGCGCCGGAGTCCGGCAGCCAGAACCGCCGGCGCGCCGCGCGGGCCGACATCTGAGGCTCGGCATGCGCGCGAAGCTCGACTACGTGAATCTGGACAACCTGGAGGGCCAGCTCGTGCGCGGCGAGCATCTGGAGGACCTCTGGCGAGTGGATGGCAGCAAGTACCCGCATTGGGACGTCCTGCTGAGCTACATGCTGTCCGAGGACCACGCGCTGCGCGAGCGCTGGGCAGCGTGCCTATTCAAGCTCATCGCCCTGAAGGCGCCGGTTGATCTGCGCCCTGGGATGTGTGTCGGCGCGGCGCTGACGAGCAAGCGCTGGGACCCGCAGGTGGAGCTGACGCGCGAGCTCGCGAGCAGGTACCTCGAGGCGGGCTACATCAGCGTGGGCCGCCCCCTGGTGGGCTCCTTGCCCGCGCCAGCCGACGAGGCCGGATTCTGCTGCGGCAAGATGCCGCTGGCCGCGGCTATCGGCTTCAACAACGAGCACGCCGTTCGTTTCTTCTGCGAGAACGGGGCCAGTTGGAACCTGGGTGCGACCTGCGCGGGCGGCCCATTCTGGGGCGCTCTGGAGTACGCGCAAGCGCGCGGGGCCGGTGAGTCCGCCTCAGTGCTGGTGGAGCTTGCGATGCGCGAGCGTTTGGACGCGTCGCCAGCTGCGGCCTCGGACGGTGCAGCGGCGCCGGTACGCACGCGGAGGGTCGGCCTGTGAATCAAGGGTCCCTGCACCGTACGTCTTTGCCAATGGACAACCCCAGGGCGCTGTGGGATGCCCTGCAGGGCGCGGTCGACCCAAAGGAGTTGGACCGCGTCGGCCCCACGACTCGCTCTGTGCATGCGTGCGTGCTGTCGTGGTTCTTGACGGCGTCCAGCGACGAGGAGGCTCGACTCCTTCGCGACTGCTGCCTGCGGCTCATCGCGCTGAAGGCGCCGATGACCGACACGTACGGCAACGGCGCCGCAGCGCAGTTCTGTGACTACCCGTGGCCGACCGATCGAGCGCAGGTCGACCAGGTCGCCGGCCTGGCCGACGCCTACCGCGACGCCGGCTGGTGGGACCTCGAGCAGCCGCTGGACGGCGAGGTCCTCACGCGCGCGGCGCGCGTAGACCTCGACGGCGACAACTACGACGGCCTGAAGCCGCTGGCGGCGGCCACCTTCGGCAGCAACCTGGAACTCGTGCGGTTCCTGTGCGAACGCGGCGCCAGCCTGGAGCTGGGCGTCGCGTTCGCCGGCGAGCCGCCGGTGCACGCCATCGACCTGGCGCTCGAGGAGCACGAGGGCGAGATCCATGCTGTCCTGGTTGAGGCGGCGATGAAGCGCCGCCTGGCCGCCTCGCCGCCGGATGCGCCCACCACCGAACCCAAGGCTGGCCCCAGTGCCACGCCGCGGCGCCACCGGAGGACGCCCCTGTGAGCTCTACCGAGTCCGATGTCTACGCTTCGCAGGAGGAGTTCCTCCTGGAGCTTGATGCGCAGAAGGCCGAGGCCGCCGGCGGGAACGACTCGCTTTGGCTGGGCAGCATGCTCTTGCGGCTCATGCACACCGACGGCGCCTGGTGCGATGAGGCCTTCGTGGGCCTGGTGCGCGGCGACCACGGCGAGGTTATTCAGGAGAACGTGCTGTGCGAGATGGGCTTCGGCTTTCGCGTCGGCAATGCCACCGTCTCCTTTGTGACGCTCGCGGCCACACTGGGCCGGCTGCGTGTACTGCGCGCTGTGGCGGAGCTGGGCATGCCTGAACTCCTGGTGCGGCGAAGCGCCGGGGCGCCGTACGGCATGGCCACGACTCCCACTGGTGTGTGGCTGGACTGGTTGTCGAGCACGTTGGAGTCTCCGCCCCACGCCCCTAATGCCGAGGGCCCGTCGACGATTGTGTTCAAGGTGGACGCCCTCAGCGGGACCGAGGCGGCGGACGAGCTCGCCGACTTGGTCATCCGGCACGACCCCGGGCACCGCGGCATCGAGTTCATCAATGGCCGGTCTGGCCACGCGCTGCTGATGGCAGCGTTGATGCGTCGCCATGTGGCCGACACGGCCGCCGCGCCCACAGTTACCGCCGAGCCCCCGGGAGAGTCCGCCACAACCCCGCGGCGCCACCGGAGACACCAGCTGTGAGCCGCACCGAGTTCGACCTGATCGTCACGCGGGCGACGATGGACGGAAATGGGCAAGCCATCCTCCAGGCCCTCGCCAGCCTGCCCCAAGAGGCGCAGCCTCGTGAACTGGTCCGCCGAGGCTTCCTGCACCGCGGCAAGACCGTGTCGTTCGTGGACCTGTGCGTCGACCTGCGCGCCGCCGGCGTGCTCGCCCACGTGGCCAGCCAAGCCCCGTACGGCCTGAGGCTGAGCGACTTCTCGCATTGCCGTCCTGTCGAGGGGTGGAGCGACAAGGAGGTCTACCGCTCCCTCGCCTTCGTGGCAACGAATTCCGGATACGTGGATGGGCTGAAGCTCGCTTTGAAGCTGGAGCCGGAGAACGCCGACCTCTTCCGGTTGCATGAGCACCTGGGCCAGAACGCCACCCTGCACTACCTTGCCGTGCACAAGGCCTGCGGCATGGACATGCGCGAGCACCTGCTCGGCGTCCAGGAGTGCGCACTGCTGCTGCACGCCCATGGCGCACCCATCCGCTCGCGTGGTGGGGATGACCCCAACCCGCTGGCCGGCGCCTTCTTCGCCAGAACATGGCCGAAGGCGATGACCGCCCAGCTGCCGGGCTTTCTCAAGCACTACGTTCAAGCAGGCATGCTCGACCTGGATGCTCCGCTGCACTTCAGCATTCCGGTCGTTGGCGGGTTCCTGCCCCTGGCGGCGGCGATGCGGAACGGCTGCCCCGCCTCGGCCCGCGAGGCCATCCTGCTGGGCTGCAACTGCAACGGCGCTCTGGACTCCGAGTCCGCAGACGTGCTCGAGATGGCGCGTAGTACGCCGCACCCAGACTGGATGCGCGCCGAGCTGGTGTCCAGCATCACGGAGGCGCTGATGCTGCGCCAGGCCGCTGCCACGCCGACTCCGACAACAACGACGACCGCGCGCCGCGCGAAGAGGGCCTCTCTGTGAACCTGAACGACGATGACATCGCCATGCTGGATGCCCGCGCCGCCGGCACCGCGGCCGAGCTGAACGCATTCCTGGACGAGGCGTGTGCAGCGGACTCGTGGGATGAGAGTCACGACAGCGTGCACACCGGCGTGCTGATCTTCCGCCCGGTGCTTTTCAAGGACCACCTGAACTCACAGGACGTCGGGATGCTCCTGACGGCTCTGGCCAACGGCGAGGTGATGGACCGGGTCCTGGCCTGCCTGCGCCTGCTGCGCATCCCTGAGTCGCAGCTTCCGCAGGACGCGCCCGCCGATCTCATGGCCATGGCGCAGCGGCGCCTGAGCAACCTGCTCGTCGAGCACCCGGTGCTGATGCACAACCGCATCTTCGTCAAGAGCCTGCACTTCGCCAGCGGCGCCGAGTTCGGGCCCATCGCCTCGGTCATCGGGGCGACGCCCCGGGCGCAGTTCCCACGGCTATGCCACGGCGTGCCGCTGGAAAAGCTGCGCACGTTTGCGCGGCATCACTGCGTCCGTACGGGCCTGACCGCAGAGGCGCCGTCCCCACGCGGCAAGGACGCGAAGTACCACCAGATGCAGGGGAAGACACTGCTGGGCTCTTTTGCGCCGAACCTGCACATGCCGCGCCCGGGCATCCTGACCTCCATCCTGGAGCTGGATGACCATCGCGCAGCAAGCTTCCCGGCGACTCGCCGGCCGGCAAGCTTCCTGTCGTGCCGCGGGCAGACGGCGAAGCAGCTGCACACTTGTGTAGCCAACACCCTGTTGGCTGCCTTCAACATCTCCCCGCTGCTGCCGGCGGGCGACTCCTCGAAGCCGTTCAACGGGACGAACTACGACCCCGTCGACTTCCTCAAGGTGCTCAAGAGCTCGGGCATGGCCCGTCAGCCCTGGCTCCTGCAGTCGGTCGAGGCGAACCTGTACCGCTGGGTGTCGCTTCCTGCCGAGCAGGTGGGGCCGGCGTTCATGGGCCTGGCGTACTCGCTGGCAGAGCTGAAGCCGGTGGGCCTGACGGCCACGGCCGACGGCGCCGACCAGGCCGAGATGAAGGACGTCGTGCGCTGGTTGGTGAAGGCTACCCTGGACTCGTCGTCGGAGCGCGCCGCGTCGGTCGGCCTGTCCTTCAAAAACTTTCCGTCGGTGGGCGGGGAGAAGGCGGTGGCCTTCATCGACGCGCTTGAGCGCGCGGCACCGGAGGTGGCCGGCCACGGCGGCGAGCTGCAGACGCTCATCGAGTTGTCGCTCGCCGACATGCTGGGTGAGGCGCCGGAAGTCTGGAGGGCGTCGCTGCGTGTGCACAACATGCAGTCGGTCATGCGGCGGTGCGCCGGCCCCGAAACGGACGTCGGCCCCGCTGTCGTCTCCGCAACCAGTGGTGCGCCGAACGAACGTTGGGTGGCGCGCCGAAGCCGCGCACTCTGAGGAAACGACCATGCCCAATGCCTGCGAGACCACCGCGCCGCTCCTTGAAGGTGCCGCGACGACGCCCACGCCGGACGTCCACCGCGCCACCTTGCGACACCTGCTTCACCTGGCCAGGCTGCAGCCGAAGGGGGCAGACTCGGCGGCCTGCGCGGCGCAGGCACAAGAATGCCGGCGCCTCATCGAGCAAGGGGTGGCGGTGGCGCCCAACGGACCCATGTCCGTTTTCCTTGAGGTCGCCGGCTGGTACGGGAACCTGCATGTCACTCAAGTCTTTGAGGCCTACGTGCGGGCGAAGTACCTCCAGCTCAACCATGCCCCGGAGAACGTGCTGTTGCCGCTCGAGGCGGCCATCTCCGAGGCCCACCTGGACTTCTTCAGGGCCTGCTTGGACGCTGGCGCCGATGAGCGCCTGGTGCCGACGGCGAACAACCAAGTCCGCTACCAGGGCTGCTGGGACGAGGCAGACGATGACGACAAGCCCTACGAGTTGCGCGACATCCACGCCCTGATTGCCGACGAAGTCAATGTCTCGGAGATTCAGGCCGCGATGGTGGCCTCGCTGCGCGAGGCGTCGATGCACCGGCGGATTCGGGCGTCCAGCGCCAACGCCACAGTACCCGACCCCAGCCCTGACGGCTGCGCTGAATCATCACCACGGCGCCGGCGAGCTTCGCTGTGACGGCTCGCCTCGTTACCCCCGACCAGCATCGCGACGACCTGGTCAACTCGTTCATCTTCGCCGCGCGCGCCGAGGCGGCGTCGACGGATGACGCTCGCCGGGTGGCCAAGATGAATCTGGCGTACTCCCGGCGTCAGTGCGAGCTCGCCATGGAGCAGGGTATCGGCTGCGGCTCATCCGCCGGCAGCGTGCTCATCCAGTTCCTGCGCCGCCACGACTGGGCTCGCCAGGAAACCGGCCGAGAGCTGTGGGCCCAGTACCTGGACTGCGGGCTCATCGACCCGAACCAGATGGTGTCGTTCCAGGACGCGGTCGACGTCGGCAGCTCCGGGCTCCTTCATCCGCTCGAGGCGGCGGTCATCAACGGCAACCTGGATTCTCTCCGCGCGCTCATGGAGTCCGGCGCCGATGAGTCGCTGGTGCCGACTCGGGACTGGCGCCTGACCCAGAACACCCGCTCGAAGGACGGTTCGGTCATTGGGGACATCCACGGCTTCATCTGGGCCAAGACCCCGAATCCGGCGCTGGGCCCGCTGATGTCGGCGATCGTCACAGAGGCGTCCATGAATCGGAGCATCAACGCTGGCCCGGCCGCGCCCGCGCAGGCGCCCCAGCCTCGGCGCGCGCATCGCGCGCTGTGAAGCCCTTGAAACATCCCTGAGGTACCGATGGAGCCCTTGCCGCTTTCCTACTACGAGAACCGCCTGCGTGACATCGCCTGGCGCACACAGCTGGACCATCGGACGACGATGGAGCTCATCGCTCGCCTGGTCCTGGACGGTCCCGAGGGCTCCACGCAGCTCCTGGTCGATGTCCTGGAGGGATGCCACGGCAGGCTCGTAGGGGCACTCGCCTACCGGTCCATCGAGACGGGCATCTCCATCGGCAACGGCAACCCACTCGACGCTGCCAACCCCATGGTGGCGTCGTTCGCCGAGGTGTGCATGTTCAAGGGCCGCCTCGCCATGCTCGAGGCGGTCTTGGAGGTCAGCCCTCGGGACTCCAGCCACAGCACGCGCTCGCTGAGCAAGTCCGACTTCCTCGACTACCTGTGCAGCACGGCTGAGGGAAGGGAAAGGGACCCCAGTGCTTTCGAGGATGGCCGGATGGAAGGGTTGGTCGGGCTGGCAGCAAGGAACTGGGACATCTGCCGCTACGCGCGAGAGGCTCTGGACATGGCCTACGCGGTCAACCCTGAGCACTTCGCCTGGGCGTTGCACGTCAATGCCCCATCGGCGCCCGGCGCTTTCGTTCGCGAGTACCTGCTGAACCACCAGCTGACGGCCGGGGGAGCGGGCACAGCACCGTCATCGGCACCAGTGCGCCGGCGCGCGGCCCGCGCGGTGTAGGGCGGCAGGGTGGCACGGCAGCCCTCGATCCCCAGCGTCTCGGCCGGCGGAGTGCTGCGCGTGCGTTAACAGGGCGCGGTGCAGGTGGCGCCGAATGGCGAGCGCGGTCGCTGTACACGGCACCATTAAACCCCACGGGTCAATCCCGTAGCTGGTAACCATCGGGTGGCGAGCGCCAGGCAGCACAGTGGTCCTGCCGGCGGGCGGGGCTTGTTCTTCAATTCGGGCGCACACCCTTGTCATCCACGCGTAGGAGCCCGGCGCCTTCGGCGGCATCCACAGGACGCCGATCGCGTGCCGCCGGACTTTCGGGCCCGTCACAACTGCACCGAGGCAGGGGTGGCGGCCGCAGCGCCGACGAGAACCAGTCGTAAGCCGTCAGCGGGCCGGAAACAGTTGCGGGAGCCGAACCCGGGCGTCGGCTCGCGGCGCGCGCCTTGTCGGGCCGCAGGCTGGCAAGGAGGGGTTCGTACAACCGCGACCACTTGCCGTTAAACAGCGTATAGAATACCGTCTGTGCAGTGGCTTGACGCTGCTTGGCAGCCAGCTGCCCAGTTCCATTCCGTCACCACACCTCGCTCGAGGTGAAGCCACATGAAGCCTGTCGTTTTCGCCGGGGAAGTCCCCGAGCACCTGATGTCCGAAGCCGCCGTCTCGGCGCGCAACCTGGAGGCTCACGAGGCCTACCTAGAGCAGCACCATGTCGGACGCTTCGTAGAAGTGCTCCGTGGCGACCTGAGCACGTCGTCGACCGAGCAGATTCTGACCGCAGCCAGCCGCATCCTTGCGGAGCCCTGGAACGACAAGTTCGACCCGCCACCAAAGACCGTCCTGAAGCTGTCGGACGCCGAGGTGACCTCGCTCGTGACGCGCGGGCTGAAGCGCCTGCAGGCGTCCAGCGCCGACCCGGCGTCACCGCAGCACTGGCAGCGGTGGACGCCCAAGGATTTCGCCACCATCGGCTCCATGGCGGACCGGGTCGCCAAATTCGGCTGCAGCGAGGATCTTGCGAAGCTGGCCTGGCGACCGCTGGCCGAGGGCTGCAAGAGCTACGAGTACAACCTGCGTGATGCGGTCTACGCCCATGTCGCGGTCTTGCATGTGATCGACCCCGCCAAGGCGGACGACTTCGAGTTCAAGGTCGTCCGCTCCTCTCCCGGATACGTTCCGCGGCGCCACGGCCCGTGGGTCTCCCCGAAGTCCCTCCGTGACGGACTACCGAGCAGCAAGGAGTTCGCCCAGCGCGTCCTGGCGGTGATGACCGAGGTGCAGGCGGACAACTTCATTGGCAGCTGCGACTACGACTGGCTTTCTGCCAATCAGGTGCGCCGCGCCATGCTGATGAACCCGAGCACGGAACGGTCCAAGCGCTTCTCGACGGCCAGCAAGGAGCAGGTCCAGGAGCTCTTCGAGGACCTGGTATCCCGCCCTGGCGTGCGCGACATCGACGTCGCTGTCGTCTGCCTGCGCGACATTCCGGCATGGAAGGAGTTCGCCGCCGACCTCGAGGCGCTGCGCCCGACGTTCCGGGCAAGCCCGTTCACGCTGGATGGCAGCGAACCCCGCATGAATTTGAGCCGGGTGAACACGCTGTTGCACATGGTGCAGAAGCTCCCCGCCGGCAAGGCCGTCGTCCTGTTGGACGACATGGTCACGGCAGGGATGCGCGAGCTCGCCTCCGCTCCCGCAGGCAAGACCCGCAGCATGGCCGCGGGCCTCATCGATCTGGTCAGCTACCTGGCCAACCGGGCCCGCCCGAATATCGACTTCCTTCGCAAGTCCCTGCTCGAGCACGACTACCTGAGCAAGCCCAACGTCTGCCCCAACGGTCTGGCGACCCTCGACGGTGAGAGCGGCGCCAACTCCGACGACGAGGTTCGTCGCCAGCTCAAGCGTTTCGAGATGCCTGCCGAGGTCATCACGGCCTACCGCGCCATGTTCATCGAAGCCGGCCTGGTGAGCATCGGCTCCATCCGCCCCATCGACCAGCGCAAGGACATCATCGGCCCGGCCCTAGCTCGCAACCCCCAGCGGCTTGCAGAGGTGACCGACCTCTGGCGATTCGTGGACCTGGCCAGACGCTTCTCGATCCCAGTGGAACTGCCCGACACCGTGCGCCCTGAGCTACGCACCCAGGCGTCGATGCAGTCGGCCATGACCCGCGCCGCCGACCCGCTCGCTGCGGCCGACCCGCTGGCTCGCGCCGCGCAGCCGGCTCGTCGCCGCATGCGCGCATGAGGGCGGCAGCACCCGGACCCGAGCACTCTTGAGCGACTGGTACGACAGGTTCCGCATGAACGACCTCAGCAGACGTCACTTCAATGCGCTGAAGACTGCCTTCGACTTCGCGCGCGCGGACGAATCCGCCTGGCGCCAGGGTGCGCAGCAGAGCTACGCCAACCAGGTGAACTTCGTCCTGGACTGCATCGCCAGGGGTATCCCCTGCGGGACGGACCCAGCTGAGCTGGTCCCGTTCTTTCTGACCTCGTCGTGGTCTGGCCGCGGTGACCCCGCACGCCTGTGGCGCGCATACGCGCAGGCCGGCTACATCGACCCGACCGTGCAGGTGCAGATGCACTGCAAGCGCGGGCCGCTGCGCGCGCACGCAGGCAACGGCTTCGTCACCCTGTTGCCGGTGGAGATGGCGGTCGCCCTGGAGCACCAGGAGGGGTTCCAGGCCCTGCTGGAGACCACTCGAGCGAGCCCTCAGGACGCCCTGAGCCGCCAGTGGAAGGCAGCGAAGAAGCCGATGGACCTCTTCGGCTTCATCAAGTTCGTCATCCGCAGTGACACCAAGCAGGCGCAATTCCGCGCCATCACCGCCAGGACGCTGGGCGCCCTGCCCCTGGAGCTGGCGGTCTTCGAAGGGGACCTGAAGCAGTTCGGTGCCCGGCTTGAGGCCGGCGACTCCATCTCCAAGGTGCCGAGTCGCCAGTGGGATCTCGGCGCGCGCAAGCCGATGGACGCCATGGGCTTCCTGAAGTTCGCCTGCAAGAGCGCCGACCAGCGTGTGCAGTTCGAGGCTCTGACTGCCAACGCGATGATGAACGATCTCATTGCCCGCGGAGGCTCCAGCAAACGGGCAGCCCCGGCGTCGTCGTCAACGAAGGCCCCCGCCAAGAAGACGTCCAGCGCGAATGCACCTGCGTCGACGCCAGACGCCGCGGCGGCTCCGCCTGCGTTGCAGCAACCGGTCTGCCAGCCGCTGCCGGTGGCCGCCGTCCAGGAGCACCAGACCCCGGTCGACATCCTCATCCCGCAGCCCACGGGGCCGCGCTCAAACCCACGGATGCGACGCGCAAGCCTCTGAGACCCCATCCTTGCCCGACAGACCATGAACACCCCCTTCCTTCGCGGCTTTCTCACCGGCATCGTCGAAACGCTCCCGACGATGCACGACCGTGGGCCGCTGTCCGTGGACCTGGCGCTGCAGCGCCTGGCTGAAGGCGTTACCGTCTACCAGGAACTGGTCATCACGGAGGAGTCGGCGCACGCCACGGCCGAACGCGAGCGGCAAGGCGCACAGAGCTACGCCGCCTGCGTCCTCGACCTCGGCTCAATGGGCAGGCTGGCCAAGGCATGGAGCTTCCTCGCCGCAGGTGAGTACCTCAGCGTCGATGCAGTTTGGGAGCCCACGGAGCTGGACCCGTTTGCAGGCACCGTGGACGGCATCGAGTGGATCGCACAGGTGGACGCCGCCGGCATCGACTTGCGCGGACGTCGCCGAGACGATTCGTGCGCCTCGGTCACCGCGCGGTGTGACCTGTGGTTCCACTACCTGACGGAGGCCCTGTGCATGGACCCAGAGGACATGCGCCCTGGCCTCGGCGGCGGCCCACAAGGCACATGGCACATCCGTTGGTCTGCGGGCGCGCTGATTGCGGAGAGCGCGATGCAACCGACAGGCTTCGAGGATTTCCTGAAGAAGTGGTCGAAGCCTTTCGCCGCACGGCACAACGCGCGCTTGATGAATGACACCATCGAGCGATCCTCGACGGGCTCAGTGGCGACTGGCGCCAGGCCTCGCGCACGCCGGCTGGGACTTTGACAAAGCGCCACCCGTGTCGATCGTGCCCACAATGAGCGAAGAACCGATTCCGCATGGGGAAGCCGGCGTCGAGTGGCTCAAGGCCGCCTTCGCTGAGTACACCGACCCCGTACGCCAGCACGCCGCGGCGTTGCGCTCAATCCATCTGGACCTTCCCTCGGTAGGGCTCGACATGCTGATGAGCCGTTACGCGATGCAGCTCTGCCGCGACTTCATCGCCGCCGGCGTGGCCTGCCAACGCCCCGACGTCGAGCTTTACGCGCCGTACGCGCTCATCCGCTACAGCTGGCCAACGGAGCTGGAACAGGAGACCGCCGAGCTGCTGCGCCTGTACATCCGAAGCGGCTACTGCCGGCTGAACAACCAGGAGGACGCGTTCGGCTGCGCGGACCGCACGGGCACCTTCGGACCGGGCTCTACGCATCTGGAGGCCGCCCTGCGCAGCGGCAACATCCCTGCCGCCATCGTGCTCGTCGAAGAAGGGGAGCGCATCGACCTCGTGCCCAAGACTCAGTTGAAGGACGGGGCACCGTTCGGCAACATGCTCGACTTAGCTCGGACCTGGTGGGCTGACCAGGACATCGAGCCGCACCTGATCGAGGCCTCCATGCGGCACCGCATCTCCTTGGCCAACCAACCTATCTTGGCCGGCCTCGAGCAGGTCCACTCACGGACGCGTCGCGCACGCGCCGTGTGAGCGCGCGTCTGCGGACTCAGCACGGGCCCATCCTCGCCGCTTGCGACGCCGAACGTGCAGTGCCGACGCCTTCAGTGGTAGTCGTCTTCGAGCTGGTGCCGGATGGCCAGCACGTGCACCCGGTGGGCGTCGACGATCTCGAAGAGTGCAACGTAACCCGCGGCGCCGAACGGGATCAGCAACTCGCGCAAGAAAGGGCTCTCGGCGGCCTTGCGGTAGACGAACGGGGTGCGGCTCAGGCTGTCGATCGCGCTCACGATCGCGTCATAGGCGATGTCGGCCCGCGCCAGGTCCTCGATCGTCTCGGCCTTGTCGACCAGATAGTCGTACAGCCGGATGAGATCAGTGCGTGCCGCGTCGAGGTAGCGGACCTCGAAGTTCAACCGCGGAGCCGCTTTCGGGCGGCATCAAGTCGGCTCTTCAGTTCCGCGTGCACTTCGTCGGCCGAGAAGGAAATCCCAGTGCGGGCGAAGTCCTCGCGCGCGGCCAGGCCCCGGGCGATGAACTCGTTGCGGTTGCGCCGGCGCTCGATGGTCTCCCGCACCGAGGCCTCGATGAATCCGGACAGCGATTCCCCGTCCTGGAGAACACTTTCGGCGGCCTCGCGCAGCTCGACCTCGACGCGCAGAGATGGGAAGGTGGCGGACTTCATGGGCTGGAAGCGTTGCGTTGCACTTGCGACGCATCCAAGTATAGGGCTATATGCCACGGCTGTCAGAGTTGAGCCGGCGGCCTTGGGGGACTAGGCGTCGACGCGGCACCGGCATCGCCATGGCCACCCACCCCTCTCGGTTGACGTCGAACAGGTCGACTTACGTCCGCGTCGCGCCGCGCCGTGTGAGCGCCCTGTTGCCCCTACGCCCGCGGCTTCCAGCCCGCCTTTGGCGCTTGCCGCCCGGAAGCGGCTGCCCCGCCCTGCCGCAGCACTCAGCTTGAACTCTCAGCTAGCGCTGACGGCAGGGAGGCGCGCTGATGACGCGCGGCGGCAACAAGGCCCACCGTACCCAGCGCAAGCAGCCATGCGGCCCCAGGTTCAGGCACAGGGGACGGCATCGCGATGAAGGCGCGCGCGACGTCGACATCGCTCTCCAGGAAGTAGTAGCCGACGATCACACCGGCGTTGTTCAAGCCCTGCGCCCACGTAGTGCTCGCCCCCGGCATCGAAAATCGCTCAAGCACGCCATCCGCGCTGTAGTGGAAGCCGAAGGTGAAGTCGTCCGCCGTTGCCCAGCCGGCAACATCCCCCCTGTCGTTGATCCCGCGCAGGCGTGTTGCTCCTGGCCGGTACGGGTCGGTGGTCGTGTCAAATCTCAGAGTCCGTACTGAACCGCTCGACAGGTCCACCATGGCCCCTGCTTCGGTGCTCCAGTAGTACGGCGGTTCAACAGGCAACGGCACCTGGCCGACACCGACGCCATGGCTGTTCACATCTTGTAGAAGGGCGAGCTCAGGCACCGCGCTGAACTGCCTGCGAGCGATGTCGTATGTGAAGGACCCCGCGCTGGAGTAACCGGTCAGATAGGCGCCATCGGGCGATATCCCGCGGACGTACATGTCCTCGCCCACCAACGTGAACTTGCCACCCTCGTATAGATAGGCGCGCGTCGTGTTGTCGGCAGCTCCAGAAACGCTGACTGCGACAGCCCCCGTGTTGCTGATGCCCCAGGGTATGAAGTAGTCGCCCAACGTGGAGTCCGAAATCCTCTCGACCTCATCGCCGCGAACGATGAAGCCATAGGACGTTTCGCCGTTGTACACGCTGCCAACCATCGCTCCCAGGTCATTGATCCCGTGCAGGGACACATTGGACGAGCCGAGCAACGTGAAGTCATGGAGGGAGTACGCAGCACCAGCAGGCGCGCACACCACCATCGAGGCCGCCAGCAGCCCCGCCACCTTGAACTTCATATGTCGACGCCTTGAGCAGCCAGGATGGTTGCAATCGTAGTGCGCGCGTGGTGCCGCTCCGCCCCCGTACCCGCGTGCTCCGGTGGTGAGGATTCACCGTGGCGTCGACGGCCCATTCATGCAGCTTGGCCAAGGGGCCACGGAACGCGTCGTTTGCTGTCGACTAAGAAGGCGCGGCACCTGAACTGAAGCCCAGAGCCGGCCGCTCCTGCCGAAGAAGGCTTCAGCGCCTGTTCCGCATCTTCGCCTTGTGGGCCGCCTTCTTCTTGCGCTTTTCCTTGTCCTTGTCGACTGAGCGCGCGTTCGGTCCGCGTGCAGGCTGGCCGGCGTCAAAGCCCAACCCGGGCATCTGGAATGGCATGTTGGAGCCACCGAACATCTCGGGCTTGCCTGGCGGGTTCTTCGCAGCGAACTCGACCATCTCGCGCAGCCCCTCGGTCGGGTGCTCACTGTCGTAAGCAAGCGCGTGCCGGTGGAAGAACTCTGGAGGGTGGGTGCCGAAGAGGTACGCCTGCTGGTATTCCTGGACGAT
>CAKZXL010000073.1 GCA_937883885.1 uncultured Aquincola sp. | reverse complement strand
GGGGGGGCTCTCAGCCCCTTGGGGCGGCCCGGCGGGGCTGAGGGGCCCCGCCTGCGCCCGCAGGTGACAAGCAGGTAGACTGCCGGGTTTTTTCCCGACCCGAATGTCTGCTGGCGCGATGGCGCGCGCCCCCCGGCGCGCGGAGATCACCGGGGCTGCTCTGGTGCGGCTGCTGGCGCGGCTGACCGAGGCCGACGTGCCCGAGTCGCGCCTGCAATTCGCGCAGCGCCTGGCGCACTGGGTGGGCTGGGCCGACGCGATTTCGCTCTACGGCGCGCTGGGGCCGGCAGGCGGCCCCGCTGCGCCGGAACCCGCCGCCACACGCCAGCCGGCCAACGATCCCCACGCCGACGCGGAGCAGGTGCGCCAGCAGCTGACGCGCTGGCTGGTCGAGCCCGCTGACGAAGCCCGCGAAGCCCAGGACGCCGAAGGCTATGCGCCCTGGCGCCGCCACTGCAGCAGCCGCCAGAACGGCATGGAACGCGCCATCGCGCCGCTGCGCGAGCGCCTGCGCCGGCAGCTGGCCGCCCGCTCACCCGCCATGGCGCGGCTGGCCGAGGTGGACGCGGTGATGGAACAGGTGCTGGCGCCGCAGGAGCAGCGGCTGCTGGCCACCGTGCCGGGCTGGCTGGGCAAGCACTTCGAGCGCCTGCGCCGCAGCGGGCAGCCCGGCTTCGAGCAGGACCTGCAGGCCGTGCTGCTGGCCGAACTCGAGATCCGATTCCAACCGGTGCAGGGGCTGCTCGAAGCCCTGGCCACCGCGCAGCGACACGCAAGCACATGAACCGACACCTTCCACATGCCGTGTTCGCGGCCGGCCTGGGCGCCATCGCCTGGGTGGCCGCGGGCTATGCCGGCCGCAGCCCGCTGGCGCTGCTGATGATGGCGCTGATCGCCGCCACCTACCTGGCCGGCGCGCTGGAGCTGCGCCGCCACCGCGCCGCCACCGAAGCGCTGCAGGCCGCGCTGGCCGACCCGGCGGCGCCGCAGGCCGACCTGGCGGGCTGGCTGGTCCGCCTGCCCGCGGCGCTGCGCCAGCCGGTGCGGCTGCGCATCGAGGGTGAGCGCAGCGCCCTCCCCGGCCCCGCACTCACCCCCTACCTGACCGGCCTGCTGGTGCTGCTGGGCATGCTGGGCACCTTCCTGGGCATGGTGGTCACGCTCAACGGCACCGGCCTGGCGCTGGACAGCGCCACCGACCTGGCGTCGATCCGCGCCTCGCTGTCGGCGCCGGTCAAGGGCCTGGGGCTGGCCTTCGGCACCTCGGTGGCGGGCATCGCCGCTTCGGCCATGCTGGGGCTGATGTCGGCCTTGCTGCGCCGCCAGCGGCTGCAGGTGCTGCAGCAACTGGACAGCCTGATCGCCGGCCCGCTTCGGGTGCATTCGCAAGCCCACCGCCGTGACGAACAGCTGCGCCTGCTGCAGCAGCAGGCCGAGACGCTGCCGCTGCTGGTGGACCGGCTGCAGGCCTTGATGGCCGGCATCGAGCGCCAGGGCGAGACGCTGGGCGGCCGGCTGGCCGACGAGCAGGCCCGCTTCCATGAACAGGCGGGTCTGGCCTATACCCAGCTGGCCGCGTCGGTGGGCCGCTCTCTGGAGCAGAGCCTGGCCGCCAGCGCCCGCGCCGCCGGCGCCACGCTGCAACCGGTGGTGGAAGCCACCATGGCCGGCATCGCCCGCGAAACGCAGGCCTTGCAGGCCACGCTGGCCGGCGGCCTGGACCGCCAGCTGCAGGCGCTGACCGAGCGTGTGGAAAGCGCCCACACCCGCGTGGCCGACCACTGGCAGCGCGCCCTGGCCGACCACCAGCAGCAACAGGCCGGCCAGGCGCAGCACTGGCAGACGCGGCTGGATGCGCTGGCCGAGCGGCTGGAGCAGCGTTCCGCCGCGATGGTGGACGCGGTAGCCCAGCGGCTGGACCACACCGCCGAATCCGTGGCCAACCGCTGGCAAGCCCTGGCCACTGAGCAGCAGCGGCTGCAGCAGGCCACGGTGGCCGAGCAGCAGCGGGCGCAGGCAGCCAGCGCCGCCGAACAGCAGCGCCTGCACCAGGCCGCTGCGGCCGAGCTGCAGGCGCTGCAGCTCACCACCGCCGAGACGCTGCAGCACCAGCAGCAGCAGGCCACCGCCGCGCTGCAGCAGGCGATGGACGCCGCCGCCAGCGGCTTTGCGCAGCAGGCCGCGGCGCTGCTGCAATCGGTGGAGCGGGTGCATGCCGGCCTGCAGAGCAGCCTGGCCGAGGCCGATGCCCAGCGCCTGGCGGCCTGGACCGGCCAGTTGAACGGCATGGCCGGTACGCTGCAGCAGGCTTTTGAGCAGACCGGCCAGCGCACGCTGGCCGAGATCGGCACGGTGCTGCAGGCGGCGGCCGATGCGCCGCGCGCCGCGGCAGAGGTGATCCACGAGCTGCGCGACAAGCTCAGCGACAGCATGGCCCGCGACAACGCGATGCTGGCCGAACGCGAGCGCGTGCTGCAGACCCTGGGCACGCTGCTGGAATCCGTACAGCACGCCAGCCAGGGCCAGCGCCAGGCCATCGACACGCTGGTGACCTCGTCGGCCGAGCTGCTGGACGGCCTGGGCCAGCGCCTGGCCGCCAGTACCGAAGCGCACGAAGGCCGCATGGCCGAGGTGGCCGCGCAGCTGACCGGCAGCGCGGTGGAAGTGGCCAGCCTGGGCGAAGCCTTCGGCACCGCGGTGCAGCAGTTCAGCCAGACCAGCGAACAGCTCGGCGCGCAGCTGCAGCGCATCGAAACCGCGCTCGGCCAGTCGCTGGCGCGCAGCGACGAGCAGCTGGCCTATTACGTGGCGCAGGCGCGTGAGGTCATCGACCTCAGCATCAGTTCGCAGCAGCAGATCGTGCACGACCTGCAGCAACTGGGCCGCCAGCGCGCACTGGCCGGCAGCGACGCATGAGCCTGGCCTGGGACACCCCTGAAGACGGCGCCGAGGAGGCCGGCGCGCCGGTGTGGGCCGCCTTCGGCGACCTGATGGCCGGGCTGCTGGGCGCCTTCGTGCTGATCCTGGTCTATGTGGTGGGCCAGCAGCTGGACCTGAGCCACCGGCTGCAGGCCGAGGTGGCGCAGCGCCAGGCCGAAACCCAGCGCCGGCAGACGCTGGAACAGGTGCTGGCCGGGCCGCTGGCGGCCGGCCGCGTCTCGCTGGTGGATGGCCGCATCGGCATCAGCGGCAGCCTGTTGTTCGAGTTCAACTCGGCCGAGCTGCAGCCCGAGGGCCGGCGCCTGCTGCGCAGCCTGGCCCGGCCGCTGGCCGCCTACCTGAAGGAACGCGACGAGATGCTGATGGTCAGCGGCTTCACCGACGACCGCGGCGTGCGCGATCGCAGCAAGCATTTCGAGGACAACTGGGAGCTGTCGGCCCAGCGCGCCCTCACCGTCACACGCGCCTTGATCGAAGAAGGTCTGCCGGCGCCCTACGTGTTCGCGGCGGCCTTCGGCGCCCAGCAGTCGGTGGCCAGCAATGCCGATGCCGAGGGCCGGGCGAAAAACCGCCGGGTGGAGATGTCGCCGATGCAGCGCCCCGCCCGCGGCGCGACCCGGCCGGGCCGGGCCGCCTCGGCCGCGGCGCCCGCCCCTGCCACCCCCGCCCCGCGCCGTGACTGAGACCGCCACCGCGCCCCTGGCCGACTGGCTGGCCGAGCGCCGCGCCCAGGGCGCGCAGCGCCACGACCCGGTGCGCTTCCGGCTGATCGAGGCGATGGCGCAGCGGGCGGCCGGCCACCACGGCCTGGCGGCCGAGCGGCTGGCGCAGCGGCTGCAGCAACTGGCGGCGGCCTATGACGACGCGCTGCGCGCTGCAGCGCCCGCTGCTGCGGTGGCGGCGGCCGCACGCCCCGCAGCGCCCGCCCCCACCAGCCCGCTGGGCCAGTTGCTGGCCGCGCTGGCCGCCCATGCGCCCGCCGAGCCGGAACTGCGCACGCTGCGCGACTTCCGCAGCACCTGGTCGCGCCTGAGCGCCGAGCGGCGGCTCAGCCAGTCGCTGGCCGTGGTGCCCGACAACGCGGGGCCGCTGAACTCGCAGCAGCTGGTGCACCGGGCCCTGCGTCTGATGGGCGAGCTCTCGCCCGGCTATCTGGACCACTTCGTGCAACAGGTGGATGCGCTGCTGTGGCTGGACCAGTTGAATGCGGCCGGTGCGGCGCCCCGCAAACCGGCCGCCACCGACCGCCGCCGCGGCAACCATTAGCACGTCGCACAGATATGATGGCCGTCAGCCCACCGATGTCTTGATGGTCGACCTACCGCGTCCCAGCCTCACGCTGCGCTTCATCCGCTGGACAGCGCGCTTCCACGCCCGCCCGCTGCTGGCTTACCCGGTGGCCATCGGGGCGTTCGTGCTGGCGCTCGTCGCGCGCTTCGCCGTCGACCCGATGCTGGGCAACGGCTTTCCGTTCCTCACCTTCTTTCCGGCCATCCTGCTCAGCACCGTGGTGTGCGGGCGCTGGCCCGGCGCGCTGTGCGGACTGCTGTCCATCCTGGCGGCCTGGTACTGGTTCATCGTGCCGCGCCAGAGCTTCGCGCTGGACGGCACCTCGGCGCTGGCCATCGGCTTTTTCTTGCTCATCAGCGTGGTGGACATCGTGGTCATCGACCTGCTGTCGCAGGTGACGCGGCAGCTGGAACAAAGCCAGGAACGCTCGCAGGCGCTGCTGGCGCAACGCACCACGTTGTTCCAGGAGCTGCAGCATCGCGTGGCCAACAACCTCACCCTGGTGGGCAGCGTGCTGGCGGTGCAGGAGCGGCAACTGCGCCACAACCCCGAGGCCACCGCCGCCCTGCGCGAAGCCCGCAGGCGCTTCAACCTCTTCTCGCACATCCACCGCCGCCTGCACGACCCGGCCGCCGCCGACCAGCCGCTGGCCGAGCGGCTGCGCGAGATGTGCAACGACATCCTGCAGGCGGCCGAAGCCGACCAGGTGCAATGCCAGGTCCAGGCAGCCGACCTGGTGTTCGACATCGACCGCACCACGGTGCTGTCGATGATCGTGCTGGAAGTCATCAGCAACGCGCTCAAGCACGCCTTCGAGCCGGGCGCGGCCGGCCGCATCGTGGTGAACCTGCAGCCGCTGGATGCACAGCAGCTGGAGCTGGCCATCACCGACAACGGCCGCGGCATGCCCGAGGGCTACGACAGCCACCGCAGCGAGCGGCTGGGCATGAAGATCCTGTCGGGCTTCGCCTCGTCGCTGCGCGGCACGGTGGAGTTGCGGCCCGGGCCGCAAGGGACCGGGACTTGCGTGCGGGTGGTGTTCCCAGCCTAGAACTCATCCGCTGCCGTCGCCATCGGCCAGGTTCGCCCGCACCCGCTGCAGCAGCGCCAGCAGCTGCTGGCGCTCGGCGTCGCTCAGGCCTTCCAGGCTTTGCCGGGCGACGGTGCTCAGTGCGCGCTGGTTGTCGCGCTGCAGCTGGCGGCCTGCCTCGCTCAGGTGCAGCCGGATCTTGCGGCGGTCGGTCTCGTCCACCTGCGCCTGCAGCAGCCCGCGCTCCTTCAGGCCGGTGACCAGCCGCGCGATCTGCGCCTTGTCGCGGCCCGAATGCGTGGCCAGATCGCCGGCCATTGCGCCCGGGTGGCGGGCGAAAAAGCCCAGCACCTTGTCTTCGAGGTGGGTGATGTCGTGGGCGCTTTCGCGCAGCAACCGGTATTGCCGGCCCCGGTACAGGTGCATCAGCGCATGGATCGCGTCGAAGACCTCATCAGCGGCGGCATGGTTGACATTGTCAACTTTAGGTCTCATGATGGATGACATTGTCACCTATCTGATCCACCATGACCACCGACACCCCCACCCTGCCCACCCGCCGCGTGCAACGTGTGCGCCATGAACTGCGCCGCCGCGAGCTGACGGTGCTGCGCACCGAGCCGCTGGGCCCCGGCTTCGTCGCCATCACCTTGGGTGGCGAGGCGCTGGCCGACTTCGTCTCGCTGGGCTTCGACGACCACGTCAAGTTCATCCTGCCCGGCGACACGCCCGACGCCGAGCCGGTGCGCCGCGACTACACGCCGCGCCGCTTCGATGCGGCGCGCCGCGAGCTGACCATCGAATTTGCGCTGCACGGCCACGGCGCCGCCAGCGACTGGGCCCGCCAGGCCCGCCCGGGCGATGCCGCCACCATCGGCGGCCCGCGTGGCTCGATGGTGGTGCCGACCGACTACGACTGGCACCTGCTGGTGGGCGACGCCACCGCCCTGCCCGCGGTGCACCGCCGCTTGGAGGAACTGCCGGCCGGCACCCGCGCCATCGTGCGCCTGCTGGTGGCCGAAGCCGACCGCCGCCCGCTGACCAGCGCCGCCACGCTGGACCTGCAATGGCTGGACACGCCCGAGCTGCTGCTGCAGGCCCTGCAAGCCCAACCCTTGCCCGCGGGCGAAGGCTTTGCCTGGGCCGCCGGCGAAGCCGCCACGATGGCCCAGGTGCGCGACCTGCTGCTCGGCGAGCGCGGACATCCGAAGGAGGCCGCCCGCATCTCGGCCTACTGGCGGGCAGGCAGCTCGAGCTTCCACGAAGACCTGTGAAGCGCCGCCGGGGCTTCAGCCAGGGTTCAACAAGCCAGATGCTTCGATGCGGGTGGCCGCAAACAGCAGCAGCTCGGCATGCATGC
>CAKZXL010000072.1 GCA_937883885.1 uncultured Aquincola sp. | reverse complement strand
GCGTGTCGGCAGGGAGCGCCATGGAGCACCTCTTTGGCAGGTTGTGCGGTCGCACGGCGTACGGCTGTGCCGTGTGCTGTTTCGCACCTTAGAACCAACGGGCGGCTGTCGGTTTGTCGCACATCAACCGTTGTGGCCGCCAGCGGGCGGCGGTCAGCGACGCAGCGCTTGCGCGGCCAACGCGATGAAGGCCTTGGTCTTGGCCGGCAGAAAGCGCGTGCCGGGGGTGACGAGGTAGATGGCGCCTGCCTCGCCCAGCTCCCAGTCGGGCAGCACCGGCACCAGGTGGCGGCGCAGCGGGTGCCTCTCCAGCAGCCAGTCGGTGACTGCCGCGATGCCGGCACCACCCGCTGCAGCCGTCAGCAGCGACTCCGCGTCGTCGGCCACCAGCGCGGGCTGCAACGCCAGCTTCACGCGCTGCGTGGGCTGGCGCAGCAGCCAGGGGGCAGCGGCCGGGGCGCTGCTGAACTGCAGGCAGCGGTGCTGCCTGAGCTCTTCCGGCCGCTGCGGCGTGCCGTGCCGCTGCAGGTAGGCACGCGAAGCCACCAGGCTGCGCTTGATGCCGCCCAGGCGGCGCGCCACCAGCGAGCTGTCCGCCAGCTGGCCGATGCGCACCGCGGCGTCGAAGCCTTCGGCCACCACATCCACCAGCCGGTCGCTGTAGTGCACGTCGAGTCGCAGCTGTGGATGCTGCTGCAGGAAGCGCGGCAGCAGGGGTGCCAGCCAGAGCCGGCCGTAGCTCAGCGGTGCGGTGATGCGCAGCACCCCGTGCGGCTGCTCGCTGGACGCAGACAAGTCCGCGGTGGCGCTGGCCAGCTCATCGAAGACCGTGGTCACCCGGGCCAGGTAGGCGGCGCCACTTTGCGTCAAGGCCACCCGCCGCGTGGTTCTTTCGACCAGGCGCACACCCAGGCGGCTTTCCAGTGCGGCGATGCGGCGCGACACCGTCGAGCCGTCCTTGCCCAGCCGTGCCGCCGCCGCGGTGAAGCTGCCCGCCTGCGCCACGGCCACGAAGGCCTGCAGTTCATCGAGCGCGCCGGCATGCAGCACCGGCGGCGGCAAGGTCGTTCGGTATCTGGCCATGCCGGCATGTTATTGCACCGAATGCATCAGTCTTCTGTACCGGCGGGCATTGCTGAATCTGGCGCAGGGCTCTTCAATGGCGGGATGGAACAACGAATCGACATGAGGACGGGCGGCCGGCGCGATGGCCGACGCTGGCTGGTGCTGGCGGCCGGGTTTGCAGGCAACGCGGTGTTTTCCGCGACCATCTCCGGCCTGCCCGCCGCGGCGGTGCCGCTGCGGGCAGCCTATGGGCTGGACACCTCGGGCCTGGGCATCGCCATCGGCGCGGTGGGGCTGGGCATCGCCTTGAGCGAATTGCCCTGGGGCCTTCTGACGGACCGGCTGGGCGATCGCCGGGTGCTGTTGTGGGGCCTGGGCCTGACCGCGGCGGTGCTGGCCTGGCTGTCCCTCTTCGTCTCACCCGCTGGCGGGCACCGCCCTTCGCTGGCGGCGCTGGCCACCGGCATGGCCTTGATCGGCCTGGCCGGCGGCAGCGTCAACGGCGCCAGCGGCAGAGCCGTGATGCTCTGGTTCAGCGACCGCGAGCGGGGGCTCGCGATGAGCATCCGCCAGACCGCCTTGCCGGTGGGCGGCGCGCTGGGCGCGCTGGCGGTGCCCGCGGTGGCCGTCGAGGCGGGCTTTGGGGCGGCCTTCGCCGTGCTGGCGGTGGCTTGCATGGCTGCCGGTGCCGCGTGCTGGTGGTGCCTGCGCCAGCCCCCGCCCGCGGCGGCGCAGGCCATGCAGGATCAAGGCGCAGCGGCTGCCGCATCGCCCCTGCGGCGCTGGGCCACCTGGCGCCTGGTGCTGGCCATCGGTGCGCTGTGCGTCGGGCAGATCGCGGTGTTGAGCTTTCTGGCCGTGTTCCTGCACGACGTGGGCCGTTTCAGCATCGCGCAAACCAGCGCGGCGATGTTCCTGTACCAGGCGGGCGCCGCCACGCTGCGGGTGTGGAGCGGCGCGTGGACCGACCGCCACGGCAACCGGCCCGCCTTCCTGCAGCGCTGCTGCCTGCTGGTGGCCGTGCTCTTCGGGGTGCTGGCGTTGCTGGCAGCGTGGGCGGTGGCGGTGGGCGGGCAGGGGGGACCAGCCCATGCCCTGAGCCGCTGGGCGCTGTGGGGCCTCCTCGTGCTGGCCGGCATGCTGGCTTCGGCCTGGCATGGCGTGGCCTTCACGGAACTGGCTGTTCAAGCCGGGTTGCGGCATGTGGGCACCGCGCTGGGCCTGGGCAATACCCTGGCCTTCAGCGCCTACTTCCTCACGCCGCTGATGGTGCCGCTGGCGCTGCGCCTGGGCGGCTGGCCGGCCGCCTGGGGTCTTGCCGCTGCATGTGCGCTGCTGGCCCGGCCGCTGTTCGGCCAGGCCGGCCACGCCGGTACCCACAAGCCGCCCCGCGCCCAAAAAGAAAGCGGCCACAAGGGCCGCTGAAAGCACGTTTGACGGTGCCAGGAGGAGACAACACAAAACTGGGGGCTCGGCGCGGCGGTTCAAGCCGCGCTGATGAAGATCAAGCGAGGGCTTCGGCCGCGGTGGACAGCGCGCCTGCCGCCTTGCCCTTGCCGGCGCGGGCCGGCGGGTTGCACAGGCCGCAGGTGAAGTGCTTGGCGATCTCGTGCGGGTGGCTGACGTAGTGGCCGCTGCAGCAGTTGCATCGGGTCATCGTCAGCATGCCGTTGTCGACGAACTTGACCAGCCGCCAGGCGCGGGTGACCGACAGCAGCGGCTCCAGGCCCTGCGACTGCGTCTGCTCCAGGTACAGCTGGTAGGCCTTGATCACCACGTCGATCTCGTCCATCGCCGAGGTCTTGTTCAGGTACTCGTGGATGTTCAAGAACAGGCTGGCATGGATGTTCGGCTGCCAGGTCATGAACCAGTCGGTGGAAAACGGCAGCTGGCCCTTGCTGGGGCTCTTGCCCGCCACTTCCTTGTACAGGCGGATCAGGCGTTCGTAGCTCAGGTCGGTTTCCGATTCCAGGACCTGCATGCGTGCGCCCAGCTCGATCAGCGTGACCGCGCGTTCGATCTGCTTGGCTTCGGTCAGGATGCTCTTGGTGCGTGCCATGGTGCGTGCTTTCGGAGTCAGTCGGATCAGGCGGCCTGGCGCAGGGCGCTGCCGTTGGCAGCGGGCTTGGCGTGCTGCGTGATCAGGTCGAACACCACGTCGTCTTCCATCGAAAAGCGCGACAGCAGCGTGTTGCCGCTGGCCAGCCTGGACAGCTCCGATGCGGTGAGCCCGACCAGCCGGTCCGCGGCGCGGCCATGCAGGCCCAGGATCTCCAGCGCCGGCTGGCGGTCGGCGCGCAGCAGGCTTTGCGCCAGCATGAGGTAGCCGAGGTTGGCTTCGCGAATCTCGGCAAGGATCTGGGTCGTGTTCATCGGGCTCTTCCTGGTGGGTGCAGCTGTCTCGCTGCGTTGGAATGAACTGTAGAAGCCCGAGAACCGTGACAAAAGTGGCCGTTTTCCGTGCCTGCCGTCCTTGTTTGTCGTGCTGCCTGTCAGCCAACTTCCTACACGCGGCCGGGCGTGGGCAGCCCCATCCGGCCGCCGGCGCCGTGGGGCCGGCTGGGCACGGCAGGCACCACCAGCACGTCGGCCTGCGCACCGCGCAGCAGCTCGCGGTGGATGTCGCCCACCAACCAGCGGCGCACCGCGCTGCCCCCGCTGTGGCCGGCCACCAGCAGGTCGGCACCCCAGGCCTGGATCAGCCGCAAGGTCATCGGCGCGGCCGGCCCGCGGCTGACTGCATGCTCCACGCGGTCGCGTGCGATGCCGATGCGGTCGGCCAGCCGGCGCAGGCGGGCCTGTGTGCCTTGCACTTCGCGCTGGCGGTAGGCCTGCACGATGTGCAGCGGCACGCCCACTTCACGCATCGCCGAGTCCTGGCCCGAAAAGCGCAGCACGTGCGCGAGCTGCAGCCGTGCGCGGGGATGCAGGTCGGCCGCCAGGCGCGCAGCAGCTTGTGAGCCGGGCGAGAAGCTGGTGGCCACCATCACGCGCCGGTAGGGCCGCGCGGCCGTGGCGCGAACGGCCAGTACCGGCCCCACGCCGGCCCGCACCACCAGGTCTTCGCGCGAGTTCAGCTGGCGGGCCAGCCAGCCCAGTTGCACGCGGGCGGTCTCCAGCGTGGCTTCAGGGCTTTGCGCGGGCACCACGTGCAGCACGTGGAGCACGGCGCCATGCTCGGCGGCCAGGATGGCGGCGCGGCGTACCGCGTTATGGCCCAGCGGCGACAGGTCGGTGGCGGCCAGGATGGAATGAAGGCGGGACATGGAAACTCCTTGCGAACACAAAGCATCGACGTGCGTCGGCCTGCCGCCCGCCAGGGCAGCACACAGGGCCGACGGATGACCGGCGGGGGCGCTGACTACAGCGTCAGGTCGCCGTGCGCTTCGGGCTGGAACTCGATGACGGCCACCTGGGCCTCTCGGGTCTGGCCGTCGGGCGACGACCAGCGGGCGACGTCGCCCACGCGCAGGCCCAGCAGGCTGCTGCCCACCGGCGACAGCACCGACACCTTGTGCACGGCGGCGTTGGCATCGGCGGGGTAGGTGAGCGTCAGGGTCGAGCAGGCGCGGGTGGTCAGGTCCACCAGCAACACGCGCGAGTTCATGGTCACCACATGGGCGGGCAATCGGGCCGTGGGCAGCACCAGGGCATCGGCCAGCACGGCCTGCAGTGCATCGGCGGTGGCGCCTTGGCCCGCTTGCCGTTGCAGCAGGTGGGTCAGGCGGACGTGGTCGAGTTCAGTGAGCGTGCGCTCATCGACGAGGGTGGGCATGGGGCGCTCCAAGGGCGCGGCCATCGGTGGGATGGTCGCGATGCTGCGCGGGTTGGGGGCCCGGCGATCTGGAGTTGCGCGTGAGGGGGGAGGGTGATCGCCGGGCCTAGGAATGTGCTGCCGGCTGAAGACCGGCAAAGCGCAGCATCTGGCCTGCCACAAGCACCCCCGCCGAGCGGCCACGGCCGGCCATCAGCGGGGTGCCAATGTCGTCGTGCAGGGGGTGGATGGCGATCATGCAAACGATTGTAGGAAGCCCACGGCCCGCCGCGGCCAATGCCACCACAGACCATGCCAGTACTGCGAGGGGCGGCCCAGCTGAGCCTGCCGGCCAGTGCCGCGCCGCCGGTGCCGGCGGTGGTCATCGCGCATGGCAGGGACGGCGTGCCGCCCAGCCTGCAGCCCTGGGTGCGGCTGTTCAACGAGCTGGGCCTGGCCACGCTGGTGGTGGACAGCTTCGGCTCGCGCGGCGTGGCCTGCACCGCTGCCCGGCGCATCGTCACCCGCGGCACGCACGTGGGCCGCAACGAGGCGGCGGTGCAGGCCTCGCAGGCGGACGTGCGGCGCTTTGTCGAACGGGTGGTGCTGCAGCCGGGCGCTCAGCGCCCCTTGTAGACCGCCGGCCGCTTTTCCATGAAGGCCCGCGGCCCTTCGCGGGCGTCTTCGGTGGCCATGATCTGGCGCTTGGCTTCGTTTTCCAGTGCAAAGGCCGCGGCCAGCGGCTGGCCGCTGGCTTCGCGCACCGTGCGCTTGACGGCCTGCACCGCCAGCGGGCCGTTGGCGGCGATGCGCCGGGCCAGGGCCTGGGCGGCGGGCAGCACCTCGGCCGCCGGCAGCACGCGGTTGACCAGGCCGATGCGCAGCGCGGTGGCGGCGTCGATGGGGTCGCCGGTGAGCATCAGCTCCATCGCCAGCGCCTGCGGCACCTGGCGCGGCAGCCGCGCCATGCTGCCGGCAAAGGGCAGCAGCGCGCGCTGCACTTCGGGCAGGCCGAAGCGGGCATGGTCGGCCGCGATGCGGATGTCGGTGCCCAGCATCAGCTCGAAGCCGGCGGCCAGGCAGTGGCCGTTGATGGCGGCGATCACCGGCTTGTCCAGCGGGTAGTCGCGCAGGCCCGAGGCCGCCATCACCAGCGGATCGGCCAGCAGCCGGCGGTCCCAGTCGTCTTCGGCCAGGCGGTCGCCGGTCATCAGCGGCAGCGTGCGCTGCAGGTCGCCGCCGGCGCAAAACGCCTGGCTGCCGGCGCCGGTGATCACCGCCACGCGCAGGGCCGGGTCGGCCGCGAAGTCGATCACCGCATCGGCCAGGCGGCACAGCATCTCGGGCGTCAGCGCATTGCGGCGGGCCGGTGCGTCGAGCGTCAAGGTGAGCACCGCGCCGTCGCGGTGGAGATGGAGGCTGTCGGTCATGCGGTGTTCAGGCTTTGGGCAGGCAGCGGTAAGCCAGCGGGTAGGGTTGCATCAGGCGGCGCACGGCGTCTTCCGTCTCCGGCCGCGCCAGGTGGAACTGCACCTGCAGGCCGGCGACAGTGTCCAGCACCTCCACCTGCACGGCGCCCGCCGGCAGCTCGGCGGCGGCCAGCTGTTCTTCCAGCAGCCGCTGCGTGGCCAGCGCGCGCAAGGCCGGCTTGTACACCTTGCCCACCGCGGTGGTCGGTATGGCCGGCAGCACGTCCACCCGCTTGGGCATGGCCGGCCGCTCGGGGATGTAGGGCGCGGCAAAGGCGGCCAGCGCCTGCGCATCGACCTGCGCGCCGGGCTTGAGGCTGACGAAGGCCACCGGCAGCTCGCCGGCATAAGCGTCGGGCTGGCCGACGGCGGCGGCCATCAGCACGTCGGGGTGGCGCAGCAGGGCGCTTTCGATCATGCCGGGGTCGATGTTGTGGGCGCCGCGGATGATCACGTCCTTCGAGCGGCCGGTGACATACACCCGGCCGGCTTCGTCCAGGTGGCCGATGTCGCCGCTGATCAG
>CAKZXL010000071.1 GCA_937883885.1 uncultured Aquincola sp. | reverse complement strand
CGACTGCCTCGCTTTCCTCTTCTTCACGTCCATCAACACCTCCATCACGGACGTGTTGCGACGATGGGTTGAACTCACCCAATACGCCAGCAAGGACTTGCGCGACGTGCTCACCGAATACGGCATCACCGCCTCCATGAGCCGGCGCGGCAACTGCTGGGACAACGCCTGCAGCGAGAGCTTGTTCGGCTCGCTGAAGGTCGAGCGGCTGCACGGCCAGCGCTTGACGACCAGGCGCCAAGCCAAGGACGAAGTGGTGACCTGGATGCTCTGGTACAACCGAACCCGACTGCACTCGACGCTGGCCTACACCAGCCCGATGCAGTTCGAAGAAAACTGGCTCGCCGGCCAACCCCGGCAAGCCAGCGCGTAGTCCAGCTATGGGATACGGAATCCAGGGGCAAGGTCAGCCTGATGGGAGTGCGAGCCACTTGCCGCATTCCTACTCGAATGCGATCTGCACTTCGCTGAGCAGTTGCTCGACCTCGCGTCCGACCCGAAACAGGCTCCGCCGGTAGCGCATCGCCTGGCAGCTAACCTAACTGCGGTGGCTGGCCCAGAGGTCGTTGAACTTCCTTCGGGCGCATGCCATGCATTGGTCCAAGGTCACGCCCTTCCCGACGCAGGCGCTGTATCCGCTGAAGCCGTTGATGACCACCGCGCCTTGCCAACTGGGCGTGCCCAGACGCAGGACCTCGCGCTCGGGATGCCCCGAACCGAGCCTTGCATTGTCTACCGCTGGGCATTCTTCAGGTGCTCTTGCACCTTGCTGGCATCGTTGCCGACGGCCTTTACAGCCGCGCGCAACTCATCTGGTGTGACGTTGAATTTCTTGGCCCAGTCTCTGACCTCATAGTCCTCCGTGAGGCTGATGCGGTTGCGGTCTTGTCCGCCACTCTTGGTCTTGTCGTCTGCCATCGTCCATCTCCTAAGTTGTCTCAAGATTGTCGGCAGCTATCGTGCCCATCCTGCTTTCGGTCAACCCAGTGGAAGTCTTACCTCGAAAGTGGCGCCATGACCCACTCCCGCACTGGCGACTCCTATGCTTCCTCCATGACGTTCAACGATGTACTTGGTAATGGCCAACCCCAGCCCCAAGCCGCCTTTTGCGCCGCTCTCGGCTTGCCAAAACTTTTCAAAAAGGTGCGGCAGGGCCTCGGGCGAAATGCCGACGCCATGATCCGTGATTCGGAGCACACCCTCCCTTTCGTCAACTTTCAGCTCTAGCAGCACCAGGCCACCTTCGGCCGAAAACTGGATCGCGTTGAACAGGAGGTTGCCGATGGCCTGTCGTAGGCGTTGGGCGTCTCCCTGGATGGGTACAGCATGGGCAGATGCCATCCACTGCAAGACAACTCCCCGCGCGAGTGCTGCCGGCTGCACGAGATCCAGTGCCGCTTGTGCGATCGCCTGCAAGTCTGCAGGCACCGATACCAGATCGAGCCTTCCCATGGTAAGCCGAGTGACGTCGAGCAGATCATCTACCAGTCGAGCAAGCAGCCTGGCGTTCCTTTCAATGGCTGCCATCGCTCGCTTGCTTCTCACTGGGTCTGCTGATGTGGACTCCAAGATCTTGGTCCACCCAAGAATGGCACTTAAAGGCGTTCGCAGCTCATGGGACACCATGCCCAGGAAGACGTCTTTTTGCTGGTTTGCCTCCTCTGCTACCTGTCTTGCCCGCTGCTCAGCCAACAGAGCAGCGGTCCGCTCGGCATGCGCTTGCTTGAACGATGTGACGTCGTACCAGGCAACCACGCCGCCGGCGATCTGCCCTTGCGCATCAAGAATCGGTCCAGCACTGCAGCACACCGGAAGCAAACGGCCGCCATCGCACCGAATGAGCCACTCCTCTTCCCGAATCACCTCTCCGCGAGCGGCGCGGTAGAGCGCCATTTCTTCCTTACGGGCCGGCGTCGTTCCATCAAGATGGTAGACCTGCCATGCGTCCCAGCGATGGCCCTCCGAGGAGCCGCGCTCGATCATGTCCAAGCCAAACTGGCTGACCTGAAGAAGTTCTCCGTCCTCAGTTCCTGCCACCGCAATGCCCAACGGCACATGAGCCATGACAGAACGAACGATGTCCGTCTGACGACGCTCACGCGCTTCGGCAGCGGCCACCCGCTCTTCAGCCTCGACCTGCTCCGTAACGTCGAGATTGACGCCAACCACGGGACGTGCTCGCAGGCCATCTGAAGCGCCAACTGACTGGCCGCAGCTCACCAACCATCGAATGCTTCCATCGCCCGCACGGACTCTCAGCCGACAGGGCGCATATTCACCGTGGTGCGCCAGCTCGTTGAGCATCGCCTCGAGGATCGGTTGATCCTCGGGAACCACCATCGCCACGACCGGCTGCCGGGCTCCACGCCACTGCCGCGAGGTAGACGAAGCAGGTCATAAAGCTGAGGATTCCAATGAGCTGTATCCGTGTCAGGCTGCCACTCCCATAGGCCCATACCGCCTGCCTCAATCGCAGCTTGTAGCGCAGGCGTCAAGAGGGTCGAGGGAAGCCGTACATCCGACAGAATCTTAATGTCCGCCGTGATCCCGGCCGCTTGCTTGGTTCCCTCAGCCATCGAAATCCCCTGATCGTATGAAAACGAACATTCTTGTTAATTACAAACCCGGTTTCTTCCTGACCTCTTGGCCTCGTACAGTGCCGCGTCGGCCCGACCTAACATATCCTCCACTGTCGCACAACCTTCGTTGGTTGCAACACCGATACTGATGGTGACGGGAACATCGAGGCGAGAATCAAATTTAGAGGCCGATACCAACATCCGAAGATTTTCCGCGACAATGAGCGCACGTTCAGCGCCCACGCCAGTCAACACCAGGACGAACTCTTCACCACCAAGGCGCGCCGCTAAGTCTCCAGCCCGTTGAGCACTCTGCAAGAGAATCAGGCCTAACTGACGAAGCACAATATCACCCACTTGGTGCCCGTGATTGTCGTTCAGTTTCTTGAAATGATCAACATCAATGATTATCAAGCTGAACGATGTGGATTCGCGCTGATGGCGTCGGAACTCTGCAGTCAATGTCTCGTCCAGCTTTCTTCGATTGGCAAGTCCAGTTAGGCCATCAGTGCTGGCCAGCTTCTGTAAGCGCAATCTAGCGTTTTCTAGCTCATCTTCCACAGCCTTCCGCGCTGAGATATTTCTCACGTTGATCACCAGACGGCCCGCGTTCGCATGAAGCTTTTCTGGGAGGACACGTGCACGCGCCTCTACCCAAAGATACCCTCCATTGCGGCATAGTGCTCGAGCACGATAACCCGCTTCGCTTTGGCCCTCCAAAGAACGCAATGCCGCATTGGCTTGAGCTAAGTCACCAGGGTGGCAAAATTTCACAATGGCTTGTCCGCAAACCTCATCAGCCCGCCACCCCAAAAGCTCTGTCAAGGCTGGCGATGCATAAGTTATGGTGCCACTCTCCACAAGAAAAATAATGTCGCTTGAATAGTGAGCAAGTAAGCGATACCGTTCTTCAGCTTCAGCGAGTGCCTGTTGTTGCCGCTTGATGTGCGTGATGTCGACATGGACGAAATATCCCCGGCCATCCACATTGCCCCTCTGTTCTACGACGCGAATGCATCGCTCGCCTGGCAACATCAGTTCGAAGGGAGCACCAGGGTAGAGCTGGCTCTCTGTCAGTCTGTGGAGGCTCTGAGCAAAGCTGGCATCTTCTTTGCCCCTCCAGGCGCCACGATAAAGACTTTCGAAATCTTTTCCAACGGCTTTTTCGAGTGAAGAGAGGCCATAGAGAACCAAGAATGCAGGGTTGGCCCACAACACGTTGTTCGCCAAATTCACGACCAGCACCCCATCCGCTAGGCGCTCTAAGGCAGCTCGTGCGTCCAGGCCCGCAAGCGTTAATGTCGAAGATGCAGGCCGTTCGACATGGGTAAGCAGCATGGCGACCTTACGCCACACCCGCAATCTTCCAAATTTCCCTATCTCAACAGAAGATACCCTCAGCCTGGAATTCCGATAGTCGAACTCGTAAGGCCGTCGCTGGGTTTGATGTCGCTGTATACCTTCTGCAATGTAGCGATCAATTTCGTTGATTTGGTCTGCGTGGAGCCTTAAGCTATAAAATCGCCGGAGGTTCTCCGCGTAAGGCTCACCAACATAAACATGCCCGTCGTGTTCCGGGAATATTGAAAGAAATGTGGCGTTCCAGCCAATGGTTCGATCTTGACTATCAAACGCACAGAATCCAATATCGACGCCATCCAGGGCAGCACCGATGGCAACAAGCAGAGCGTCTTTCATTTTTCTTTTAAGTCACGTTCTAAAGATGTTCTTGAGTTCGATTTACGGGTTGCAAATCATTATACTCACCACCGCGATTGCCAGACATACAAAATGAAGTTCGATTGGACTAGAATGCATGAAGCTTCTGTTGACGAGCAGCTTGTATGGTTACGTGCTTGGGAAGCGCAACTGCAAGCGCACATTACGCGTCAGCGCAGGATGCTCGACGCAGAGTCGTCCGTGTCCGGCGAGCTTCTGGTGATGCAGAGAGAGCGCTTACTAAAAGAGATTCAGACAGTTATAATCGCCGCGGAAACGCGAGCCAACGATCTGGAATGTCAGCTGTCTTCCTTACGCATTGCGATCGGGTGTCAACAATTACTCTCATAAAGCGCCATGAAAGATATTGTTAATATTCAGAGCGTGGCAGACATGGAAATTTGGGTACAGGCGCATGGATATCCTCGCTTTTGTGAAGCGATAGCCAATGGTGAATTTCGGGGTCAAACGCTGCGGGTGGCACGCGAATGGGACATTGATCGCAGCGAACGCCGCAAGCGGCGTTTGGGCATGGCGTTAGCGACGCTCTTAATATTGGTTTTCCTTGCGTTTGCTGTAATCTATGGTGCGCCAGTACTTTTCACTTCGGCTGGACATTGAGCCCGCGCAAGGTTGCCAAGCCTATGCTGCTCGTTAACGATTTCATCGTTCTTACGTCCCACTGACCTGAGGGGATGGCGTTCTTATTGGTCTTTCGTAAGGGGCGTCTGACTGCCGCTAGCGGCGCTGGGTGACTCGTCTCTACAACGACTGTCCAGACAATCGCTCATGGTTGATGAGTCTCCTGTCTAAACAGGCGCCGCCATGCTCCTGGTTCGCGCTTTCGCCCCCGTAGCCGCTGGCTGCGTGTGGTTTGCGTTTTGCTCGCGGTCCTGGTTGGCGCTGTGCTGATTTCGAAATCACTCGGCTGGCGTTACCTGCGCGGCCCTATCGAGCGCTACGCCACCGACGCCTTGGGCGTGCCGGTGCGCATCGCCGCGCCGTTCCAGCTGCATCTGCTGCGGCCGCCGCAGGCCAGCGCCGGCGCCTTGTGGGTGGGCGCCGCGCCCGGCAGCGGAGCACCCTTCCTCGTCGACGCCCGGGAGGTGCTGCTGCGCTGGCGCTGGCGCGACGTCAACGATTTCCGCCACGGCGGACCGCTGCGCGTGGTGGCGCTGCAGGCCGACCAGCTGGAGGCCCATGTGCTGCGGCCCAAGGAGGGCGTGGCCAGCTGGCAGTTCAAGACCGACAGCGAAGAGCCCAAGGTGGAACGCGATGCGCCGCGCGTGGAGCGTGTGCGGCTGCGCCAGGCCGCCATCCACGTGAACGACGCCGTCACCGAAGTGAAGGTGGAAGCCCATGCCCGCATGAACGAGAGCGCGCCTGCGGCAGGTGCGGCCTCGGCACCGGCCTCGGCCGCGTCGTCGGCAGGCGCCGGCGCGGAGGGCGGCTTCGGCCTCGTCGCCGACGCCGAGGGCACCTGGCGCGGCATGCCGGTGAAGCTGGAAGCGCGCTCGCCGCAGGTGCTGCCCCTGCTGGACGAACAGCACTGAACCGGCCCGGGAATTGTGGAGGCTCCAACCTTTGAGAAGATGGAGCCATGAACAAGTCGAACAAGTTCTCGCCTGAAGTCCGCGAGCGCGCGGTGCGCCTGGTGCTGGAGCACCGAGGGGAGTACCCGTCGCTGTGGCTGGCGGTCGAGTCGATTGCCCCGAAGATCGGCTGCGTTCCGCAGACCCTGCTGACCTGGGTGAAGCGCCACGAGATCGACGCTGGTGTGCGCGAAGGCACGACGACGGCCGACGCGAAGCGGATGAAGGAGCTCGAGCGCGAGGTCAAGGAACTGCGTCGCGCCAATGAGATCCTGAAGGTGGCCAGCGCGTTTTTCGCCCAGGCGGAGCTCGACCGCCGATTCAAGTCCTGAGGGCGCTGATCGACGAGCATCGGGATACGTTCGGGGTCGAGCCGATCTGCAAGGTTCTGCAGATTTCCCCGTCCGGATATCGCCGGCACGCGGCGCTCCAGCGCGAACCGCACAGGCGCTGTGCACGAGCCCGGAGCGACGATGTTCTGGCCCCCGAGATCCAACGGGTCTGGCAGGCGAACATGCAGGTCTATGGCGCCGAGAAGGTCTGGCGGCAGTTGACCCGAGAGGGGACCGCGGCGGCGCGGTGCACGGTCGAGCGACTGATGAAGCGCCTTGGGCTGCGAGGCGTCATCCGAGGCAAAGTCGTGCGGACCACGATCGGCGATCGCAAGGCGCCATGTCCGCTCGACAAGGTCAACCGGCAGTTCAAGGCGGAGCGGCCGAACCAGCTCTGGGTCTCGGACTTCACCTACGTCTCGACCTGGCAAGGCTGGCAGTACGTGGCCTTCGTCGTCGATGTCTACGCCAGGCGCATCGTGGGCTGGCGCGTCAGCAGTTCGATGACGACGGACTTCGTTCTCGACGCGCTTGAGCAGGCCTTGTACGCACGACAACCGGAGCGCGACCGCAGCCTCGTGGTTCACTCCGACCGCGGGTCGCAATACGTTTCGATTCGGTACTCCGAGCGATTGGCCGAGGCCGGTGTCGAGCCGTCCGTTGGCAGCAAGGGTGACAGTTATGACAACGCCCTGGCTGAGACGATCAATGGGCTCTACAAGGCCGAATTGATCCATCGCCGAGCACCCTGGAAAACCAAGGAGTCCTTGGAACTCGCGACGCTCGAATGGGTGTCCTGGTTCAACCACCACAGACTGCTGGAGCCCATCGGCCACATCCCGCCTGCCGAGGCTGAGGCAAACTACTATCGGCATCTCGCCGAGCAGGTCGCCATCGCGGCCTGACTTAAACCAACTGGCCTCCACGAAACCCGGGCCGGTTCACCTTCATCGCCAAATCGGTCTGCGGAAGCTGAGCCAGCGGCAGTGGGCACTTGCCCATGCCCTGGTCGACTTGTTAGAAGAAGATGGGTACCTCCGCACTGACCCGGAACTGCTAACAGGGGCTGAATGGCTAGACCCTCCGGCGACCGCTCAAGAGGTTCAAGACGCTTTGGGTATCGTTCAAAGCCTGGATCCGGTCGGCATTGGAGCGCGTTCCTTGCAGGAATGCTTGCTTCTTCAAGCTCGCCAGATAGAGGACGGCAGCGTGCGGAACTAGCCACGCGGATCATCTCCGGCCACTTGAAGCTGGTGGCCAATCGAGATCTACCCAATCTTGAGCGTCACCTGCAAGCTTCACAAAAGGACATTGAAAAGGCGTGTTCAGCTATTCGATCCTTTGATCCTAAGCCAGGGCTTCAGCACAGCACGGAACAAGTTCAATACATCGTGCCAGACGTGATTGCCCGGCGCCATCGCGGGCGCTGGATTGCGGTCCTGAATCCCGCAGTGGTCCCCCGCATGCACGTCAATAGACGTCTAATCGAACTTTACAAGTCAAATAAGCGCGGAAGCTGCGGCAGACTCACAGAGCACCTGGCAGAAGCTCAGTGGTTGACGCGGAACATCGAGCAAAGATTTTGCACGATTGTGGCTGTTGCTCAAGCAGTATTGGACCGCCAAAGACATTTCATTGATTATGGGGAAATGGGGCTTAAGCCTTTGTCACTCAGTGAAATCTCCGCTGCGGTCGGGGTTCATCAATCTACAGTTTCTCGGGTCACTTGTAACAAGTATATTTCCACGCCCGTGGGAATGTATGAACTCAAGCACTTCTTTTCAAGAGCAATGGTGATGCCGGGTGGCGCCGAAATGTCCGGCAAGGCTATTCGTAGCCTGTTGCGGGACCTTATTGCAGAAGAGCCTGCGAACAAACCCCTCACAGATTCCGATATCACGAAACTCCTGGCTCGTCAGGGTTTGAAGTTGGCTCGCCGCACGGTGACCAAGTATCGACAAGCCTTGCATATTGCCCCGGCAGGACTGCGTAAAGCACAAGCAGCTTAGGCCATCAGATCTGATGCCATCGCGATAAAGTGTGGGAATCCACTAAGGTTCGTGACTGCTAGCCGATAAAGCGGTCGCTTAGTCAGGCCCTTATGCTTAAAAAATCGCTGTTGCTGACCTTCAGCTGGGTATGCATCTGCACGCCTTCGATAGTTCTTGGGTGCGGCATCCGTTCTGGAAGTCGCGCTTTGTGCTGACCGATCCTGACGACCTACGCGCAGCGCACGGCAGCGGTATCAATGAGTGTTGGATCGATACCAGCCTTGGGCTTGACGTGGGAACGTCAAGAAGCCAACCGCTGTCCCACCCGTCGCAACGACTGACGTCGCGAGCACAACCACCGCTTCGTGCCCTAGCTCTGCACCGTTAAGAGCCACGCTGCCACCAGCACCTTCGGTAGGTCTCCAAGAGGAGCTGCGAAAAGCACAGCAGGTGTGCCGGCATTCTAAGCAGTCGGCCCTGCAAAGCTCCCAAGTCGTTGTCCTGAAACGACTTTCGGGTGATTTCCGATGGTGAAGTCTCCCGGGAAGCATTCCAATGGACGTCGGTTTCTGGGAGTTCTGGAGTCACCACCGATGGCCACCGACGACTTCTTTCGCGCCCGGCTCGATCAGATGATCGACCTGCGCCACGCGCTGGCGGTGCTGGCCACGCCCATGCCGTGGGCGCAGATCGAGGCTTCGCTGGCGCCGGTGTTCGCGCACCGGGATCGCAAGGGCCGGCCGGTGGAAGGCTCTGACCTGTTCGGCCCCAGCCTGGCGGTGGCCGGTGCCGGCGTCAGCAACGCCGGCCGCCCGCGTTTGCCCATCCGGCTGATGGTGGCGCTGCTGTACCTCAAGCACGCCTACAACGAGAGCGACGAGTCGGTGGTCGTGCGCTGGTCGCAGGACGTGTACTTCCAGTTCTTCAGCGGGCAGGTCTACTTTGAGCCGCGCCTGCCCTGTGACCCGGCGCAGATCAGCCGCTTCCGTCGGGTGCTGGGCGAGGCCGGTGTCGAGCAGTTGCTCAAGACCACCATCGAGGCGGCGGTGGCCATGGGCGCAGTCAAGAAGACCGAGTTCGAGCGCGTGATCGTGGACTCCACCGTGCAGAGCAAGGCCATCGCCCACCCCACCGACAGCCGGCTGCTGGAGCTGGCGCGCGAGAAGATCGCCCGGCTGGCCAAGCGCGCGGGCATCCAGCTCAAGCAGACCCACCAGCACGAGGGCCAGACGCTGCGACGGCGCGCGGGCGGTTATGCCCATGCCAAGCAGTTCAAGCGGCTGCGGGCCGTGCTCAAGCGCCAGCGCACGATCCTGGGCCGACTGCTGCGCGAGGTGCGCCGCAAGATGGGCGGCCTGGCCGACGAGACCCGCGCCAGTTTGGACACCTGGGTTGAGCGCGCCGAGCGCATCCACCGGCAGCGGCCCAAGGACAAGAACAAGCTGTATGCCCTGCACGCACCGGAGGCCGAGTGCATCGGCAAGGGCAAGGCCCGCCAGCCCTACGAGTTCGGCGTGAAGGTGAGCCTAGCCGTCACCCACCAGCACGGCCTGATGGTGGGCGCGCGCAGCTTCCCAGGCAACCCGTACGACGGCCACACGCTGGCCGCGCAGATCGAGCAGACCACCAACCTGCTGCAGGACATCGGCGTCAAGCCCACCGCCGCCATCGTGGACCTGGGCTACCGGGGCGTGGACAAGGACGTGGCGCCGGTGGAGGTGATCCACCGCGGCAAGTTCAAGTCGCTCAGCCCCAGGCAGCGGACTTGGTTGAAGCGCAGACAGGCCATCGAACCGTTGATCGGCCACACCAAGGCCGACCACCGGATGGACCGGTGCTGGCTCAAGGGCGCGGAAGGCGACGCGCTGCATGCGGTGCTGTGCGCGGCGGGCTTCAACATCCGCTGGCTGCTGCGGGCCATCGCCCGGCTGGGCCTGGGTGGCGTTTTGTTGGCCTTGTCCGCGATGGCGCTGTATGCGGCGGCCATGGCGGAAGTGCTGCGTCATCCAGTCTCCTGCGCTGAAGTCGCGCTGGAGCCGTGACCGCTGCCGCTCTTGCGATCACATGGCCGTGTCGGCACGCTGGAAATGGATTTCGCAGGGCCAACTAAGCACGCAGTCCAGTCGATGCTTCACGAGGCGCGATTGGGGCATGCAGTGGACACGGCGCAATGCATGCCCCTCGTCGAGGAAATCTCCGAGTCTGTCTTTCGCAACCCCGGTGCACTGGTCAGCCTTGCGCGCCTGAAGACGCGCGACGAGTACTCATACATGCATTCGGTGGCCGTCTGCGCTTTGATGGTTGCTTTGGGTAGGGAACTAGGGCTCGATGCTGACGGCTGCCGTGAAGCCGGGTTGGCTGGACTGCTCCACGATATGGGCAAGGCCACGATGCCGCTCACCATCCTCAACAAGCCTGGCAAACTCACTGATGAGGAGTTCACAGTGATGCGCAGTCACCCAGAACGTGGCTATGAACTCTTGACGGGTGGCACCGCTCCTCAGAGCGCCCTGGATGTCTGCCTCCACCACCACGAACGAATCGATGGCACCGGCTATCCGCACCAGCTGGCTGGGGCTCAGATTTCGCAGCTGGCCCGCATGGGCGCCATCTGCGACGTCTATGACGCCATTACCTCCCAACGCCCCTACAAGGCAGGATGGGACCCGGCCGAATCGATAGCCCGCATGATTTCCTGGAAAGGCCATTTCGATGAAAAGATGATGGGCGCTTTCGTGAAAAGCCTCGGCATCTATCCGATCGGATCCCTCGTGAAACTTGAGTCGGGCAAGTTAGCTGTGGTTGTCGAGCAAAATCCGACTTCGCTGACCACCCCGGTTGTCAAGGCGTTTTTTTCGACCCGGTCCAACATGCCGATCAGCGTGACAAGTATTGACTTATCGCACTCGGGAGCACGAGAGCGAATCGTTGGCCGGGAGCCGACGTCAAACTGGAACTTCCCTCACCTCGCGGAGCTATGGGCGGGGGACCTTGCTACGGCTCGACGTTAGCCCTCCGGAGACGGCAATGGCAACACGCCGGCCGCTGTGCTGCTTTCCAGGACCAGCGAGTAGGGGGTGACAGGCGAGACGAAGTTGACAAAAGCGACAATCCTGTCAAAGTCCATGGAGGTCTTTGGGAGTGATGGTGGCCAAGGAGTCGAAAGTTCGTCAGCGCGTCACCGAGCAAGACGTCCACCAGTTTGCAGGGCCAGTGGTCATTCGCGATCCCAAGGCTTTTGCCGACCAGCTGGAAGCCTTTGTGCAGGCGCGTGTGAGCGCAACCATTGAAGCAGCCGATCAAGCGGTGCGGCAAGCACTTCGCAACAAGGCGGCACACCTGCGGGCTGAGACGCGCTGGAGTAAGCGTCGCCTCAGCACCCTCTTGACGCTGTGACGCTACACCTCGACGACGTGGCGAAGCAGTTGGAAGTCGACTCGCCAGGTACGGCCGTCCATCGCCTCGAGCGTGGCAGTGCGGCGGTTGATGCGCATGACGATTCCTACTTGGGCTGTTCCCTTGGCATCATCGAACGTGACCTTGTCGCCGATCTGGAAGGCGCGTTGTCCCCTCTGCATGGCAGGCTCGGGCGGTGGCTCGTACGGCTTGGCTCCTGAGCCAGGCGCAGGGGGTGCGCCTTCGATGGCCACATAGGGGATCTTCCAGGTCCTGCGGACGTCCTCCTCCAACACCGTGGCCTGGTTGTCGTGGCGGGCGATGAGCTTGCCGCGTCGCATCTGCCCGGTGCGGTGGTCGATGAACTGCACCGCCTGGCCTAGGTGCAAGGCCGCCCGTGCGGCCACCGTGCGTTTGGGCTGCGCCAGCAGCCCGTCGATGAGGGCCCGCATCTGGTACAGCTGCAGGCTCGGGGCATCCTGGAGCGCCTCCATCATGCGCACGGCGATGTCGTCGTCTGCCATGACGGCGATGTTGCCAGCAGTCCGTCTTAGGCTGCGCGCTGCTGCGCTGGCGGCGCCGTCATTGACCAAGGCAACAGCTCGTCGATGCGGTTGACCGGGTGGTCGGCGATGCGCTGCAACACGTCGCGCAGGTAGGCTTGCGGATCCAGCCCGTTCAGCTTGGCGGTCTCGATCAGGCTGTACAGCGACGCTGCACGCTCGCCCCCGGCGTTCGAGCCCATGAAGAGGAAGTTGCCGCGCCCGAGCGCCACGCCGCGCAACGCGCGCTCGGCGGCCGAGTTGTCGATCTCGATGCGCCCGTCGTTCACGTAACGAGTCAACGCCGCCCACCTGCCCAGGCTGTAGCGCGCTGCCTTGGCAAGTTCGGACTTGGTGGACACCTGCGTCAGCACGTCCTGCAGCCATCGGTGGAACTCTTCGAGCAGCGGACCCGCTCGCGCCTGGCGTTGCGCTCGACGTGCCGCCGGCGACTGGCCTCGGATGTCGGCCTCGATGGCATACAGCGCCTGGATGCGGCGCAGTGCCTGCGCTGCGAGACCGGTGTCGTCGCGGTGCTGCTCGTACAGGTCCCACCAGGGTCGGCGCGCATGCGCCCAACAGGCTGCCTCCGTCGCCTGGCCCGTCTCGTACAGCCCGTTCCACCCGCCATAGGCATCGGCCTGCAGGATGCCGCGGAAGCCCTGCAGGTGGCCTCTGGGATGCTCGCCCTTGCGGTCCGCCGAGTAGCGGAACCAGACCGCGGGCGGCGCCGTGTCGGCCGCGGGCCGGTCGTCGCGCACATAGACCCACAGCCGGCCGGTGCGGGTCTTGCCGTCGCCGGGCGCCAGCACCTTCACCGGCGTGTCGTCAGCATGGACCTTGGCCGCGGCCAGCACATGCCGACCGAGCGCAGCGACCAGCGGCTGCAGCAGCAGGTGCACCTGTTCCACCCAACCGGCCATGGTGCTGCGGTCGATCTCGACGCCCTCGCGGGCGTAGATCCGGCTCTGGCGGTACAGCGGCGCGTGGTCGCAGAACTTCGACACCATCACATGCGCCAGCAGCGCCGGGCCAGCAAGGCCGCGCACGATCGGCCGGCTGGGCGCGGCGGCCTGGAAGATCGCTTCGCACTTCGTGCAGGCCAACTTGGGCCGCACGGTGCGGATGACCTTGAAGCGGGCCGGCACGTACTCCAGGTGCTCCGACACGTCGGCACCGATGGCACGCAGCCGGCCACCGCAATCCGTGCAGCCGCAGGGCTGGCCCAGTGCATCGTGATGGACGTGGCTGGCGTCAGGACGTACCTCGTGCTGCTCGCGAGGCAGATGCGGCGGCAGGCTGCGGTCGAGAGTCGCCGCGTTGGCCGCTGGCACCGCGGGCTTGCGCACGGGCGCCTCGCTCAGCGCCGTGCGCTCGATCAGGCTGGCCTGACCATCGTCGAACCGCTCGCTGGAGCTGCCGAACTGCGCACGCAGCCGACGCGCGAGCTGCGCGGTGAGTTTGTCGACCATCAGCTTGAGCCGCTGCACCTCGCTGGCGCTGATCCGAAGCTGCTGCTTGAGCAGCGGCGCATCATCGGGCAGTTGGCTGATCGGGTCGATGTCCTGCGGCACGGTGCTCACTGTGCCGCAAGCGCGTCACAACGGCATCGGGATCACTCCCGAGCAGGACGGTCAAGCGGCCAGCTGTGGCGCATGCGTGCGCACGGGCATGCGCCAGTCAATGCCTTCCAGCAGCATGGACAGCTGAGCGGACGTCAGCGACACGCTGCCCGAGGTGGCCTGCGGCCAGACGAAGCGGCCGCGCTCGAGTCGCTTGGCCAACAGCATCAGGCCTTGCCCATCGAACCACAGCACCTTGACGATGTCGCCGCGGCGGCCGCGGAAGACGAACACGTGGCCGCAAAAGGGGTTGTTCGCCAACGCGGTCTGGACCAGCGCGGCCAGGCCATCGAAGCCCTTCCTCATGTCGGTGTGGCCCGCCACGATCCACACCCGGGTGTTGGCCGGCAGACCGATCATGTCGGCATGCCGCGAAGCACCATGATCACGGTGCGCAGGGCGGCCGGATCGACGCCACTGCGCACCTTGACGACGACGCCGGCAACGTCGAGCTCGATGGCGTGCGCGCTCGACTCGCTGCTCGTCACCGGTGGTGCGGTCACCACCACGGGCAGCAGCTTCGGCGCGGGTGCAGGTGCAGGTACAGCTTCAGATCCCAGGCGCTGGCGCAGCGTCACCCAGCGGCGCAATTGGTTGGCGTTGACTTGGTGGCGCATGGCCAGACCCGCAAGCGATGTGCCGGGAACCAGCGCCTGATCGACGATCCAAGCCTTGAACGCCGGCAGATATCTGTGACGGCCTCTTGCGTTGGTGCGCTCAATGCGCTGACCCGTCCAGACCGGTGTGTGTCCGCTATCGTCCATGCGGACGCATGCTCGGCACTCAAGCAGCTTGGGTCAATGCGGTGGTGAGGCCACGCTTACGCGCTGGACGCCTGGCGCCACAGAAGTGCAGCGTGGTCGGGCAGTCATGCTGGACACGTTCAAGCAGCCAACCAATCTGCCGCTTCCTCATTTCGCCGCGTTGGCGGGCAAGTCAAGACAGCAGATCTACAAAGACATCGACGCCCGACTCCTGCTGGCGCTTAACGTGGGACCTCGAGGCCAACGGTTGCCTGACTGGCAACTCGATGGAGTCAAACGCCGGCTGACCCAAACCGTCTTGGCGGCCGCAGGGGACATAGACGACTGGACGATCTATCGCGCGCTGAGCCAGCCCCAAGCAAGTCTGTCCGGCCAGACGCCAGTGGATGCGGTGACGAGCACTTCCGTTGAGCAGATCGCTCGCAATGTTGTGGACGCCCTTGGCCTACAACCGACTTGACGCTCGAAGTCCTTCAGCAGAACAGTGCAGCCGCGGGGGAGCTTTCGATACTCCAAGCGCACAACCGAACGCCTGGTGACAGCCGGGCTTGCTGGCCCCAGCCCGGCCAAAACGTGAGCATGACGACCGGTCAACTCAAAAAACCCCTGCCAACAGACCAAAAGGGGACGCAAACCTTTTTACATAACCTCTTTTGTCGCCCATTAGACGTTTTGGCGACAATCGCGCCAGAAGCATACGAGATGAGCGCTGCTCCCGCCAGCGCTGGCTTGGCCAGGGACCTTGTCGCCCTGGTGGCGCGGTGCTTCCGCACTCTCATTGAATCTCGCGCTTAGGCCGGCGGTCGTTGCACGACTTCTGTCAACCGTGCACAATGATTCCATCTCTGATGCGGTGGATCCTATGCACAGCATGACCCTGGAACAACTGCGCGCCACCGCGGCCGCCGGCGGAGTCGCCGGCGTCACGCTCAAGGGCCAGGGCGGCGCCTTCATGCTGCGCATCGCCACCCGCAGCGGCCAGGATGCCGTGCTGGCCAAGGCCCGCAGCACCGAGCCGCGCCGCTTCGGCAACCCGGCCTCGGCCATGATCCTGCTGCGCGAAGTTGGCATCGCCGTGGCGCAGCTCGACGCCACCGACTGGAATCCCGACGAGAAGGACATGAGCCGCAGCCGCTCCGGCCAGGCCGAAGCGATGCGCACGGCCCACCAGGCCGCGGCCCACAACCGGTGGCTCGCCGCCGAGATCCAGGAGTCGCTGGACGATCCGCGCCCGAGCGTCCCGCACGACGAGGTCATGGCGGCCATGGACGCCGAGATCGATGCGATCGAACTCCAGCGTGCCAGCTCCGCACGAAGGAAAGGCGCATGAGCACGACGCCGCGCCAACCCGATCAGGTCATTGCGCAGGCGATGCTGGCCGCCGCTGAAGCGCCGCCTCCAGCGATCACCTCCGAGGAAGTGGCGGCGCTCGAGCGCCTGCTCGCGCATGCCAGGCGCGACTCCGGGCAGAGCCGGGTCGTTGCGGACTTTCTGCTGGCCTGGTGGAACACAGGCAGCTGCGGTGCCTTCGACCTGACCTCGCTGTGGGCACTGGACACCGACATCGTGGCCGACATGACGACCGTGTTCGGCCTGATCGGCCGCGTTCACCGCTACCCCGACAGCCTGGGCTACGAGGCGGAGTTCAAGGCCATCGTGCGGACGTGGCGGCCGGAGCTCGGGGACTGATGCCTGGGGCCGACTACCGCATCGCCTGGCGCCCCAAGGCTCTGGAAGACCTGCGCAGCATCGTCCGCTACATCGCCCAGGACAGTCCTACCCGTGCACGCACCTTCGGCAAGAAGCTGCGCGAGAAAGTCCAGCCGCTGGCCCAGCACCCGAGGCTCGGCCATGAGGGCCGGCCCGGGCTGCCAGCCGACGTGCGCGAACTCGTGCTGCACGCCAACTACATCGCCGTCTATCGGGTGATCGACACCTCTCGCACCGTCGAGATCCTTCGCGTCAAGCACGTGGCGCAGCAAACGCCGTGAATCGCAGGGGCGCGTGCGCACAGGCGACGGAACGGCTGACCATCTGAATTCGACGGCCGATTTCGGCGGGGGGTAGTCGTACTTTTCGTGCAGATTGGTGCGCTTTGCTCTGAGAACCCGTTGAACGACAAGCACTTACGATTCAGGCTCTTGCGATGGCTGCGGGTTCTTCGTGCAGATTGGTGCGCTTCGTCTCGGGCGCCCCTGGGAGGCCGGACCACGCGGTCTCACGCGATCGACCCGGTCAGACCTCGTCGCTCCGGTCGCGAAACTCCAGCCTGAACTGCCAGCCCTCGAAGGTCGCCACCATCCGTCCAAGTTCGTCCCAGGAGATCTCACGGCCATCGACTATGACCATCGGCACACGATGATCCTCCTCGGGATCGCTGTCGACGGTCCCCCGCAGCACCAAGCCATCGTTCACCTGCAGCCCGTGGTCGGTGTCATCCAGATGCGTGAGAGCCAATGCTCGGCGCATCTTGCCGATCAGCTTGCCCAGTAGTTCCAGCGGCTCGTCGTCAGGCTCCCCGATCACCTGAAACCGATACCCGGCCGGGCAGCCATCGCGCAGCTCAAAGGCGTCGATCGCCACCCCTTGCCCGAACAGCCGGGTGCGAAACCGGAACTCGTGCCCTGCCCCGCGCCCGTCGAGCATGCGGATGGGCTCGAACGCCACGTGCTCGAACCCCTGCAGCCCGAGTCGGTTG
>CAKZXL010000070.1 GCA_937883885.1 uncultured Aquincola sp. | reverse complement strand
GGGGAACACGGGAGACCGGCGAGCCGCGACCCATGCGGTCGCGCCGACCCGAACGGGTTGCCGAGAGCGAGCTACGACAACGCGCTCAGGCGCGGACGAGGTTCAGGAGTAGAACGAACCCGCCCCGCCGATCAGGCGAGGCGCGCCCACTGAGGGCGTTCAGGTTGGGCTGCCGCGTGGGCAGCGCACGGGGCATCGCCGGCGGGAGTCGGCGCCGACGTGGCGCGGTCGTGCGTTGCGGTGGCGAGCGACGCCAGCATGCCAGTGCACTGCCCGTGGCAATGGCCACAATCCGCGTCAGGCGTCGAAGTGGCACCTTCGTCAGCACCCGACTGATCGGACACATCCACCGTTGCGGGCGTATGCCCGTGATCAGTGTGATCGTGGTGCCCGACATGGTCCGCCGCCGCACCCGTTTCATGGGCACAGTACCCCGCCACTGCCGCCCAGGACATCTGGGTGGGCAGTAGAACCAGCAGCAGGATGGCAAGCCAACGACGCATGGAGTCAGAGTGTAGCGGCTACAGGGTTGACCCTTGGCATACGAGGCCAAGCGGCGGCGTGAAGGGCATCACCACTGCCCGGCGCGGCCGCGCGCCACATTGTCGTTCATCCAGCGGCGGATCGCGTGCACGAACAGCCACCGCTTCGGACCACGCAGGTTGGCGCCGTGCCGGGCATAGAACGCGTCGGGATCGTCGAAGGTCCCGAAGTCATCGACGATGCTCTCCTTCTGGATGAAGGTGTCCCGGCCGCGCCACTCGACGTCCGGCGCCGACAGATCCCGGGTGGCGGCGCCGAAACCGCAGAAGCGTCGCGTACCGGGGAATCGGCGTTGCAGGCTGCGAAGGTACTGCGCGTCGAGGATGAATGCCTCGAGACAGACCCATCGCCCCTTGAACCAGACCTCCACCCAGCTGTGGAGGATGCGCTGCGGCGCGAGGACATACGCTACCCCGCTGATCGCGCCCTTCTGGAGCGCCTTGTCGATGGTGAAGCCGTGGAACCGGCACGGCACGCCGACGCTGCGCAGCAAGGCCATCAGCAGCGTGCCCTTGGTGTTGCACTGCCCATGGCCGTCGGCCAGCATGCGGGATGCCGGCAGATCGTCCGCCTCGTTGTAGCCGAATGCGATCTCATTGCGGACGAAGTCGTAGACCGCGCCGATCCGCTCGCACATTGGCAGCACGCGCCACCCCCGTTCGGCGACAAGCCGCTCGATGTCGGGATGTTGGGTGTCGAGCAGCGGCGTGCTGCGCAGCAGTGAAGAAGGTGCGTCGGACATGACTCGATCAGGGTGGCACCAGGCGGCGACCGCGGCATTTCAGACCCTGAAGCCACTGCCGGGTCAAGTCCGCCGCGCCGGCCGACCTCGGTCGGCGCTTGTGCGCGCGTCGGACCGCGCTCAGCGGCGATTGGACGGATCGCGCCCGACGTAGGCGACGGCGGATTTCGCGCCGAAGCCCGGCGGCGCGATCTTGGCGAGGTCGACGCCACGCCGGTCCAGGCCATTGAAGGTCCATGCGAACTGCTGTCCGGCGTCGCCGCGGAAGGCGACCGTCTCGCCGTAGGCGATGTTCGGGCGCGGGGCCTGCGCCAGGTCGACGACACGAGCCGCGCTCGACACGGCGGCTGGCTGGCCGTAGATGGATTGGCCGTTCATGAAGGTCTCGCCAGCCGCGAAGCCGACGGCAGGCGCGGCCGCCACGACCAGCACGGCCGACAGGCGGAGAAGGGATGACGAAGGTGATTGCATGAGTTCCTCGTGGTGGTGTGATCGGCTTTCACTCAGCCGCATGCCCAGATGGCATGACCCCGTACTCTAGAAATCGCCTGGAAACTGTTTCGGAACCGGCAGATGACAGTTCGGTCATCTGGCCCGAGGCCTGTGCCGGCTCAGTGAGCGCCGTGAACGTGGCGCCGCTTCGCCGGGGCCGCGGGCGCGGCGGCGGCGCGGTCCAGGCCGTTGAGGATGCCGCAATCCGCCAAGGCGTGCGGCGACGCGCACCGCGCGCGCAGTGACTTCAGATCCTTCTCCAGCGCACGCAGCTCACGAATGCGGTGCGCGACGTGGCCGATGTGCTCGTCCAGCAGGGCGTTGACCTCGCCGCAATCCTGCGCGGGCGACTCCCGCAGTGCGATGAGGGCTCTGATCTCGTCGAGCGTCATGTCCAGGTTGCGGCACTGCCTGATGAAGGCGAGCCGCTCGGCGTGCGCCGCCAGGTAGACGCGGTAGTTGTTGTCCGCCCGGGCCGGCGGCGGCAGCAGCCCCTCCCGCTCGTAGAAGCGGATTGTCTCGACGGGTGTTCCGGTGGCCTCGGCCAGGGCTCCGATCTTCATGGCTGCAAGCTTTCGACTTCCCTGATGGGGAGAGGGACTTGACTCTACACCGGCTACAGGGTTTGCAATGGGGGCAAGGTCAACGAGGATTCCTGCGATGAGACATTCCCATGCCGAAGGCGGCGATACACATCGACACCATCACGACGATGGTCATGCCCACGCCCACGACGCCCGGCACGTTGACCCTCCGGCGCAGGTGAAGGACGCCGCGTGCGCGGACGACGGTTGTGGCACCTGCGCCATGCCCGCGACGCTGCTGCAACGCGGCGACCCAACAGCGCGGGGGCGCAGTTTCCGGATCGCGACGATGGACTGCGCGGCCGAGGAGGCCGAGATCCGGCGTGCCCTTGACGGCATGCCCGGCGTTCGCGGTCTTCGATTCCAACTGGGCCAGCGGGTGCTCACGATCGATGCCGACGAGCCGTCGATAGCACCGGCGCTGGCGGCCGTGCGCAAGTCCGGTTTCGACCCGCAGCCGATCGCTGGGGGCGAACCGGAGGCCGGCCATGCGGCGGGCGACGGTCATGATCACGAGGTCGTGCGAGGCCAGGTCCCCAAGTTGGCCGGGGCGCTGCTCCTGGCCATCGGCGCCGAGATCATCGGCTACTTCGCGCCGGAGACCCTGGTCTGGCGGGGGGCGGGACTTGCCGTGGCGGCCATCGCGATCTGGCTCGCCGGCTTCGACGTCTACAAGAAGGGGTTGACGGCGCTGCGGCACGGGCGGCTGAACATCAACGCGCTGATGACCGTGGCCGTGACGGGCGCCTTCGCCATCGGCCAGTGGCCGGAAGCCGCGATGGTGATGGCGCTGTACGCCATCGCCGAGGCGATCGAGGCCAGGGCCGTGGACCGCGCGCGCAACGCCATCAAGGGCCTGCTGGCGATGGCGCCGGAGGAGGCGTCGGTTCGCCAAGCCGACGGCAGCTGGGCGACGCTGCCCGTGGGCCAGGTCGCGGTTGGCGCTCTGCTGCGGGTGAAGCCGGGGGAGCGCGTTCCCATGGATGGCGTCGTCCGCTCGGGCCAGACCAGCATCAATCAGGCGCCGGTCACCGGCGAGAGCATCCCCGTCGACAAGGCAAGCGGGGATCCGGTCTTTGCCGGCACGATCAACGAGTCGGGGACGTTCGAGTTCGAGGTCACCGCCCTGGCCTCGAACTCGACCTTGGCGCGCATCATCCACGCCGTCGAGGAGGCTCAGGCGACCCGGGCGCCGACGCAGGGCTTCGTCGACAGGTTTGCGGCGATCTACACGCCGGCGGTGTTCGTGATCGCCGTGGCAGTGGCACTGCTCGGCCCCTGGCTGCTCGGCTGGACGTGGCTGCAAGGCGTCTACAAGGCCCTCGTGCTACTGGTCATCGCATGCCCCTGCGCGCTGGTGATCTCCACACCGGTGACGATCGTCAGCGGCCTGGCAGCCGCGGCGCGCCGCGGCATCCTGATCAAGGGCGGCATCTACCTGGAAGAGGCGCGCAAGCTCAAGGCGATCGCGCTCGACAAGACCGGCACGATCACGGAGGGCAAGCCGCGGCTGGTCGACTGGTCCGTCCTCGATCCGGCAACCGATGCCGCGAACGCCGAGCACATGGCCTTCGTGCTGGCCAGCCACTCGGACCACCCGGTGTCTCGCGCCATCGCCGCGGGGCTCAAGTCCAACAGCGTGCAGGCGCAGAACTTCAAGGCGCTGTCCGGTCGCGGTGTGCAAGCGGACATCGCCGGCACCACCTATGTGCTGGGCAACCACCGGCTGATCGAGGAGCGTGGCCAGTGTTCGCCGGCCCTCGAGGCGACCTTACGCACCCATGAGGAAGCCGGCCGCACGGTCAGCCTGCTGGCCTCCGACGCCGGCCCGATCGCCTTGTTTGCCGTTGCCGACACGATCAAGGATTCGTCTCGTGAAGCCGTTTCAGCGCTGAAGGCCCTGGGCATCACGCCGGTGATGCTGACGGGCGACAACCAAGCGACGGCGACGGCCATCGCCCACGAAGCCGGCATCGAGGAAGCGCGCGGGAACCTGCTGCCCGAGGACAAGCTCGAAGCGATCAAGGCACTCCAGGCAGAGCACGGCCGGACCGCGATGACCGGTGACGGCATCAACGATGCACCGGCGCTGGCGCAGGCCGACATCGGCGTGGCGATGGGGGCAGCCGGCACCGACACCGCCATGGAAGCGGCTGACGTCGTGGTGATGAACGATGACCTGCGCCGCATTGCCGAGACGGTTCAACTGTCACGCTCCACGCATGTGGTGCTGTGGCAGAACATCACGCTGGCTCTGGGCATCAAGGCCGTGTTCCTGGTGCTGGCGGTCTTCGGCAGCGCGACCATGTGGATGGCGATCTTCGCCGACATGGGGGCCAGCCTGCTGGTGGTGGGCAACGGGCTTCGGCTGCTGAAGAAGGGAGGCAAGGCGGCATGACGCGAGGCTCACACGGGGGAGTTTCTTTCCCGGGGTCCGTCTCCGAAGCCAGGCCGCGGCCTGTCGCAGGCGATGGTGCTTCTATGCAGCCAGCTCACGCGCGTTGCGCTCGCCCGCGTCGGCCAACTCTCGTCGTGGCTAACGCGCGGCCCTTGGTGCCGATCGAACGTCAGTGCCTCGTCCCGAAGCCCATCTCACCAGATATCGAGCATTTGCTCGACAACAAGGAGTCAGAAAATGGATTGTCCCGTGTGCAAGACCGAGCGCCTGTCGATGATGGAGCGTCAGGGCATCGAAATTGACTACTGCCCCAAATGCCGTGGCGTCTGGCTCGACCGCGGTGAACTCGACAAGATCGTCGAACGTTCAGCCATGGAATCGACTGCGGCGGCTCCCGCCCCGGTGCCCGCCGCACCGCAATACCCTTCAGCGACACCCGAGCGCGGCCACGGAGGTCACCATTCCGAGCATGACGACCGCTACGCCAGTGGGCACAGGCGCAAGTCGTTCTTGCGGGATCTGTTCGATTGAACGCCGGGCCCGCGAACCCACGCCATTGACCAAGGCGTGCGAACGATGACGCACAACTGCCGCCCTCGCCGCACCACGCGCCGCGAGGGCGGCTCGGCGCGGGCACTGGTGGCGCCTCCTGGGTGCGGCCGCTTTGCTGCTTTCTTTGGACCAGCTCGTCAAATGGGTAATCGCCACGAATCTGCCCCGTGGCGAAGTCATCGCCGTCACCGCTTGGTTCAATCTGGTCCATGTCCTCAACCCGGGTGCCTCGTTCTCATTTCTAGCCGACGCCGGCGGCTGGCAGCGCCACGCACTCAGTGCGGTCGGCGTCGCCGTCAGTGCGACGCTGGCAGTCCTCCTCTGGCGCGGCGTTCGCAACCGACTCGAGACGGTCGCCTACGTCGGCATGATCGGCGGTGCGCTGGGCAACGTCGCCGATCGGATGCGCATCGGCGCCGTGGTCGACTACCTTGATCTGCATTGGAGCGACATGCATTGGCCCGCCTTCAATCTGGCGGACATCTTCGTTGTCGGCAGTGCGGTACTGCTGATACTGGCATCGTTCCTGCCCGGGCTGGCCGGGCGTCGGGCCGGTGAAGCAAACTCGACGTGAATGCCCAAGCGCCACGCACAGTTCCCCGGGCGAGAATGATGGGCATGAGTTTCCCTGTTGCGAACCGCGTGTTGTCCCGCTGCCTCGCCGCGCTGCTGACTGCTGGCCTGGCATGCGCGGTCCATGCGCAGGTGACCGTCGACGGCGCCTGGGCGCGTGCCACTGTGCCAAACCAATCTGCCACCGGTGCCTTCATGCGGCTGACTGCCCAGAAGGACGTCGTGCTGACGGGCGCCAGTTCCCCGGTCGCCGGCATCGTCGAAGTGCACGAGATGCGGCTGGACCAGGGCATCATGCGGATGCGCGCCGCCGATCGCTTGGCCTTGAAGGCAGGGCAGACGATCGAGCTGAAGTCGCGTGGCCTGCACATCATGATGATGGGCCTGAAGAAGCAGATCAAGGCGGGAGAGCGCGTGCCCTTGACGCTCTCGTTCAAGGCGGCCGACGGTACCCTGTCGACGGTCGAGACGAACGCGACGGCTGGTTTCGCGCCACCGGAACGATGAGCGAGGAACGCTCCTCGCAGGGCGGCGAGGGCCAGAACGCCGCGTTCTGGACGCCGCTGTTCCTGGCCTGGCTGCTGGCGCTGCTGGCCACGGCTGGCGCGCTGTTTCTGGGCGAGGTGATGGGCAAGGCGCCATGCGTGCTGTGCTGGTACCAGCGCATCGCGATGTTTCCGCTGGTGCTGGTCCTCGGCATGGGCCTGTTCGCATTGGACGCGCGCAGCGTGCGCTACGCACTGCCGCTGGCCGGCGTCGGATGGGGCATCGCCGCCTACCACCTGCTGATCTTCTGGGGCGTGGTATCGAAAGACCTGGTGCCGTGCGGCAAGGGATCGTCCTGCGCCGACGCCCACGTTCAGATGGCCGGTGTGGTGCCGATTCCGCTGCTGTCGCTGGCGGCATTCACGGGCATCCTGGTGGCGTTGTGGGTGGCAAGAGCAAGGGCTGGGAGGGCAAAGGCATGAACAGGAAATGGATCGTTCTGGGCACGGCCTTGGCGGTCGTTCTGGCCTTCGTGGCCGGCGTCGCGGTCTTCACGAACCGCTCGAACCAGGAACTGAAGCAGGCGGCGCAGACAAACAGCGAAGCGCTGGTCAGGCCGCACTCGGCTGTTTTCGGCAACCCGGCGGCGAAGGTGACGATCGTCGAGTTCTTCGATCCGTCCTGCGAGACCTGCCGGGCCTTCTACCCCATCGTCAAGGGCATGGTCAACGCGAGCTTCGGCCAGGTCAGGCTCGTGATGCGCAATGCCCCGTTGCATCACGGGTCCGACACCGCCGTCAAGATCCTCGAGGCGGCACGCGTGCAGGGCAAGTACTGGGAGGCGCTCGAGCGTGCCCTGGCTGCCCAGCCTCAATGGGCCTCTCATGACCGCCCGCAGCCCGACATGATCTGGACGCTCATCGGCGACATCGGTCTCGACATGACGAAGGCCAGGGCGGATGCCGACGGGCCGACCATCGATCAGCTGCTGCGGCAGGACAT
>CAKZXL010000069.1 GCA_937883885.1 uncultured Aquincola sp. | reverse complement strand
GGACAGCAGCCTGCTTGGCGGCGGTCGCAACCCCGCCGCGCCGATGCCCAGCCACGACAACGTGCGCGGCGCCGCCTACTACGGACACCACTGATGGGGCGCGGATCGACCGCTTCCATGCCCGCCCCAAACGACCCGAACACCGACATCCCCATGCTGCAACAACACACTCTGGACCAACTGCGCGGCCTGCGCCTGGACGGCATGCTCGCCGCGCTGACCGACCCCGCCACCCAGCACGCCGCCGAGGCGTTGCCCTTCGACCAACGCCTGGCCATGCTCGTGCAACGCGAGGTCGACTGGCGCGACGGCAAGCGCGTGGCGCGGCTGCTGAAGGCGGCCAAGCTCAAGGTCGGCTCGGCCTGCGTGGAAGACGTCGACTGGCGCACCAGCCGCGGCCTCGACCGGCACCTGGTCACCGCCCTGGCCGGAGGCGACTGGATCCGCCACGGCCGCAACGTGCTGATCACCGGTGCCACCGGTTGCGGCAAGACCTGGCTGGGTTGCGCCTTGGCGCAGCAGGCCGCCCGTCAGGGCTTCAGCGTGCTCTACACCCGCGCCACGCGGCTCCTGCACGAGCTGCAGGTGGCCCATGGCGACGGCAGCTTCAGCCGCCGGCTCAGCGCCCTGGCGCGCTTGGACGTCCTGGTGTTCGATGACCTGGCCATCGCCCCGATCACGGCGCCCGAGCGGCAGGACTTGCTTGAACTGCTGGACGACCGGGTAGGCAGCCGCTCGACGCTGATCACCAGCCAGCTGCCCACCAGCGCATGGCACGAATGGCTGGCCGAGCCCACCATCGCCGACGCCATCATGGACCGGCTGCTGCACGCCTCGCACACCCTGGCACTCAAGGGAGAGTCCATGCGCAGGAGCAGGCCGCAAGCCTGACGGCATCTGCGCTGTCCGCAGGTCCGCGCACTACTGGCCCGCCTTGCCCACCGTGTCGGTCGTTCGTCGCAGGCGACGCCGCCGCCATGGACAAGGCTGCCGGGTGCGAGTTCCAGGACACCAACACCCTGCGGCACCGGGTTGCCCACCCGACGCCCGAGCGCCGCGTGGACAACCCGGCAAAGCGTCGTTCCACGCTGATCGCGGACAGCGTTCCAGCGCGATCGTGGACAACTGCCCTACCATCCACGCCGTCACTCAGGCACCCCTCCCAGGGCGTCCGCCATCACCTGGAACACTGTCCGCGATCAGCTTGGAATGGGTGTCCGCGATCGCTGGAATGCGCACGTGAGCGCCCCACTTCTCTCGGCTGCCCCGTCGCATCGCGGCCAGCGGGCAGCCGAGGCGCCTCGCACCCCGCTCCGATGGACCATGCACATAGGCAGGGGCCGGGGTTGGCCAGTGAACCTCAAACGGGCAAGACGAAGACTTGGTACCTGGTGAGAAACGACGGCCAGTCGATGTGGTCGCGCAGCGCGATGTCGTCGACGAGCGAGAGCTTCTTGGCTGCACGGTCGAACAGTGCGGCGCACGCGGCCGGGTGGTTGTTGCGCGACGGGTAGAGCACACCGTCGAATCGATGCGCGCCACCGGGCTCGGCCAACTCGTGCACCAGCGCCGCAATGCGCTGCGTGTGGACGTAGCGACGGCTGGCCAACTGGGCCAGGTTCAATCCGAACTGCGATGCCATCACGCCGGGCGCAGTGAGATCGGCCAGCGACAGCGGCTCGAGGATGCCGATCGCCCGGACCATGCGCGAGTACACCTCGGTTCGGGTGATCACACGCTTGACGCGGCGGCTCCAGCGGTGCTGACGAAAGACCGATTCCATGAGCGTGGTGGACAGGTCAAAGCCGACATAGAGCGTGCCAAACCGGCGAGTTGGGTCGTCGTAGCGATTGCCGCCCGAGCGACCGAAGTGAAGTGCCGTGCCGCGATATGCAGCTCGGCTCACGTGCTGAAGAAGTTCCCCCGCCGGGATAACTCGGGCCGGAACGTCACGCGTCGGCACCGCCACGCTCCGCCGGCTGCACGCCGAGCGAAGCAAGCACCACGCGCGCCGTCGCGTCGACATTGCCTCGATTCACGCTCGCTGCCGGGGACCGACCGCCAAGGGCTTCGGAGGGCTCCGCCAGGGCACGGTACACCGTCCAGGCGTCGAGATCTTCAGTGGCCTGGAGCACGGCGCGCGTCAGTTGCAGGCCTGGTGACTCCAACTGCCAGTCGGGAACGCGCTGGCCGCGGCGGCCCACGTCTAGGGCAAGCAGCCTACGGGCGGCGATGTCCTTGTAGATCTGCTGGCGGGACTTGTGGGCGAGGCGCACAAAGTCGGCCAAGGGCAGGTTGTGCGGTCGCTCGAACTCGCGCAGCAGTTCGACACGGCCTCGCTGGACGTCGGCGGCTATCGGCGCCCAAGAAGTGGCTGCGCGCAGCGACTCGGCTTTTCGGCGCAGCGTTTCCGTCAGCGGCGGCGATTCGCTTGCAGTGCTCGCAGCAGCCGCCAGCTTCTCTCGGACAAGGCGGTCAAGCTCGAACAGGAATGCACCACGGTCGCGAACTGTGACCGCCTTTTCAAAGCGGCGAGCTTCCGTCGCGGTTACGAGTGGTTGGTCCACAGCTGATGCAGCTTGTGCCTTGCGCATGGCGAACTCCGCGTACGCACCGAGATGCGGCAGAGTAGCCTCGTTTGTCTCGTATGTCAACTTTGACAACCTTAGCTCAGCGAGTCTCGTGGGGGAGGCGGATGGTTTTCGGTGGCGATTGGGAGGGGACGCTCGGGAGCAACCGCCCACACGGATTGCTTTTGCCGCGCGTCTCGCTACCCTTGAAAACCAGTGAGCAGCGATATGCGCAAGTCGATCCTCTTCGTCTGTATCGCCATCGGGGGGTTGGCGGGGTTGCTCGTTGCCGCGCAAGACGCCTGGAGCGTCCGGGCAGTCATGATCAGCATCGGATGCGTCGCCGGCGCTGCTATCGGAGGCGCAATCGGGCGGGTTGCCAGGGGGGCAGGAGTGCGTCGGCCCGAGGCGCTCGATGCCTCGTTCGGAATGGGCAGCGGGCCAGAAGATCGGGATCGGAACTACTGGCGGGACGGGGGCCACCCTCCGTTCATGCGTCCCACTCGTTCCGAGCCCGATCGACATATGCTTGATCCAGACCGCGTCGATTGACTAGCGCTTCTTTTTGAGCAGGTCGCCCGCGGCCTTGCGCGCTTCGTCAAGGGTCGAGCCCGCATCGACGGCGACTTGACGGCCCGTCTGCAGGAGGAGGGACTTCTCGGTCGAAAGCGTCCCATCAGCGGATCGAGATGTGCCGTCCTTTGCATCGAAACCCGCGCGAGCGTCGTCTGCTCGAACGCGCAACTGAGCGCCACCACGTCGAACGTCGTCGCGGAGATCGTTCTGCTCGGACGTTGTGGTGCCCGACGGAAGTTCGCTCCGAGGAAGCACCCCTGGAATCCGCGGGGCCGCATCGAGCTTGGGATTGAGCTTCGTCGCCTCGCTGTCCTCTTGAAACTCACGGTGCAGGCGAGCGAACGATTCCGGCACCGCGACGCCATTCGAGAAGACACGGGTCGGCGGTAGCCCTTGTCGTGCAAGTTCGGAGTCCATCAGCGAAAGCGCGGCTGCGCTGTTCCCACCGTACCGTTCGGCGTACCGCATGAACATCTCGAGGTTGTATGGGTCCTGCGCGATGTCGATCGACAACACTTCGCCACGCTCGCGCGCGGATGAGAGACGTTCTGCGAGAGCGCTCCGCTCGCCATAGGAAGCCTCGGCACGCTCTGTTCTCGAGGACGTGTTCGCCAGCCTCGAAGCAAGCTCGCGGGACTCTCGCGAGTCAGCCGCGATCAATGCGACGGTAGATGCGTCTCGCGAAACGCGATCGCCAAACTGCTTGAACTCTGCGATCTGCTCGTTGCTCATCGCTCCGAGGACCTTGCGCTGATCCGCCGACAGGCCTGTCTGATAGCTCTTGCCAGCGTTTCCCTGGACCGACGCTCCGGCAACAGGCGTGCTCAGGCCAAGGTGCGCCGAGGCGCCGAAGGCGATGCTGGCCACCTGGGCCTGGGTCAAGCCAGTGCTGTCAGCCACAGTCTTCGTGATTTGGTCCAGCCGCGTCAGCGTCTCGCCCAGTTGCTCGAAGCTGCTCGTCGAGGTGCCCGATGAACTGCGCGAGGACTTGAGCTTCGCCAGCCCCTTGGTGAAGGCCTCGGTCAGGACGGTAGACCGTTCGTTGCTTGCGGACACCATCTCGCCCCGCGCTGCGTCGGCTTGACGGCTGGCCTCGGTCACGTCCTGCTCGCTGACCCGCATCGACACCACGCGCGAGGCGAAACCCTGGTTGCGCAGCAGGCTCGCGGCCGTGCGTCCGGTGAGCGCGCTCGACGTGAAGGTGTTGCCGCTGAGGTCGCTCTGCCACGAACTCATGAACGCCGAAGTGCGGTTCGGCGCCAGTTGCAGCTGATCCATCGCGACGTTTCCCATCGACACATTGCCGACGGCGGCGCCCGCCGTGCTGCCGGCCAGCATGCCCTGCAGCCCGGACAAGCCGCCAACGAGTGCCGTGCCGAAGTTCTCCATGCGCTTGAGCGCGGCCCAGGCGATGAAGGGGATGCTGATGGCCAGGTAGCCGACCACGGCCTCGCCGGAGATCGCGCGCGAGTAGATCGTCGACGCGGTTTGCAGCGCCAGGGCTTTCGTCCCGGTGCCCAGGTCCGACGCGGCAGCCAGGTCATAGGCGGCGTACACCGAAGCCATGTAGTTGAGCACCGCGTACAGCGGCGGCCACAGCTGGATCCAGATCAGGATCGCCGCGTACCCCTTGAAGGCGATCATCGACTCGCGCCCGCTGGTCAGCAGGAGCAGCAGCACGAAGAGGGGGAAGAGCGCGTAGGTGAGCGCCTCGATGACGTTGCGGAACACCGGCAGCGATTGTTCGGCGACCTTGCCGTAGTTCATCCAGGTCGCGTTCTGCTGCGCCACCGCCTGCGCACGGCCGACCGCGAGCACCATCGCCGCCGGGTCGTTCACCTTCTGGCCGATGATGTTGCTGGTGTCGCTGATGGCATTGAGCACCGCGTTCTGCCGGATCAGGTCCGTTGCCGTCGCGGCCGCATTCGCGATGCTGTTGCGGATGTAGGCCTGCTGAATCTGGCCAGCGATCGCGGCGGTCGCGGCGGCGCTGGGCAGCGTGGGGTTCAGCTGGAAGGCCAGCCGGCCCTCGATGCGCGTGACCTGCGCCGGCAGGCGGCCGTTCAGGTTGCCGTAGACGTTGGGGCAGGTGTCGACGGTCACCGCCGCACCGGCGCCGGTCACCGCGCTGAAGCGGGCCGGATTCGGCGTGGCCATGAGCGCCCACACGTCGTCGGAGGTGGAGAACGTGGCCGGATCGACGGTGCCGTCGATCAGGTCATACATCGTGCAGTTGTGGATGAAGTTGATCAGGTCGGTGCGGAAGGTGGGGTCTTGGAAGACGACGTTGCCGGTCTCGCGGATCAGGCGGTTGCCGAACATCAGGCCGTTGCGCTCGTAGCTCAGTTCCGCCGGCATCGCGCCCGCGCCGGGGATGACCTGAAACGCGGTCTCGAAGAGGCCCGTCAGCGTGTGGCCGATGGTGCTGGTGATGCTGCCGAGCATGGCCACCCCGAAGGGGACGTTGGCGACGACCTTCACCGCCGAGCCGCCGGTCTTGTCCACGATACCCACCGTCACTCGGGGCACGATCAGCACCGAGAACACGAGCAGCACGGTGGCCAGCCATTTCCAGCCCTGCAGCTTGTCGGGGGCGAATGCGTAGGCGAGCAAGGCGGCGATGAAGCCGCAGAAGGCCACCGCCGCGACGGCGGCCCTGTAGTCGCTCGACGCATGGATGGCGGCCGCGGCGTTGAAGATGCCGAACAGGCTGTCCGCGTTCTGGTAGGCAAAGATCTCCCACATGGCCGCCTCGGGGCGTCGGAGCGGCTACCGGGCCACGTAGGCCGCGCGCTGCCCCAACATGTCCATCACATGCTGGGGCATGCTGGAGCGCAGTTGCCGCTCGAGTTGCTCCAGGTGACTGGAGACGGCGCGGAAGGAGCCGACCTTCTGGTACAGCAGGTTCTTCTCCTGCGACAACTGCAGCAGCATGGCCTGGGCACGTTGGCGCACCTGGTTGGCCAGTTCGCGCTGGCTTTGCTGCAGCGTGTAGTCCTTGTCGAGCGCGGCCATCCCGAGCCGCAGGTTGCGCTCGAGGAAGACGTAGGCGTAGTCGGCCGCGATCACGTCGCGGTACTGGCCGATCAGGCTGTCGGCCAGCCCCGAGCCGGGAATCGTCGCGCCGATCGACATCATCCGGTAGACGGGCTCGGTGGTCTGGTTGACGAAGCCGACCTCGGCGGAGTTGTTCGGGATCGCGGTGCGCGTGGCGATCTTGTCGGCGATCGACCGCATCATGGTCTCGACCCGGGCCGTGAAGGGCGTGTGCGTGTAGCCCGTGTTCAGCGTGACGACGTCGCAGTTCGTGTAGTCGTTGCAGCGCAGCAGGTGCTGGGTGACGTTGGTGCCGGTCGCCGCCGCTTGGCCGTAGAGCAACTGGCTGATCGACGTGATCGTCGGCGGCACGGGCTCCGGGTCCCGGTTTGCGCTTTCGGGGTGGAAGATGACGGTGCCGACGATGCTCATGATGAGTTCGCGCTCGGCGTCGTCCAGCGCTGTGCCCGTGCGCTGCAGTGCCTTCCAGGTCAGGTTGCCGACGAACGGCGCCTTGTTGCGGACATTGGGGTCGGTGGAACTCCGCGCCGAGGCGAGGATGCCCGGGCGGTCGCTGGCGCATCGACGACGGGCCGCGTCGCGGTCACTTTCCAGTCCCATCTCGATGGCCAGGTCGGCGCAGGCCTCCTGCGAGCTGTAACCCGTGGCCTCGGCCGCGGTGCTGACGATGGCCTTGGCGGTCTCGCAGGAGTTGATGCGTGCGTTGTTGATCCAGGTCTCCAGGCCCTTCGCCCACTTGGTGAGGCCACCCAGCAGCGGCGAGACCGACTCCAGCGCGAGCTGGAAGGCGATGCCGGGCAGCGCGGCCGTGATGTTGCGCAGCATGTTCTTGAACTCCTCGGCCGAGATGTGCGAGAACGAGCCGCCGAAGACGTCGATCCCGCCGCACCCCGCCTTGGCACTGGGGAACTGGATCGCGGCGAGCTGGTAGACCTTGTTCGGCGAGCGCATGAACAGGCTGCCGCCGGTGTACGTGTTGAAGGTCTGCCCGCGAAACGCACCCGGTGCGGTGTAGTTCCCGATCGTGCCGAGGTTGTTGAACATCGTGTTCACCTCGGCGTTGAGGTCGCCGGCCCGTGCCGGCGCGGCGTGCCACACGGTGGCCATGGCGACGAGGGCAGCGCAGATGCTGCGCTGGGTCGGGCGGTTGGGCATGACGATCCTCCTGGGAATGGGATCAGGGCATTCCGAGCTGTCGCACGGCACTGGGCACCATGGCCTCGAAGGCAGGTGCCGCGGCGGCCGAGATGCGCTCAAGCAGTTGCGACTCGGACAGCACACCGAAGCCGATCGGCACGATGCGCCCGGTAAAGGGCTGGGCCAGATAGACGGCGGGCACCTGGGCAACGCGCAGCGCGGTGGCCGCGCCGTTGTCGCGCCGCGCGGACGCGAAACCCGGCAGCGCGCCGCCGTCCAGGCTGACGGCTTCGACGCGGATACCGTGACGACCCTGAAACGCCTCCAGCGTCGGCGCGAAGGCATGGCAGTAGGGACAGTCGCCGCGGAAGAAGAACAGAAGCACATGGTCGCGACCCAACTCGGCAATCGAGCGCGAGCGATCACCCATTTGCTGGGCCTCGAAGACTTCCAGCGCCTTGGCGTTGACCGGCCGTCCCTGCAGCGAAGGGTCGAGCTCGGGCGTGGTCCAGGCGACCCGCTGCGCCACGTCGGCGAAGGTCGAGGCCTGGGCGACGACTTTGGCCTCCAGTTCCATGTAGCGCCGCACGTTGGCCTCGGTCGGCCGCATGACCGCGATGCCGCGCAGATCCTCGACCCGCTTGCGTAGGCGTTCGAGTTCCACCAGTTCAGGCGGGCGTGGTTCCCGGCGTGAATCACGGGCCGCGGCAGGCGGGCTTGCGGGCTTGGGTGGCACGGATCGAGGTGGCTCGGCTTCGGGTACCGGGTCCTCGTAGAAGTGCCACCCGCGCCAAGTGTCGCCCCAGAAGCGGGGTGACTCGCCTCCGCTTTCGCTTGCTGCCGTTGGAGCGCATGCCGCGACCAGGGCAAGCACCAGCAGCCGGTGGACGCCAGGCATCACGCACCTCAGGACAGCGAGCGCGGCGGCAGCCCGTCGCGGCAGTAGTTGATGCCGAAGTCGATGGTCCGTCGGCGCGGGCCTGGCTCTCCTGGAAGCTGCACGCCGTCCTGCCAGAAGCTCACCTTCAGGCGCCGGCAGCCGGGCTGCGCATAGCGGCGCTCGGTGCTCACGTCGATGTAGACCGGCGAGGTGGCTTTGAAGCGCGCCGTGATGGCATCCGCCATCGGCCCCGACAGCAGACCGTGCGCACGACCATCCGGCGCGTCGATGGCCGCCAGCATCAGGGGGCGCGCGTCGGGTACCGCAATGCGATCCTGGGCCATGACCATTGCCCAGTGCACGGTGAGACCGAGCGCCAGTGGGAGCGTGGCGAAGCGAATGCGCGGGCTCATTGGCATCTCCCCTGACCGTAGTAGCAGGTCGGGGTGCGCCCGCTGCTCTGGCCTTGCAGCGTCGCCACGTCGGGCAGCGTCGGCACCAGCGAGGCGTAGAACTCGCTCAGGTCCATCGCCGCGAAGTCCAACGACTGCAACTGCGCGACCGTGAAGCCCGAGCAATCCGGGTTCTGCGCGCTCCCCCAGCCCTTGCCGACCTGCGTTCGCCCCTGCTCGTTGACGATGCGGGCCAGCATGCTGTTGAAGCAGCACTTGCGCGTGGTGTGCGTGATGCACGAGACGCAGGAGCCGAGGACGCGGATGCACGACGAGCAGTAGGTGCCGACGGCGTGGCACAGGCCGGCACCTTCTTTCATCGCGAGCTTGCCTTCCTCCTCGTCGCAGGAGGATGCCGACATCACGACGTAGATGATCACGGCGATCACGAGCGACCAGGGGTCGAACGCCACGACCAGGCTCTGGCCCGAGTACACCGCGACCGATCCCGCCGGCAGTGCCGCGCCGTTGACGGCGACCGTGACGCCGTAGGTGGTGAAGGTGCCGCTGAATCCGCCGCCCATCAGCAGGGCCGACATCCCCTGGTAGATGAACTGGCGGTTCTCCGCGTTCATCAGCACGTCGTACACGAGTCGCGAGCCGGTACCGAACAGGCTCTGGTTGGTCATGCCGGCGCCGGCGTTGTCGGCGTAGCAGCAGTTCCTCAGCAGCCGGTCGCGGCAGCGGTTGTCCTCGCCCTTGAAGACCTGCATGCGGTCGGTGTCGAGGTAGACACCGGCTTCGCGCGCGGCTTCGAGCATCGACATGCTGCGCGCGAAGTCGGCATCGTTCGCGTGGCCGATGTCGTAGCAATTGCCCTGCAGGCAGAACACGTTCGACGGGCAGTTGCTGGCGCTGGTCACGGTCTGCGCCGGCACCGGGCAGCTGTAGCTGTCCTCGTGTACCTCGCAGGCGCCAGTGACCGGATTGCTTCGCCGGCAGATCGACCCCGAGGGCGTGCAGCCGGCGGCGACCAGGGGCCCGCACTGGCTGCCCGGGGCCGTGCCGCTGCAGTTCATCGTGCTCTCGTACTGCCAGCAGTCGCGGGTCACCGATGCCCCGTCGATCACCTTCGTCGCCGGGCCATCGGTGCATACGGCCGCGGTCTGAACGGTGCAGCGGCTGCTGTCTGCGACGGCAGGGCATTGGTCGTCCCATCGGTCGGTCTCGGTGATGGTGGTGCGGGGGCGGGTGTACGACAGCCGCATCGTCGGGATCGGGCCGTAAGCAGGGTTCGGATCCCAGCCGACGACGCTGCGCTCGCTGTCGAGGTTCCAGTAGTAGCCGGGCCGGCTGCCTGTCACGTCGTAGCCGACGAGGGCTGTGGCGCTGCCGGCCGGTGCATAGCAGCGTGTGCCGTCGAGCGCCGTCGTCGTGCAGCCGCTGTCGCCCTGGCAGACGGTGTCCTGGACCAGGTCGCCGCTCTGCGTGCCGGTGGGGCAGGCCGCATAGCGCCTCAGGAAAGGTTCGACGCTGGTGCAGCTGTAGCCGGAGTCACCGCCGCCGGTGCAGATCTCGGCCCGCTCGGCCGCGATCATGGCCGTCAGTGCGCAGGTGTCGCCGGTGCAGGCCTTGTCGGCGACCCAGACGCCGGTGCGGATCTCCGTGCCGGTGCTCCAGGAGTAGCTCGTGTCGAGCACCGCGACCATCTGCGGGAACACCACCGGGGTCGTCATGTCGACGTCGAAGAAGGCCAGCGGCGATGCGTCCTGGGTGACGCGGAAGTGCTGCGCCGTCTCCGGGCGGTCGGGCAGGCATTGCACGTCCACGCCTGTACGGCCGGCGCTGGCCTGGGCGAACCAGTCACCGGGCGTGCAGTTGGTGCTTCGTTCGATGCCGACGGTGAGGCTGCGCGTGCAGCGGTAGCTGCCGATGCCTTCGTAGCGCAGGCAGCTGCGGGTCTGCGTGCCGGCGGGCACCGCCATCGTCGTGGTCGTACAGCCGCTGTAGTACGACGCCAGGTTCTCGAGCACGCTGGACGGCGCGCGGGCAATGCCGTGGGCCGCAGACACGGAGGGATCGCCGGGACCGATGGCCGGCCGTGGCAGGTTCGCTGACCCCATCGCGCCACGCTGCGCCTGGCACACCGGGTCGTTCGGCAGCGTGGCGCAGAGCGACAACCGCGCACTGCCCTGGGACGAGAGGTTCGGCTGCCGGTAGTACGCGGATTCGGGTGGCGCGGCGGTGTAGCCCGGCACAACACTGGTTGCGCTGGGCGCGTTGACGGTGGCGCGCGCGGCCGGGTTGGCGGCCTGACCCGCCGCGACGCCCTCTTCGTGCGGGCCAGCGGGCGTTGCGACCGGCGCCACGGCCACGCAGAACGCGGTGAAGCAGGCGATCAGCTTGCGCATGGCATCACTCCCGGCCGCGGAGCCGGGCCAGGAAGCGGCCGGCGTCCTTCGCGAAGGCCGGCGCCGAACGTTGGAAGTGGTCCAGCGCATAGTCGAGGCTGACATCGCCCGCCGCTACGACGTGGTCGTCGGACCGCGCACATTGTTCGCCGCTGCAGGCGATTGCTGTTCCGCCGGCCTGGGCGAGCACGAAGGCGGGCACGCGCTGGATCGCGTAGCGATCGAAGGCTCGCGGATCGATCTGCACGGCCACCCGCCGCGTGCCGATCAGTTGCCGTATCCGCGCTGCGGTGCGTGGCAGCGACCCTTCGGTCAGGCCGCGCAGCAGCAACTGCGCGCGAGCGCGAGCGGCCTGGTCCACCAACCGCGCCAGCGTCGCCTCAGGCATGGAAAGGCTGATGAACACGATCAAGCGCGGCTCGTCGGCGCCCGGCAGCGCGGGTGACCCAGACGAGCCCGCGAATCCGCGCGCCAGCGCCTCCAGGTCCACCGGCGTTTGCGTGGCCGGCACCGGCAGCGCATCGACCCGCGGCATCACCTTGGCGGGCGGGAGACCGACGGGGGCTTGCGCACGCAAGACCGTGGCGGTGAGCAGGAGTCCGGCCGCGAGTGCGGCAAGGCGGCAAATGTCAGTAGCCCACACAGCAGTTCCTCTTGCGGAACAACATGAAGGCGAAGTCCTCGCCGCGCACCGGGTACTCCTTGCCGGCACCCCAGACGATGGTGCTGCGGCCGAAGGGCTGGCAGCAGCGGCCGCCGTCCTTGGCCGTGTTGGCCACCGGGTAGGTGAGCTGGGTCTTGTAGGCGGTCTTGTCCATCGCCGGCAGGAAGTAGGGACCGCAGAGCCCGGCTCTCCCATGCCAGCCCCAGGCCAGCAACTCGCGGTGCATCTTCGCGGTCAGGCGCTGGGCGATCAGCGCCGCCGTGCGCACGCCGCCGAGGTGGTAGGGCACATGGCCGTCGAGCGGGTAGAGGCCGCCCTGGCAGCCCGCACACCAGAACATTTCTGGCATGCCAAAGCCCGCGGTGGCCGCGACGCAGTCGGCCGCGCAGGCCGCCACGGCCACCGGGTTGGCAAACAGCACCGCCTCCGGGTTGAGGATCAGCGTCAATTCGTCGTCGTTCCACAGCGGGTCGACTTCGGTGAGGTAGGCCAGATCGAACGAGCCGCGCTCCAGGCACGGAAAGTCGGTCACCACCTCCAGCCAGTACAGCACCGGGTTCATGTAGAAGTGCGCCTGGTAGAAGCTGGCGCCGTCACCATCGCCCTCCGGCCGCGTGAAGCGTGCGGCGGTCGGTGCATCGATACCGGGGTCGAGGTCGACGCCGCCGAGAGACGCGAGGCAGAAGGGCTTGCGCACCGCCTCGACGTGGCGCGCCGGCTCCCAGAAGCCGATCGACAGGCCCACCGTCGGGTTCACGCCGCAACTGCAGACAGGGCTGGACGGATTGGCAATGTCTTCCTGCCCGTCGAGGTTGGCCAGCGTGGTGCCGCCCAGCGTGATCGGCAGGATGCAGCTCCAGCAGATGTCGGTGATGGGGTTCGGGAACCGGCCAGTGCAAGTGAGGCTGTCGCCGGCCATGGCGGGTGCGGTGGCGAACACGGTCGCCAGCGTCGCGGCCCATGCGCGCAGGTGTCGGCCGAGGTTCATGGCAGCCCCAGTTCGTCGATGCGCAGGCGCAGCCCGTCCTGCGAAACCAGCGCCGGCACCTGGCGGATGCCGAAGCGGCGGGTCAAGGTGCCGGCCTGGTCGTAGTACACGGGTATGCGCCAGGCCTTCATCAGGTCGAGGTAAGAGCCTCCCGTCAGGATCGGCTTGATACGGCCCGCGTAGCGCCCGCTCAGCTCGCGGGCGTGCTTCACCTGCCGCGGATCGCGAGCGTCGAAGAACAGCAGATGCCGTGACAGCGACACCACCTCGAGCGGGTTCTTGCGCGTGCCCGCCGCAAACATCAGGCGGCCCTGCGGGTCGGTGATGTTGCGGTCGAGCGTGAAGCTCGGATCGACGTAGAAGGTGCGCGGGCGCTCGGTGGTGCGCAGGCCTTCGACTGGCGGCGGCTGGCGCACGGTGTCGATGCCGCGGGCCCGTGCCGACTCGGCGAGCCGCTGCAGTTCGCCGCTGCGTTCCTTCTCGCGCAGCCGCTGCTCGATGAAGGCCAGCAGATGCGGCTCGCCGATCTCGTAAGTCGGCCCGATCGTGCCGAGGTCGACCGCGCCGGCCTTGCCACCGACGATCAACAAGGCCGCGACCAGCGACGACGTGGTGGCCCTGCTCATCGGGCACCCCGTGTGCAGTCGATCTGGGAGGCCAGACTCGCAAGTGCCGCAGGGTCCCGCAGATGGCTCGCCCGGATCATGCCCATCAGCACCGGGTTGCCGTCGCCGACCGCCATCGCCACGCGCAGTTCCGCGGTCGTCAACGATCGCCCGCAACGCTGCTGCCAGGCCTGCCGGTAGGCGCGGGCACCGTCATGGGCGGCCGGCGCGATGCGCGCCAGCAGCGCCAGGTAGTCCTCGATCGGCATTTCGCCGGTGCCGGGCGTGCCCGGCTGCGCCGGTGAGGTCTGCGCGTGCACCGGACCGGAAGCCGCCACGACAAGTCCGGACAGGGTCAACAGCGTTGCGGCGAAGTGTCTGGCTCGTTGCATCGCGGTGCCTCGTCAGAACAGCGGGATCACGGTGCCGAGCACTTGGTCTGCGCGCACCAGACCGCTGGCCCGGTAGCGCGAATCGAAGGAGTCGGGGCTGGTGCCCTGCACGTAGTAGTGGCCGGCGGGAATCACGTCGGCCCGAATCGGCTCGAGCGCTTGCCGGTCGTGGGTGTGGGTCTTGGCCTGGCCGACGACCTCGCCGTTGATCGCAACCGCACGCCCTTCGAGGGTGATGCGGTCGCCGGGCAGGCCGCGCACGATCTTGAAGAAGGGCTGGCCGCGCAGACCCGGATATCGCGCCTGGGCCTCGCCGTCGAAGGCGAACACGACGTAGTCACCGCGCTTGAGCGCGTGCGGCCCGTACTGCAGCAGCGCGACGCGGCAGGGCAGGCTCGGTGTCCAGTTGAAGAGCACCGGCAGCCGCGGCGTGGGGTCGATGAACAGGCGCGTGTAGGCGAAACCCCAGATCGCGAAGACCGGCAGATACAGGTACCAGCGCTGACGCAGGTGGGCGCCGAAGTCGAGGGTGCTGGCGCGGAAGCGGTCGATGCGGCTGGTCATGGCGCCTCCACCTTGCGACGCAGATGCGCTGTCAGGTCCACGGTCCGCGGCGCTGGCGCCGCGACGGCGGTCTTCAGCACCACCAGGCAGCCGCAGTCGCGCGGCAGTTCCTCCAGCGCCAGCGGCAGGCGCTGCGCGAAGCTGCGTGCCATGCGCATCGCTTGCTCGCGCTCGCCGTCGCTCGCAGCACGCGTGAGGATCAGCGTGAACTCGGCTTCCTTCTGGCGGTAGACCTCGGCGACGTCGACCACGCCGATCAGCTGCGCCGGTCGCACCACGACGCGGTCGTAGGCCGCCAGGGTGCTGAGTACGATCGCGCAGGTCATGCCCGCGTTCAGCAGCAGCGACTTCAGGCCGGGGCTCACGACGCATGCCCCCGGCGCCGCAGCAGCTCCGCGATCGCCTCGTCAATCGACAGGCCCTGCGACCGCAGTTCGTCGATCGGCGCGTTGTCCTCGAGCTTGTTGGAGAACAGCAGATGGGTGGCAGGATCGAGGATGTTGCGCGCCACGCCTTCGCCGACGGGCGACGAGATGTAGACCTCGGAAAACACGCCCGGCTCGGTTCGCAGCGAGTTGAGCAAGCGCTTCTTCGGCTCGTCCATCGACAACCGGCCCTGGCGATCCAGCAGCTCGATCGACTCAGGCTTCTGGCGCAGCAGGAACACCCAGTCCGAGCAGTTGAAGGCCGCTTCCATCTGCGCCGAGCCGTAGTAGTCGTCGGCACTCTGCGTCGCGGTGCCGAGCGAGCCGCCGTACTTGCGGGCACGCCGGGCGGCTTCCTCGATCACGGCGGCCTTGACGGGATCGTCGGCGCCGATGTCGCCGAGCTGCTGCTTCAGCTCGTCGATGAAGAGCACCTTGCGCCGGTTGCGCGTCAGGTACATCTCGCCGGTGATCTGGTGCAGCAGCAGGAT
>CAKZXL010000068.1 GCA_937883885.1 uncultured Aquincola sp. | reverse complement strand
CGGGCTGGCGGGCCGGGTGTCGGGCAGCGCCGGCTTCGACGGCGTGATGTTCGGCGCCGCCACCACCGTGGCCTTCAGCCTGGTGGTGCAGATCGGCGAGCAGGTGGACTACCTGCGCTTTCTGCCCAAGAAGACGCATGCCAACCGCCGGCGCTGGTGGGCCGCGGTGCTGGTGGCCGGGCCGGGCTGGGTGGTGCCCGGCATGCTCAAGATGCTGGGCGGCGCCTTCCTGGCCTTCGTGGCGCTGCAGCACCAGGTGGCCACCGAGAAGGTGGGCGACCCCACGCAGATGTACATCGCCGGCTTCGGCTACGTGTTCGACCACCCGGAGTGGGCGCTGCTGGCCACGGTGGTGTTCGTCATCGTGGCGCAGGTCAAGATCAACCTCACCAACGCCTATGCGGGCTCGCTGGCCTGGAGCAACTTTTTCGCGCGGCTGACGCACAGCCACCCGGGCCGCGTGGTGTGGCTGGTGTTCAACGTGCTCATCGCGGTGATGCTGATGACGCTGGGCGTGTTCGAGGCGCTGGAACGTGTGCTGGGCCTCTACAGCAACGTGGCCATCGCCTGGGTGGGCGCGCTGGTGGCCGACCTGGTGATCAACAAGCCCATGGGCTGGAGCCCGCGCGGCATCGAGTTCCGCCGCGCCTACCTCTACGACATCAACCCGGTGGGCCTGGGCGCCACGCTGGCCGCGGCCGGGCTGGCAGTGGCCGCTTATGCCGGCCTCTTCGGGCCGGTGGCGGCGGCGTTTTCGCCCTTCATCGCGCTGGCGGCGGCGCTGCTGCTGTCACCCGCGCTGGCGTGGTGGACGCAGGGCCGCTGGTACATCGCCCGCCGCAGCGCGCAGGCCTGGGCGCCGGGGCAGACGGTGACCTGCTCGGTGTGCGAGAACAAGTTCGAGGCCGAGGACATGGCCCACTGCCCGGCCTACGAAGCGCCCATCTGCAGCCTGTGCTGCACGCTGGAATCGCGCTGCCACGACCGGTGCAAGACCGGCGCCCGCGCATCGGAACAAGTGGGCCGGGCGCTGTCGGCGCTGCTGCCGCCCGGCGTGGCGGTGCACAGCCACCGCCGCGTGGCGCAGTACCTGGGCGTGGCGCTGTCGCTGGTGGCGCTGCTGGCCACCATCCTGGGCGTGGTGTACGACCAGGAGACCGTGGTGGGCGCGGCCAATGCCCAGGCCTTGCGTGCGCCGCTGCTCAAGGTGTTTGCGCTGCTGTCGCTGGTGGTGGCGGTGGCGGCCTGGTGGATCGTGCTGGCCACCGAAAGCCGGCGCATGGCGCAGGACGAATCGAACCGGCAGAACGAGCTGCTCACGCGTGAGATCGAAGCCCACAAGCGCACCGACGCCGCGCTGCAGGCCGCGAAAGACCTGGCCGAAGCCGCCAACCAGGCCAAGACGCGCTACGTGGCCGGCATCACCCATGAGCTGCGCACGCCGCTCAACAGCATCCTGGGCTATGCGCAGATATTGCTGAAGGACGAGCGCATCCAGGGTGCGCGCCGTGCCTCGGTGGACACCATCCACCGCAGCGGCGAGCACCTGCGCGGCTTGATCGAAGGCCTGCTGGACCTCGCTCGCATCGAAGCCGGCCGCCTGCGGCTGGACCCGGCGCCCATGGCCATGCACGAGTTCCTGGACGACCTGGTGCGCATGGTGCAGCCGCAGGCCGAGGCCAAGGGCCTGGCCTTTGCGGTGCAAACCAGCGGCCGCGTGCCCGCCTACGTGAAGGCCGATGCCAAGCGGCTGCGGCAGATCCTCATCAACCTGCTGGGCAATGCGGTGCGCTTCACGGACCAGGGCGGCGTGACGCTGCGGCTGGACTACCGGCGCGAGGTGGTGCGCTTCGAGGTCATCGACACCGGCATCGGCATCGCCGCCGAAGACCAGGAACGCATCTTCATGCCCTTCGAGCGCGGCAGCGCCGGCCGCCGCACCGGCGAGCCCGGCACCGGCCTGGGCCTGACCATCACCCACCTGCTCACCCAACTGATGGGCGGCGAGCTGACGCTGCGCAGCGCGCCCGGCCAGGGCAGCACCTTCACCGTGCGGCTGTACCTGCGCGAGATCGGCGAGCCCGCGGTGGCGCGGCCCACGCACCGGCCCGTCAGCGGCTACTTCGGCGCGCGCCGCACACTGCTGGTGGTGGACGACCAGCCCACCCACCGGCAGATGCTGGCCGGCATGCTGATGCCGCTGGGCTTTCGCATCCGCGAGGCGGCCAGTGGCCGCGAATGCATCGAGAGCGTGCAGGAGCACCTGCCCGATGCGGTGCTGCTGGACCTGACCATGGACGGCATGGACGGCTGGCAGACCGCGCTGGCGCTGCGCGCCGCGGGCTTTGCCACGCTGCCCATCATCATCGTCTCGGCCAATGCCTTCGAGAACCAGGCCGAGCGCCTGGCCGCAGCGCAATGCCAGGGCTTCGTCGACAAGCCGGTGATGGAGTCGGAGCTGCTGGCCCAGCTGCAAAAGCACCTGCAGATCGAATGGCTGGCCGAGCTGGCGCTGCCGCACTGGGCCGCCGGCGGCCTGCCCGCGCCCACCGCGGTGCCCGGGCTGCCGCTGCTGCCGCCCGGCGTGCTCGGCGAGCTGCTGCGCGACGCCCGCCTGGGGCATGTGCACGGCCTGCAGCGCACGCTGGACAACGCGCTGCGCCGCCACCCCGACTGCGCGCTGGAAATCGCCCGCCTGCGCCAGGCGGTGGACCGCTACGAGCTGGACGCCCTGGCCGACGAACTGGCCGGCCAGCTGCGCACCGAGACCGACGATGACGACGAACTGCAAGAGGAGCCTGTGCGATGAGTGCGCGTGATCCGATGAATCTGGGCAGGATTGTTCTGGTGGTCGACGATGCCCCGCAGTCGCTCGGCCCGCTGGTGGCCGCTCTGGAAGACGACGGCTACACCGTGCTGGTGGCCCGCGACGGCGCGCAGGCGCTGGAACGGCTGGGCCTGGTGGTGCCCGACGCCATCCTGCTGGACGCGGTGATGCCCGGGCTCTCGGGCTTCGAGACCTGCCGCCGGATCAAGGCAGACCCGGCGCTGTCGCACATTCCGGTGATCTTCATGACAGGGCTGTCGGAGACCACGCACATCGTCGAAGGCTTCGACAGCGGCGGCGTCGACTACGTGGTCAAGCCGCTGCAGGCGCCCGAAGTGCTGGCCCGCCTGGCCACCCATGTGCGCAATGCGCGCAGCGTGCGCCTGGCGCGCGAGGCGGTGGACGTGGCCGGCTTCGGCGTGCTGGTGCTGGACCATCAGGGCCGCATGGCCTGGCGTTCGCCCCAGGCGGCGGCCTGGCTGCAGGCGCTGTTTCCGGCCGAAGGCGCGGCCCGCCTGGCCGAAGTGCTGCAGGCCCTGGCCGCGCCCGCCACCGGCGCCCACGAATGCGTGGCGCCCGATGGCCGGGTGCTCACGCTGCAGCCGCTGGGCCCGGCCGGCCTGGGCGAGCGCATGCTGCTGCTGCAGCTGCGCGCCGCCACGGCCGAGCCCCCCACCCGCCTGCGCATGGCGGCATTGACCCCGCGTGAGGCCGAGGTGCTGAGCTGGGTGGCCAAGGGCAAGACCAACCGCGACGTGGCCGAGATCCTGGGCATGAGCCCGCGCACGGTGAACAAGCACCTGGAGCATG
>CAKZXL010000067.1 GCA_937883885.1 uncultured Aquincola sp. | reverse complement strand
TGGGAGCGCCAGCCCTACGGCAAGCCCGAGCACATCGCCAGCGCGCTGGACATCATGATCGAAGGCCCGCTGGGCGGCGCCGCGTTCAACAACGAGTTCGGCCGGCCCAACCTGGGCGGCTACTTCCGCGTGTTCGAGCAGACGGTGGACGGCCAGCGGCGCGGCTACCACAAGCCCATCATGATCGCGGGCGGCCTGGGGTCCATCCGCGCCGACCAGACCAAGAAGCTGCCTTTCGGCCCCGGCACCCTGCTCATTCAGCTGGGCGGCCCCGGCATGCGCATCGGCATGGGCGGCGGCGCCGCCAGCTCGATGGCGGCTGGCACCAACGTGGCGGCACTCGACTTCGACTCGGTGCAGCGTGGCAATCCGGAGATCGAACGGCGTGCGCAGGAGGTGATCAACCACTGCTGGAGTCTTGGTGCCCCCAAGGCCGACACGTCGGCCGAGCCCCCCGAGGGGGCGCAGGCGGCTCGGGAGCGGCCCGTCGCCGCCTGGGGCGGCGGCAACCCCATCCTGGCCATCCACGACGTGGGTGCGGGCGGCATCAGCAATGCTTTCCCCGAGCTGGTGGACGGCGCCGGCCAGGGCGCCACCTTCGACCTTCGCAAGGTGCCGCTGGAAGAAACCGGCCTGGCGCCCAAGGAAATCTGGTGCAACGAAAGCCAGGAGCGCTACGTCATCGCGCTCGACCCGGCCGGCCTGCCGCTGTTCGAGGCCATGGCCGCACGCGAGCGTTGCCCCTTCGCCGTGGTGGGCGTGGCCACCAGCGACCGTGAGCTGGTGCTGGAAGACGGCCCCGGCGGCGAGCGCGTGATCGACATGCCGATGGACGTGCTGCTGGGTAAGCCGCCCAAGATGCACCGCGACGTCCAGCGCCTGCCGCGCACGCAGGCGGCGCTGGACCTCACCGGCGTCTCACTGGAACAGGCGGCGCTGGACGTGTTGCGCCACCCCACGGTGGCCAGCAAGCGCTTCCTCATCACCATCGGCGACCGCAGCGTGGGTGGCCTCAGCCACCGCGACCAGATGGTGGGTCCCTGGCAGGTGCCGGTGGCCGATGTGGCGGTGACGCTGGCCGACTTTGCCGGCTTCCGCGGCGAAGCCATGGCCATGGGCGAGCGCACGCCGCTGGCGGTGCTGGACGCACCGGCCTCGGGCCGCATGGCGGTGGCCGAGTCCATCACCAACCTGCTGGCCGCGCCCATCGACCTGCCGCGCGTCAAGCTCAGCTGCAACTGGATGGCCGCCTGCGGCGAGCCGGGCGAAGACGCCGCGCTGTACGACACCGTCAAGGCCGTGGGCCTGGAGCTGTGCCCGGCGCTGGGCATCGGCGTGCCGGTGGGCAAGGATTCGCTGTCCATGCGCACCCGCTGGAGCGAAGGCGGCGAAACCAAACAGGTGGTTGCACCGGTGTCGCTGGTGGTCACCGCCTTCGTCACGCTCGATGACGTGCGCGGCACCCTGACGCCGCAGCTGCAGGCCGGCGACACCACGCTGATCCTGATCGACCTCGGCCAGGGCCGGCGCCGCATGGGCGGCTCCATCCTGGCGCAGACGCTGCAGCAGTTCGGCGATGCGGTGCCCGACCTCGACGATCCGGCGCAGCTGAAGGCGCTGGTGCAGGCCATCAACGCGCTGCGCAGCGCCGGCCAGCTGCTGGCCTACCACGACCGCGGCGACGGCGGCCTGTGGGCCACGGTGTGCGAGATGGCCTTCGCCGGCCACCTGGGCGTGAGCCTTAACGTGGACCTGCTGGTGACCGACAGCGACGGCATCAGCGACAGCCGCGCCGAATACGGCGACTCGAAGAACTGGGCCACCCAGGTCGGCGAGCGCCGCAACGAGCTGACGCTGCAGGCGCTGTTCAACGAAGAGCTGGGCGCCGTCGTCCAGGTGAAGACGGCCGACCGCGATGCGGTGATGGCCACGCTGCGTGCCCACGGCCTCAGCCGCCACAGCCATGTGATCGGCAAGCCCAACACCAAGGGTGTGGTCGAGGTCTACCGTGACGCCAAGGCGGTGTACAGCGCGCCGCTGCAGCAGCTGCACCAGGTGTGGGACGAGGTGAGCTGGCGCATCGCGCGGCTGCGCGACAACCCGGCCTGTGCCGATGCCGAGCATGCCGCCGTCGGCCTGGCCGACGACACCGGCCTGCACCAGCACCTGAGCTTCGACCCGCAGGAAGCGGTGACGCAGATGGCGCCGCTGGTGGGCATCGGCGGCGCCAAGCCGAAGATGGCCATCCTGCGCGAGCAGGGCGTCAACAGCCACGTCGAGATGGCGTATGCGATGTCGCTGGCCGGCTTCGAGACCTTCGACGTGCACATGAGCGACCTGCAGGCCGGCCGCGCGCGGCTGGACCAGTTCCAGGGCTTCGTGGCCTGCGGCGGCTTCAGTTACGGCGACACGCTGGGCGCGGGTGAAGGCTGGGCGCGGTCCATCCTGTTCAACCCGCAGCTGGCCGAGGCCTTTGCCGCCTTCTTCGGCCGTACCGACACGCTGGCGCTGGGCGTGTGCAACGGCTGTCAGATGCTGGCCGCGCTGTCGTCCATCATCCCGGGCGCCGATGCCTGGCCCAAGTTCACCCGCAACAAGAGCGAGCAGTTCGAGGCGCGGCTGGCGATGGTGGAAGTGCTGCAAAGCCCCAGCGTGTTCTTCACCGGCATGGCCGGCAGCCGCCTGCCCATCGTCGTGTCGCACGGCGAGGGCTTTGCCGACTTCTCGCAGCGCGGTGACGCGGCGCGGGTGCAGCGCGCGATGCGCTACGTCGACCATCGCGGCCAGCCGACCGAAGCCTACCCGGCCAACCCCAACGGCAGCCCGGGCGGCCTCACCTCGGTGACCACGGCCGACGGCCGCTTCACCGCGCTGATGCCCCACCCCGAGCGCGTGTTCCGCAACGTGCAAATGAGCTGGGCCGCCGGAGATGTGTCGGCCCACAGCCCGTGGCTGCGGATGTTCCACAACGCACGCAGGGCGTTGGGCTAACCCGCTTGTCGTCTCACCGCCTCGAACCGCCCGCTGGCGGCCGAGGCGAACAGCGCGTCGATCACCCGCATGCCGGCTTCGGCTTCGTCCAGGCCGGCAGCGGTGGGAGCTTCTTCCCGCACCGCGCGTGAGAAGCTTTCCATCTGCAGCAGGTACTGGTCGGCGGGCGGCAGGTCGATGGTGCGCAGTCCGCTGGCGTCTTCCACCCAATAGCGGCTGGCCGCACCCTGCGGCGCATTGAAGGGCATCTCCATCTCCAGCCGACCCTGGGTGCCCACCAGGTGCAGCCGCTGGTAGCGGTGGGCCTGGGTGCTGACGCTGAACACCATCTGCCCCTCGGCACCAAAGTCCAGCAGCGCGCTGCACAGACGGTCGGTGCCGAAGTCGGCGTCGCGGTCGATGCTGCAGGCCACGCGCAGCGGCTCACGCTCGAAGCACCAGCGTGCCGCCGCCACGGCATAGCAGCCGATGTCGTAAAGCGCGCCGCCGCCGGCCTCGGGCCGGTTGCGGATATTGGCGGCATCGGTGTTGAAGTAGCCGAAGGGCACCTGCATGAAGCGCAGCGTGCCCAGGGCGCCGGCGCGCAACTCGCGGCGCACGGCGGCCCATTGCGGGTGGTGGCGCACCATGAAGGCTTCGCGGATGTGCAGCTGCGTGGCATAGGGCCGCAGCGCCGCCAGCTCGGCGGCGTTCATCGCGAACGGCTTTTCGCACAGCACATGCTTGCCGGCCTGCAGCGCTGCCAGCGTCAGCGGCACGTGCAGGTGGTTCGGCAGCGGGTTGTAGATGGCGTCGATGTCGGGGTCGGCCAGCAGCGCCTCGTAGCTGCCGTAGGCCAGCGCAATGCCATGTGCCTGCGCCGCGCCTTCGGCCGCAGCCTGCTGGCGCGAGGCGATGGCCCGCACCTCCATCAGCGCCGGGTTCTGCTGCAGCACCGGGATCACCCGCCGCAGCGCGATGCCGGCGGTGGAGAGAATGCCCCAGCGCACCGGCTGGCTCGTCGTCATGCCCATCCCAGCACCCCCACCAGCGCACCCAGCGCCACCATCCAGATCGGGCTGAGCTTGGTGCGCCACATCACCAGCACGGTCACGCCCACCAGCAGCATGGCGCCGAGGTGGCCGCGCGACGGTTCGGTGAGCACCCAGCCGGTGGACAGCAGCAGCCCCAGCGTCACCGGCGCCATGCCGGCCACGAAGGCGCGCACGCCGCGGGTGTCGCGCCGCTGCGTGCCCCAGCGGGTGGCGGTCAGGGCCAGCGTGGTGCTGGGAATCAGGCTGCCCAGCAGCATCACCGCCGCCCCCAGCAGGCCGCCCATGCCGTAGCCCAGCACCGGGATGAACAGCACGTTGGGCCCCGGCGCGGCCTGCGCCAGCGCGATGGAGGAGGTGAACTGCGCGTCGGTCAGCCAGCCGTGCTGGTTGACCAGGTAACGGTGCATGTCGGGCGCGGTGGCAATGGCGCCGCCAATCGCCAGTGTCGACAGCAGCATGAACTGCACGAACACGCCCAGCCAGTCGGCCAGCGTCAAGCCATGGGTGCCAACCAGCCAGCTCATCGCGCCTGCTTTCCCAGGGCCCACCAGGCGACCAGGCAGGCGCCACCGCCCACCCCGGCCACCACCCAGCCCAGCGGCACCCGCCAGCCGGCGATCAGCGCCACCGTGGCCACGGCCACCAGCGCGCACATCGGCCGGCCCATCGGGTTCTTCCTGAGCGCCGGCAGCAGCTTGACGGCGGTGGACAGCACCAGCCCCGCCGACACCGCGCCCATGCCGCGCAGCGCGCCCGACACCATCGGGTGCTGCGAAAAACCGTTGTAGAGGATGGCCAGGCTCATCACCAGCAGCATGGGCACGCCCAGCAAGCCGCCGACGGCCGCAGCCGCGCCGCGCCAGCCGAAGAAGCGGTCGCCCAGCATCAGGGCCACGTTGACGATGTTGGGGCCGGGCAGCACCTGGCCGATGGACAGCAGCTCGACGAAGTCTTCGCGTGTGAGCCAGCGGCGGCGTTCCACCAGTTCATGCTGGGCCACCGGCAGCACGCCGCCGAAGCCCATCAGGCTCATGCGGGTGAAGGCCCGGAAGAGGTCGCGCGGGCCGGCAGGGCGGGGCAGCGCCTGGGTGTCCAGCGTGGGCACCAGCGGTTCAGACATGGTTGTGCATCCTTCGGGTGGCCCAGGCGCTCAGGGCGATGGCCAGCACCAGCCAGGCCAGCCCCACCCAGTGGAACGGGCCGAAAGCCGCGGCGCCAAGCTCGCCGGCATGGGCCGCCACCAGCGCGCCGCCACCGGCTGCGCCCACCGCCTGGCCCAGATAGATGGCCGAGGTGTTGAGTGCCATCAGCGCCCCGGCCCAGGCCGGCGCCGCCTGCCCCAGCCGCGCCTGCTGCGCCGAGTTGCACGAGAAGCAGCCCAGCGCCCAAGGCACCAGCACCAGGGCCATGGCCATCAACGACGTGCCCAGCGGCCACAGCAGGAGCGACAAGGCCATGCCCGCCAGCGCCAATGCCACCGCGCGCGAGGCGCCGAAGCGATCGACGTTGCGCGACAGCAGCACATTGCCCAGCAGGCCGAAGGCGCCGAACCAGAAGAACATCAGGCTGGTCTGGCCGCCGCTGGCGCCCAGCACCTGCCGGTAGTAGGGCGCGAAGTACGAAAACACGGTGAACTGCCCGGCGGCCGACAGGGCCGTGACCAGCACCATGGCCATCAGCGCCGGGTGGGTGACCACCTCGCGCCAGGAGCGCAGGCTCATCGCGGGCGGGCGCACGCCATCGGGCACCACCTGCCACACCCATGCGGCGGCCACGGCCGACAGCAGGGCCACCACGCCAAAGGCATAGCGCCAGCCGAAGGTTTCGCCGATGAAGCTGTGCACCGGCATGCCCAGCACGCTGGCCACCGACCAGCCCAGGAAGATGAAAGTGATGAGCCGCCCGCGTGCCGCTGGCGGGGCCAGCCAGGCGGCGGTGGCCGCCGCCTGCGGCGTGAACACGGCTGCGGCCAGCACGCTGGCGGCGCGCACCGGCATGAGTGCCGCGTAGCTGGGCATCAAGGCCGACAGCGCATGGCCGATGGCGTACCACGCCAGCGACAAGGTGAGCAGCCGCCGCCGGTCGAAGCCGCCGACGGCTGCTGCCAGCAGCGGCGCGCCGAAGGCCAGCACCGCCGCGGCGATGGTGATCAATTGTCCGCCGACGGCCACGCTCACCTGCAGCGAGCGGGTGAGGTCGTTGAGTGAGCCTGCGGTGACCATCACACCGCAACCGATCGCAAAGTTGCCGAACAGCAGCGACCAGCGCAGCGCCCCGGCCGGAACTTCACCGGCGGCCCGCGGCGCGGTGGTCACCGGTGCACCCGCAGGGCTTCAGGGTTCAGCAGGTTGGTGGGCTGCTGGTTGACGAAGTTGACGACGTTCTGGAACGCGGCGCCGAAGTACATCTCGTAGCTGTCCTGCTCCACGTAGCCGATGTGCGGCGTGCACACGGCGTTTTCCAGGCGCAGCAGCGGGTGGCCTTGCAGGATGGGTTCGCTCTCGAACACGTCCACCGCGGCCAGGCCGGGGCGTCCCTTGTTCAGCGCCGACACCAGCGCGTTTTCTTCCACCAGCTCGGCGCGCGACGTGTTGACGAAAAGCGCCGTCGGCTTCATGCGCGACAGGTCTTCCAGCGTGACGATGCCGCGGGTGGCGTCGTTCAGCCGCAGGTGCACGGTCAGCACGTCGCAGCCTTCGAAGAAGGCTTCCTTGCTGGGCGCGGTGGCCAGGCCGTCGGCGCGGGCGCGTTCCAGCGAAGGCTCACGGCCCCACACCACCACCTGCATGCCGAAGGCGCGGCCGAAGCCCGCCACCAGCTGGCCGATGCGGCCATAGCCCCAGATGCCCAGCGTCTTGCCGCGCAGCACCTGGCCGACGCCGAAGTTGGGCGGCATGCCGGCGGCCTTCAGGCCCGACTGCTGCCAGGCGCCGTGCTTGAGGTTGCCGATGTACTGGGGCAGCCGGCGCATCGCGGCCATGATCAGTGCCCAGGTCAGTTCGGCCGGCGCCACCGGCGAGCCGGTGCCTTCGGCCACCGCGATGCCCAGCCGGGTGCAGGCCTCGACATCGATGTGGGAGCCCACCTTGCCGGTTTGCGAGATGAGCTTGAGTTTGGGCAGTTTTTCCAGCAGTTGGCGCGGGAAGGCGGTGCGTTCGCGGATCAGCACCAGCACATCGGCATCACGCAGGCGCACCGACAGCTGGCCGATGCCCTTGACCGTGTTGGTGAACACCTTGGCGTTCAGCGGTTCGAGCAGCGAGGCGCACTTCAGCTTGCGCACCGCATCCTGGTAGTCGTCGAGGATGATGATGTTCATGTGGCCGGGCATTGTGCCTCGGCCGCCATCCTCACCCCCGGGCCGAAGGTCAAAGCGTCGTAAAGCCGCTGGGCATGTAGGTGCCCGGCAGCAGGCCGTCCAGGCTGCGGCGCAGCAGCTCGCGCAGCTCGGCCCCTTGGGCTCCTTCGCTGCGCAGCGCGTCGTACACGGCGGCGCGCAGCAGCCACAGATCTTCGGGCATCTGCGCGCTGCGCACCTGCTTGCGCAGCCATTCCACGCCAGCGTCGGTCCGGTTGATCTGGGCCAGCACCTGCATGAACACCAGCTTGGTGTCGACGAAGGCCTTGCGGACGCTCAGCCGCGACATCTGCTCGGCCGGCATGCCGGTGCGCAGACCGCCGACGGTGTAGTTGCGCGGCGCACCCGGCGCCGCACTGGCGCGCGGGCGGTGGTCGGGCGTAGGCGAGAAGTGGCGAGGCGCGCTCATGCGTCCAGCGCGCCGAAGCCTGAGCGCGGCGCCCGGGTGGGGAAATGGCGGTTCAGCGCTTCCAGCCGCAGCTGGGCTTCGCGCTGGCTGTGGGCCAGCGACACCAGCTGGAAGACGGCCGAGCGCAGGTGCCACAGCTCGCGCGGCGAGCGGGCGGTGTGCACCCGATCGGCCAGCTGGCGCGCCTGCGGCGAAGCGATGTCTTTCAAGGCAGCGACGAAATCGGCCTTGGTGCGTTGCAGCCGGCGTCCGCCGGGCGGGTTCATGGCCGCCTGCCAGGGTGCGGGGGCCGCCACCCAGCGCATCAACCGCGACCACACAGGCTCGACCGGCGACAACACCGCAGGGGGACAGACCTCGACCCGCGTGCCGGCGCTCGCCCGCAGGCGGCGCACTTGGAACAGGAGGGCGTTCAACATGGTCTCCGGGATATCGGCGCATGGCATCGTGAATAAAGCCATTCTTTGCGCGTGCATCCACGCGCAAAGCACCGATAAAGCGCCCGGAACCGTGCTTGTTGGTGGGTGCTAGCGCACCGGCTCCATCGGCCCGTAGAGCAGCTTGCGCTGGGGCGTGTAGGCCCACCAGGGCGCGGCGGCGCCGCCGCGCATGAAGTCGGTGACCGCCATGAACGTGTCGAGCACGCAGGGGTCTTGCCGCTTGCCGGTCTTGGCGCACAGCGCCTGGTACAGCACGAAGGCGTCGCGGCCGATCAGGTCGCGCGGCTGCTGGATGCCGATGAGGCGCAGGTCGGCCGCCAGCGAAGGGCCGATGTTGGGCAACTGTTCCAGCGTCTGGCAGGCCGCGGCACTCTCGGCCTTGGGCGACTTGACCAGCGCGCGGCCCATCACATCAGCAGCGTGTTGCGCACCAGGCCGACGGCCAGCCCTTCCAGCGTGAAGCTTTCGTCGGCCGAAACATCGATGGGTGCGAAATCGGGGTTTTCGGGCAGCAGGCGGATGCTGCCGCCCTGGCGCTCGAAGCGCTTGACGGTGACCTCGTCGCCGATGCGGGCGACGACGATCTGGCCGTTGCGGGCCTCGGTGGCTTTTTGCACCGCCAGCAAGTCGCCATCCAGGATGCCGGCGTCGCGCATGCTCATGCCGCGCACGCGCAGCAGGTAGTCGGGGCGGCGGGCGAACAGGCTGGCCTCGACCACGTAGGTCTGGTCGATGTGCTCCTGCGCCAGGATGGGGCTGCCGGCGGCCACGCGGCCGATGAGCGGCAGCGTGAGCTGGGCCAGGCTGGCCAGCGGCAGGCTGAACTGCCGGCCGCGGGCCTCACGCGCTTCGTTCACGGCGTTGAGCGTTTCAGCCGGCAGCCGGATGCCGCGCGAGGTGCCGCCGACGAGTTCGATGACGCCTTTGCGGGCCAGGGCCTGCAGATGCTCTTCGGCGGCGTTGGCAGACTTGAAGCCCAGCTGGCGCGCGATTTCGGCCCGGGTGGGCGGTGCGCCGGTGGTTTCGATGGCGGTGCGCACAAGATCAAAAATCTGTTGCTGGCGCTCAGTCAACTTCAGACCATTCAGCTTCGGGCGATCGACCATCGGCGTTCCTGTGAATTCGTCCAGTCACTGTATTCTTATCCAGCCAGAAAATCAATGCAAAACGCGCAAACTGCACTCGACAAGGTCGTGATCCTCGGCACCGGCGGCACCATCGCCGGCACCGCTTCCGACGCGGGCGACACCGTGGGCTACACCGCCGGCCAGCTGGGCGTGGCGCAGCTGGTGGCCGTGGTGCCTGCCCTGACCGGCCAGCCGCTGGAGGCCGAGCAGGTGGCGCAGCTGGACAGCAAGGACATGCGCTTCCAGGTGTGGCTGGCGCTGGCCACGCGGCTGGCCCACCACCTGGCGCGGCCCGAGGTGGCCGGCGTGGTGGTGACCCACGGCACCGACACGCTGGAGGAGACCGCCTTTTTCCTGCAGCAGCTGTTGGCGCCGACCAAGCCGGTGGTGCTGGTGGCGGCCATGCGCCCGGCCACCGCCTTGCTGGCCGACGGCCCTCAGAACCTGCTGGACGCGGTGCGGCTGGCGCGCTTGCCGGGTGCGCAGGGCGTATTGGCGCTGCTGGGCGGCACCGTGCATGCGGGCAACGAGGTGCGCAAGACGCACACCTACCGGCTGGATGCCTTTGGCGCCGGCGATGCAGGGCCGCTGGCTCATGTGGAAGCAGATCGGGTGCGGGTGCTGCGCCCCTGGCCGGCGCCGCGCGCGGGCGCCGCCGAACGGCTGGCGCGGCTGCAGGCGGCGCCGCAGCCATGGCCCTGGGTGGAGATCGTCACCAGCGGGGCCGGTGTGGGCGGCCGCGCAGTGCAGGCATTGCAGGCCGCGGGCGTGTCTGGCCTGGTGGCGGCAGGCACCGGCAACGGCACGCTCCATGAAGAGCTGGAAGCCGCCCTGCGCACCGCAGAGGCGGCCGGCGTGCCGGTGCTGCGCTGCAGCCGCTGCCTGGCCGGCAGCGTCATCGAGGTGCCAGGCGCATTGCCCGCAGCCGGCGCCCTGACGCCGCAGCAGGCGCGCGTGGCGCTGCTGCTGCGTCTGCTGCAAGTCGATTGACGGCGCGCTGGTCGCTCAGACCGCGACGTTCAGCGTCACGTCGATGTTGCCGCGGGTGGCGTTGGAGTAGGGGCAAACCTGGTGGGCGGCGTCGACCAGCTCTTGCGCCTTGGCCTGCTCCCAGCCCGGGATGGTGATGTTGAGCACCGCGCTGATGCCGAAGCCCACCTTGCCGCCGGCCAGCGGGCCGATGCCGATGTCGGCGCTGATCGAGGTGTCGGCGGGCAGGGCTGCCTTCTGCTGGCCGGCCACGAACTTCATCGCCCCCAGGAAGCAGGCGGAGTAGCCGGCCGCGAACAGCTGCTCGGGGTTGGTGCCTTCGCCGTTGCCGCCCATTTCCTTGGGCGGTGCCAGCTTGACTTCCAGCTTGCCGTCGTCGCTCTTGGACTTGCCGTCGCGGCCGCCGGTGGACGTGGCGTGGGCGGTGTACAGGGTCTTCTCGATCGCCATGGTGGTCTTCCTTCCGTGTGTCTTCGTGCGGATCAGGCCGCCGCACGTTCGGCTTGTTGAGACAGGTTGTTGCGCAACTGCTGCAGCTGCCGCGTCAGCGCCACGAGTTCGTCCAGTGCGCAGCCGCTGGCACAGGCCACGGCCTTCGGCACCGACAGGGCCTGGGCCTTGAGCGCCCGGCCCGCGGGCGTGAGCTGAACCCGAACCCGCCGTTCGTCCTGCCGGTCGCGCAGGCGGCTGAGGTGGCCTGAGGCTTCCAGCCGCTTGAGCAGCGGCGTCAAGGTGCCCGAGTCCAGTGACAGCCTGTGGCCAAGCTCACCCACGGACACGTCGTCCGTCTCCCACAGCGCCAGCATCACCAGGTACTGCGGGTAGGTCAGGCCCAGCGGGTCGAGCAGGGGCTTGTACAGCTTGGTCATCGCCAGCGAAGACGAGTACAAGGCAAAGCACAGCTGCTGGTCGAGCGCCAGCCAGGCTTCCGGTGCAACCGGCGGGTCGGCGGGGGCTTGGCGGGCGGCGGGTGTCGAGCGCATGGGCAGGACTGTAGCCCTCAATTAAATTGCGTGCAACTTAAATGGTCTTTGGCTGCGCGGGGTGAGCGGCGCCGCACCGCACGCGCCGCTCAGGGCGCAGGCGCTCAGCCCGCTTCGGCCTGGATGGCTTCGATCTCGCTGCTCAGCTCCAGCCAGCGCTCTTCCAGCATCGTCAGCTCGGCGCTGATGTGGTTGAGCTTGCGGCCCAGCTCGGCAATGTCGCTGCCGGGCAGGTGGCCGTTGGCCAGCTGCGCCTCGTAGTCGCCGCGCTCGGCGCTGAGCTTGGCCATGCGGCTGTCGATGCGCTCGATCTCCACGCGCATCGGCCGTGTGCGCTCGGCGACCTTGGCGCGGGCCTGCGCCTGGGCCTTGCGGTCTTCGCGGCGGCCGGGGCCTTGCTGCTGGGCCGGCGCGGGTGCCGGTGCGGCTGCCGGTGCGGCCTTGGCACGGCCGCTCGCGGCCGGGGCAGGCGCCGGCTTGGCCGCCTCCGGCAGCGGCGTGGCGTTGTACTTCTCGCCCTTGGCTGCGGCCCGCTGCACTGCGCGCGATTGCTCCAGCAGCCAGCGCTGGTAGTCGTCCAGGTCGCCGTCGAAGGGCTGAAGGCCGCCGGCCGTGACCAGCCAGAACTCGTCGCACACCTCGCGCAGCAGCGCGCGGTCGTGGCTCACCAGCATCACCGAGCCTTCGAACTCGTTCAGCGCCATCGACAGCGCTTCACGGGTGGTCAGGTCCAGGTGGTTGGTGGGTTCGTCCAGCAGCAGCAGGTTGGGCCGCTGCCACACCAGGCTGGCCAGCACCAGGCGCGCCTTTTCGCCGCCCGACAGCGAGCCGATGCGCTGCTGCACCATGTCGCCGGTGAAGCGGAACTTGCCGAGGAAGTCGCGCAGCTCCTGCTCGCGCGCCTCGGGGCCGACGGTGCGCGCCAGCCGCACCATGTGCTGCAGCGGCGCATCGTCGGCATGCAGCAGGTCCATCTCCTGCTGCGCGAAGTAGCCGATGGCCAGGCCCTTGCCTTCGGTGATCTCGCCGCCCAGCGCCGGGTGCTGCCGCGCGATGGTCTTGACCACGGTGGACTTGCCCTGGCCGTTGGCACCCAGGATGCCGATGCGCTGGCCGGCCAGCACGGTGCGGGTGACGTTGTGGACGATGGGCTTGGGCACGCGCACCGACTCGTCGCCGGCTGAGGGCACCATGTACCCACACACCACCTCGCGCATCGCGAGCATGGGGTTGGGCAGGCTGACCGGCTCCTTGAACTCGAAGCTGAAGTCGCTGGCGGTGAGCACCGGCGCCAGCTTTTCCATGCGGTCCAGCGCCTTCACACGGCTCTGCGCCTGCTTGGCCTTGCTGGCCTTGGCCTTGAAGCGGTCGATGAAGCGCTGCAGGTGCGCGATGCGTTCCTGCTGCTTGACGAAGGCCGTGGCCTGCTGGCTCATGCGCTCGGCGCGCATCTCTTCGAAGGTGGTGTAGTTGCCGCCATAGCGCGTCAGCTTGGCGTCGTCCAGGTGCAGCGTCACCTTGGTGATGGCGTCCAGAAATTCGCGGTCGTGGCTGATCACGATCATGGTGCCGGCAAAGCGCTGCAGCCAGCCTTCCAGCCACACCAGCGCGTCCAGGTCCAGGTGGTTGGTGGGCTCGTCCAGCAGCATCAGGTCGGCCGGGCACATCAGCGCCCGCGCCAGCTGCAGCCGCATGCGCCAGCCGCCCGAGAAGCTGTTGACTGGCGCATCCAGCTGCTGCACCTGAAAGCCCAGGCCCAGCAGCAGCGATTGCGCGCGGGCGCGGGCATCGAAGCCGCCGGCTTCTTCGATGGCCATGTGCGCATCGGCGATGGCATGGCCGTCGTCGCTGGCTTCGGCCGCGGCCAGTGCCGTCTGCGCCTCCATCAGCGGAATGTCGCCCTGCAGCACGAAGTCGGTCGCGCTGTCGCTGGTTTCGGGCATGTGCTGCGCCACCTCGCCGATGCGCCAGCGCGGCGGGATCTCGGCATCGCCGGCATCGGCGCTCAACCGGCCGGTGAGCAGCGCGAACAGGCTGGACTTGCCGGCGCCGTTGCGGCCCACCAGGCCGATCTTCTCGCCCGGGTTGAGGGTGACGCTGGCGTCGTCGAGCACGACCTTGGTGCCGCGGCGCAGGGTGAGGTTGCGAACAGTGATCATCAGGAAACAGACAGTGCGCTCAGCGCGTCGCGGTCCAGCAGCAGCACCTGGTCGTCGCCGGCGCTGGTGGACAGCCAGACGGGCGCCAGCGCGGGAAAGGCGGCCTCGAAGTGCTCGCGCTCGTGGCCGATCTCGAGCACCAGCACACCGTGGGGCGACAGCCGCTGCGGCAGCTCGGCCAGCAGGCGGCGGATGAAGTCCATGCCGTCTTCGCCGCCGGCCAGGGCCAGCGCGGGTTCGGCACGGTATTCGGCGGGCAGCGCGGCCATGGACGCGCTGTTGACGTAGGGCGGGTTGCACAGCACCAGGTCGTAAGGGCCGGGCAGGGCTGCCAGGCCGTCGCTGTGCAGCAGGCGGATGCGCTCGGCCAAGCCATGGCGGTCGACGTTGATGCGGGCCACGGCCAGCGCATCGTCGCTGATGTCGGCGGCGTCCACGTGAACCTCGGGCCAGGCCATCGCGGCCAGCACGGCCAGGCTGCCGTTGCCGGTGCACAGGTCCAGCACCTGGCGGGTGTCTTCGCCCAGCCAGGCGTCCAGCGTGCCGTCGGCCAGCGGCTCGGCGATCAAGGAACGCGGCACGATCACGCGCTCGTCGACATGGAAGCTCACGCCTTGCAGCCAGGCTTCCTGCGTCAGGTAGGCGGCGGGGCGGCGGGTGCTGATGCGCTGCTGGATCAAGGCATCGATGGCCGCCTGCTCGTCGGCGCTCAGCGGCCGCCCGGCCACGTCGTCCAGCGCATCCAGCGGCAGGCCCAGGCGCCACAGCACCAGCCAGGCGGCTTCGTCGAAGGCATTGGTGGTGCCGTGGCCGTAGCTCACGCCGGCCGCGTCCAGCCGCGCCGCCGCGGCTTCGATCGCGGCCACGATGGTCGGGTGTTCGGCACTCATGCCAGCACCTTCTCCAGCAGCCGGCGGTAGATGTTCTTCAGCCGTTCCACGTCGGCGGCGATCACGTGTTCGTCGATCTTGTGGATGCTGGCGTTGATGGGGCCGAACTCCATCACCTGCGGGCAGTGCTTGGCGATGAAGCGACCGTCCGAGGTGCCGCCGGTGGTGGACAGCTCGGTGGTGAGGCCGGTCTCGTCGTGGATGGCCGCGCCCAGTGCTTCGGTGAGCGTGCCCACCGGCGTGAGGAAGGGCTCGCCGCCCAGCGTCCAGTCGATGCTGTATTCCAGGCCGTGCCTGTCCAGCACCGCCGCCACGCGGGCCTTGAGCGCCTCGGGCGTGGATTCGGTGCTGAAGCGGAAGTTGAAGTCGATCACCACCTCGCCCGGGATC
>CAKZXL010000066.1 GCA_937883885.1 uncultured Aquincola sp. | reverse complement strand
TGAAGGAAAACAAGCTGACCCAGCTGTTCAAGATGGCCAAGGCCGCCGTCACCGGCAACCCGCCCACCGGCATGGGCGAGCACGGCAGCGTGCGCATGGGCTGACCGGAGCGACCGGCACGGCGCTCGCTTAGCATCCCGCCTTCAGGGGGCGGGCGTGAGCACCGAGACAGCATATCGAGAACTGGGCCTGCAGCCCGGAGCCAGCGAGGCGGAGATCAAGGCCGCCTGGCGCCGGCTCGTCTCGCGCTGGCACCCCGACCGCAACGCCAGCCAGGCGGCGGTCGACAAGATGCAGCGCATCAACCAGGCTTTCGAGCTGCTGCAGGCGGCGGCTGCAGCCGCGGCCGCGTCGCCCCCGGCGCCCGGCGCGTCGCCTGCCCCTTCGCCTGCCGCCGCCGAGCCACCGCCGCCGACCACCGGGCGGTCGGCCCCGCCCGTCAGCCGCCGCATCAAGCTCACGCTGGAAGAAGCGGCGCTGGGCTGTGTGCGCGTGCTGCGTGGCCAGCTCAGCCAGGGCTGTGAAGCCTGCGGCGGCCAGGGCCTGCGCTTTTCGGGCGCGGCCTGCGCCACCTGCCAGGGGGAAGGCCAGGTGCGCGAGCGCGCCTGGTACGGCTGGATGGCCACGCTGGTGCGCTGCCCCGACTGCAGCGGCGACGGGCGCGCCCGCCTGGCCTGCCAGCCGTGCGGCAGCACCGGCAAACTGCCGCCCCTGAAGTACGAGATCAAGGTGCGCATTCCGGCGGGCGTGCACGACGGCGACCTGCTGGGCGTGCCGCCCGCGCGTGACGGCAGCGGGCCCGAAGGCGGCCTGGACCTGCAGATCGAGCTGCAGCCGCACCCGCTGTTCACGCTGGACGCCGACGGCACCTTGCGCTGCACCATGCCGGTGGACGGCTTTCGCTGGCTGGGCAGTCGCCAGGTGGAAGTGCCCACGCTGGCCGGCTGCCAGCCGCTGGCGCTGCGCCATGGCGAGTGCGTGTACCGCCTGCCGGGCCAGGGCTTTCCCGCCACGCGCCGCGGATCGCGCGCCGACCTGGTGGTCACGGTGCAGCCGGTGTTCCCCGAGCCCTGGACCAACGACCAGCACATCCTGCTGGACCGCCTGATCGCCACCACCGCAGCGGCTGCCACCGGCCCGCTGGCCGATTGGCAGCAGCAGCTGCGCCGGCATGCCGGCGAGCGCGAGCCGCCCGCTTCGGCCGATGACCGCGAGCCGCCGCCGCCAAGCCCCCGTGCCCGGCGAAAGCGCAAGGCGGCGGCCTGACGACAAAACACAACAGCCCGCGGCGGTGAAGCGCGCGGGCTGCTGCAAGCCGGGGCCGGGCCCGCGAAGGGGCCGCGAAATCTGCCGTCAGAACGGAATGTCGTCGTCCATGTCGTCGAAGCCGGTGTTCGACTTCGGTGCGGGGGCCGGGCGCGGGGCCGGGGCGGCCGAGCGGGCCGGGCGCTCGCGCGGCTCGTCGCCGTACCCACCACCACCGCCGCCGCCGCCGCCCGCAGCGCCGCGGCTGCGGTAGCCGCCACCGCTGCTGCTGCCGCCGCCGTCTTCCTCACCGCCACCCATGCCTTCACGGCCGCCCAGCAGTTGCATCTGCTCGGCCACGATCTCGGTGGTGTAGTTGTCGCGGCCTTCCTTGTCCTGCCACTTGCGGGTCTTCAGGCGGCCTTCCACGTACACCGGGCGGCCCTTGCGCAGGTACTCGCCCGCGATCTCGGCCAGGCGGTCGCGAAACACCACGCGGTGCCACTCGGTTTCTTCCTGGAATTCGTTGGAATCACGGGCCTTCCAGCGGCGGGTGGTGGCCACGGTGATGTTGCAGATCGAGCCGCCGTCGGGGAACGAACGCATCTCGGGGTCGCGCCCGAGGTTGCCGATGATGATGACTTTGTTGACGGAGGCCATGGTCGCTCCTGTGCGTCGGGTCTTGGGGAAAAAGGGGTTCGGCCGCGGCGCGGGGGCCGGCCGGGAGCGGTCGATTGTGCCGCATGGGGGTGCGCCGGCGCGGGCGGGGGCGGGCGCGGCGCCTGCTAAGGTGCCGCCTATGCACGATGACGAGACCCCCGATTTCTGGCGCAACCTGAAGCGGGAGATCCGCGCCGGCCGCGCCTGGATCGACCGCGCCATCGTGCTGGCGGCGGCCGTGGCCACCGGTGCTTCGGTGGTCGGCGTCACCCTGCTGTGCGAAGCCGCCAGCCACCTGCATGAGCGCATGCGCAGCTCGGGCCCGCTGGGGCCGTGGCTGATGCTGCTGTGGACGCCGGTGATCACCGCCATCCTGGTGTGGCTCACGCGCCGTTTTGCACCCGGCGCCGCCGGCTCGGGCATTCCGCAGGTGATAGTGGCGCTGGACGACAGTCTGGCGCCCGAGCGCCGCCGCGCGCTGGTCTCGCTGCCGCTGGCCATCAAGAAGGCGGCGCTGCTGGGCGGCGCGATGCTGGCCGGGCTGTCGGCCGGCCGCGAAGGGCCGACGGTGCAGATCGGCGCGGGCGTGATGCTGTCGGTGCGGCGCTGGCTGTCGCCGGCCGCGCGCATCGATGGCCACGACCTGATGGTGGCGGGCGCGGCGGCCGGCATCGCCGCGGCCTTCAACACGCCGCTGGGTGGGGTGATGTTCGCGCTGGAGAAGCTCTCGCGCCGCCACCATGCGGCGCAGAGCGCGCTGGTCATCGTGTGCATCGTGCTGTCGGGCCTGGTGGCGGTGTCGGTGTTCGGCAACCTGACGTACTTCGGCCAGCTGCGGGTGCAGAGCCTGTCGCTGCAGTTGCTGCTGCCCGGCCTGGTGGTGGCGGTGGTGGCCGGCTTGCTGGGCGGCCTCTTTTCGCAGCTGCTGGTCAGCTCGCTGGCGCCGGGGCCGGGGCGCATCAAGCAGTGGCGCCAGCAGTACCCGGTGCGCTTTGGCGCCGCCTGCGCGCTGGGCGTGGCCGTCATCGGCCTGGTGTGCCAGGGCAGCACCTCGGGCGCCGGCTATGCGCCCACGCGCGCGATGCTGGAAGGCCAGACCGACGTGCCGGCGCTGTACACCCTGCTCAAGTTCATGGCCACATGGCTGTCGTCGTGGACGGGCGTGCCGGCCGGTGTGTTCGCGCCTTCGCTGGCGGTGGGCGCGGGCATCGGCCGCGACGTGGCCTGGCTGTTCGGCCTGCCGCCCGAGCACGCCATTCCGCTGATCGCGCTCGGCATGGTGGGCTTTCTGGCGGCGGCCACGCAGGGCCCGCTCACCGCCTTCATCCTGGTGATGGAGATGGTGTCGGGCCATGCCATGGTGCTGAGCCTGATGCTCACCGCTTTCGTCTCCAGCGGCATTTCGCGGCTGATCTGCGGGCCGATGTATGCCGAGCTGGCCAAGCTCATGCGGCCGCGGCCCGCTGCGTCGCCGACGCCGCCGCCCACCCCGCCGCAGGCCCAGGCGGAGCCCGTTCGTTAAGATGCCGGGCTTCCATGAACCGCCCTGACACCGCCGCCTCCTCGCCGATCGAAGTTCTCAACGAGGTATTCGGCTACACCGCGTTCCGCGGCATGCAGGGCGACATCGTCGAGCATGTGACGGCCGGCGGCGACGCGCTGGTGCTGATGCCCACCGGCGGCGGCAAGAGCCTGTGCTATCAGGTGCCGGCCATCGTGCGGCACCGCGGCGGCCATGGCGTGGCGGTGGTGGTGAGCCCGCTGATCGCCTTGATGCACGACCAGGTGGGTGCGCTGGAAGAAGCCGGCGTGCATGCGGCCTTCCTCAATTCCACGCTCAGCAGCGAAGAAGCGCAGAACGTGGAGCGCGAGCTGCGCAGCGGCCGCCTGGTGATGCTGTATGCCGCGCCCGAGCGGCTGCTGACGCCGCGCTTTCTGGCGATGCTGGATTCGCTCAACGAGCGCGGGCTGCTGAGCCTGTTCGCCATCGACGAAGCGCACTGCGTGAGCCAATGGGGCCACGACTTCCGGGCCGAGTACCTGGGCCTGTCGCAGCTGCACGAGCGCTTTCCGCAGGTGCCGCGGGTGGCGCTCACGGCCACGGCCGATGACATCACCCGCGCCGACATCGTGCAGCGGCTGGCGCTGGACGAAGCGCGCATCTTCGTGGCCAGCTTCGACCGGCCCAACATCCGCTACACCATCGTCGAGAAGGACAACCCGCGCGCGCAGCTGATGCGCTTCGTGCGCGACGAGCACGAAGGCGAATCGGGCATCGTGTACTGCGGCACCCGCAAGAAGGTGGAAGAAACCGCGGTGTGGCTGGCCGACGAAGGCATCACCGCGCTGCCCTACCACGCGGGCCTGGACGCCTCGGTGCGGCAGAAGCACCAGGACCGCTTTCTGCGCGAAGACGCCATCGTGATGGTGGCCACCATCGCCTTCGGCATGGGCATCGACAAGCCCGACGTGCGCTTCGTGGCCCACCTCGACCTGCCCAAGAACATCGAGAGCTACTACCAGGAAACCGGCCGCGCCGGCCGCGACGGCGAGCCGGCCGAAGCCTGGATGACCTACGGCCTGGCCGATGTGGTGAACCAGCGCCGCATGATCGACGAGAGCCCGGCCGGCGACGAGTTCAAGCAGGTGCAGCGCGGCAAGCTGGAGGCGCTGCTGGCGCTGGCCGAGTCGCACGACTGCCGGCGCGTGCGGCTGCTGTCGTACTTCGGCGAGCTGAGCAGCCCCTGCGGCAACTGCGACAACTGCCTGAACCCGCCCGACACCTGGGACGCGACCGAGGCGGCCCGCAAGGCGCTGAGCTGCATCTACCGCTTCTCGCAGCATGGTGGCGGCTTCGGGCCCACGCGCTTTGGCGCCGGCCAGCTGATCGACGTGCTGCGTGGCAAGCGCACCGACAAGGTGGTGCAGTACGGCCACGACCAGCTCAGCACCTTCGGCATCGGCGCCGACCTGAGCGATGCGCAATGGCGCGGCGTGCTGCGTCAGCTGGTGGCGCTGGGCCATGTGGCCACCGAGGGCGAATACAACACGCTGGGTCTGATGCCCAGCAGCCGGGCGGTGCTCAAGGGCGAGGTGCCCATCGTGCTGCGCATGCCGCGCGAGGCCACCCGGGGCGTGCGCAAGCGCGCGGTGCGCGGCGATGGCAAGGTGCCGGCCGCGGCGGCCGATCTGGATGCGGATGCCCAGCGGCGCTTTGCCTCGCTGAAGGCCTGGCGCGCCGAGGTGGCGCGCTCGCACAACCTGCCGGCCTACGTGGTGTTCCACGACGCCACGCTGGCCGAGATGGCCCGCCGCATGCCGGCCGACCTGGCCGAGCTGGGCGAGATCAGCGGCGTCGGCGCCCGCAAGCTGGAAGCCTACGGCGCCGAGATCCTGAACGTGCTGGGCCGCTGAGCGGCCGCCTTCAGCGCCGGGCGCCGGTGTCGCCGCCTTCGCTGGGCGGCAGCCACAGCTCGATGACACGCTGGCCGCCGTTGCGCAGGCTGGCCGGCAGCTCGCGCACCCAGACCTCGCCACCACGGCCGGGCGCCCACTGCGCGCGCACCTGCTGCGCCAGCCCTTGCGCGCACGGCAGGTCGGCGCGCTGGTGCACCACCAGCGTGGGCTGCGGCCAGGGCACCGGCCGCCGCTGCTGGCGCAGCGCGGCGCTGCGCGTCACGTTCTCGATCGGCGCCACCTGCAGGCTGGCGCCGCCGGCCTGCTGCAGCGCGGCCCGCAGGCCGACCGCGGCGCTGCGCGAGGCTTCGTCGTACACCTGCAGGTAAACACGCACCAGGCCTTCGCCGGCGGCGCTGCAGGTGGACTGCAGCGCGCTGGCGCTGTCGCCGGGCGCGGTGGCCGGGGCTGGGCTTGTGGGGCCACCGGCGGCTGGCGTGGGGGCCGGCCAGGGCTTGGCCGGCGCAGGCGCCGTGGTGGGATACGGCGCAGGCGGTGGGCTTGCGCCCATGGCCGGCGGCGCCCCGGGCACCTCAGCCGGCGGCGCCACGGCCACCGCGGTGGGCGGCGCGTCGCCACGCCAGCGGGCCTGCAGCAGAGCCACCAGCCCGGCGCCGGTGAGCATGCGGCCCGGCGGCAGCTCGAACGGGTGCCAGTAGCTCAAGGCATCGCGGCTGGGCAGCGTGGCCAGCGCGGTGCACAGGCCGTCCTGCGTCTGGCGCTGGGCGGCCACGCAAGCGTCGGTGGGGATGGCCGACAGCAGCCGGCACTGGTCGCGCGTGGCTTCCAGCAGCCGCTGCACCGCCACCCGGTCCAGGTCGCTGATCACCGGGTTCTGCACCAGGTCCTGCAGCAGCGTCACCTGCTGGCTCACGTGCACCGGCACCTTGGGGCAGGCCAGGTCCACCGCCGACAGCGCGCGCGACACCTCGGTGAACAGCGTGCGCACCTCGCTGCGCTGGGTGTTCTCGTTCTGGCGGATCTGGTCGCTCACCTGCCACAGCGACAGCAGCAGCGTGCCCGAGGCGCCCAGGCCCAGCGTGGTGCCGATGGCGCTGTTCTTGGCGGCGCGCCGCCAGGCCGGCTCGGGCTGCGGCGCCACCGGCGCGGGCAGGGCCTGGCCTGGCGGGCGCAGGCGGGCAGGGCTCTCCAGCGCATGCAGGGCGCGCTGGCGCCAGCCGGGCAGGCCTTCCAGCCATTCCACGTGCAGCGCGGCGCCGGCGTCTTCGCCCAGGCGGTGGTAGCTCTCCCACTGCGCCTCGTCGAAGTTCTGGTCGCCGGTGGATTCGTGCGGAAAGCGCGGGTGGCGCTGCGCATAGGCCAGCACGTCCACGTCCAGCGCGGCATGCAGGTTGGGCTTGATCACCAGCAGCGTGCCCTGGTGCTCCGGCATGTCGGCCGGGCAGCCGGCCGGCCGCAGGTAGCGGATGCGGCCCAGCAGCACGCCGCGCGACGACTGGCTGTCCGCCATGTCCTGCGGCGAGAGCACGGTCACGCCGGCTTCGTCCACGCCGAAGCGCTGCACCGCCTCTTCGTGGGGGTAGAACTCGATCTCGGCGCCGAAGTCGATGCGGGCCTTGCGCACCAGGTTCTCCAGGTCGGTGAACTCGTAGCGCGGGTCGCAGCTGGCGTCCACCAGCACGATGAAGTCGAGCTGCCGCCGCAGCAGCGCATACACGCCGGTGTTGTCGAAGTGCCCGCCGTCCGACAGGTACCACCAGGGCCGCGCCTGGCCGCGGTAGGTGGCCGTGGCTTCCGACCACAGCATCAGCGGCTTGGCGGCCAGCCGCCACAGCGCATCGCGCCAGCCGGGGCGCGGGCGCGCCGGGGGTGCCGGCTCACGCACCCAATGGCCCAGCCGCACGCCGATGAGAAAGAGCAGCAGCGCCCAGCCACGCGAGGTGTAGGCGCCCGCGCCTGGCGCCGCTGCCGCGCCCGAGATGGCCACCCACTTGCCCAGCGTGCCCACCTCGCTGGCGGTGGAAAAGCACACCCGCTCGCGCGGGCCGATCTCCACGCCGTCGGGCCGCACCGTCAGCAGCGTGCCCTTGCGGTCGGCGTTGAACAGGCCGCTGGCGTCGTCGCGGGTCTGGTTCAGGCAGGTGTTGATGAGGTGGATGGGCCCGCCGCGGCGCTCGGGCCGGTAGTCGCGCAGGTCGGCGTCGTCGCGTGACACCACTTGCGTGACGTCGGCCGCCGCCTCGCCCGCGGCCGGCTGCAGCACCGGCCGGTTGGGGTTGCCCACCGCCAGGTAGGCCCGCGTGAGCCGCGCGCGGTAAAAGCCGTGCAGCGACGACGCATTGGCCATCGCCTCGTTGTGGGCCGTGGTCAGCCACCACAGCGCACAGGCCGCCAGCAGGCCGCCGGCGCGCCAGGTGGGCGGCACCGCATCCAGCCAGCCCATGGGTGCGGGTGTGAACACCAGCCATTGCACCGTGCTGAACCAGAAGCACAGCACCACCGCCAGCACCCCCACGCCAGCGGCGTTGAGCAGCCGCGGCGTCCAGGTGCCCAGCGAGGCGCTGGCCTGCTGCACCAGCTGCTGCAGCGGCTGCGCCAGCGCGCGCAGCAGCAGCGCCGCAAAGCCGCCCAGGCCCACGCCGCCCCACAGCCAGTCGCGGTCGGCCAGCGCCAGCTTCAGCAGCCGCCAGCTCAGCAGGTCCAGCACACCCATGAACAGGCACAGCGCCGCCACGATCAGGGCGCTGCGCGTGAGCTCGGTGGTGCGGCGGCGCACGCGGGCGCTGGCCAGGCCGCGGCTGTCGGTGCTGCGGCCCAGCGCCACCCAGGTGCCGCCCACACCCGCCGCCACCGAGGTCACGGCCAGCAGCAGCATCGGCATGCCGACCAGGCCTTCGCTCAAAGGCCGCAGCAGCTGCAGCCGCCAGGCCAGCCACAACAGCGCAGCGGTGGCGGCCCACAGCACACCGGCCTGCACCCGCTCACGCACCGCCGCGGCCGCATCGCGGCGCGTCGGGTCGGGGCCTTCGCGGGCCACCCAGTAGCCGCAGGCCAGGCCGGGCAGGGTGGCGCACATCCAGGCCACCGCGGCCGGCAACCACAGGCTGCCCCAGGCCTGCCAGGTGGCGGGGTCCAGCGTGTCGGTGCTCAGCTGCCACAGGTGCGGCGCCACCACCAGCAGGCCGAACAGCAGCGCGGCCATCATCAGCTCGGCATGGATGGCGACGAAGGCGCGCAGGTAGGTGACGGCGGCCACGCCCACGTCGTGCGAGCCGGCGGGCGTGAGGTAGCGGCCATTGCGGCGCAGCCAGTCCAGCAGCGCGGAGCGGCGCTGCGCCAGCATCGCCTGCGCCGGCCCGACGCCCAGCGCCAGGATCAGCCGCCCCAGCATCGCGCCCACGTAGCCGCCGCCCGACACGGTGGACAGGTAATCGATGCGTGGCAGCAGCCCGCGCTGGGCCAGGCCCCGGATCAGGCCCAGGCCGTAGGTGGCGCTGCGCACGCCACCCCCCGACAGCGCCAGGCCCACCGTCGGCAATTCGGCCACGCGGCGGCCCGGGCCCAGGCCCGCACGCCGCCGGCGGCGCAGCAGCGCGGCCTGCTCGTCGCGCAGCCAGCGCGGCTGGCGGGCGGCCGCGGGGTGGGGGGTGTGGGGGGCGGACGGGTCCACGGCTTGCTGAAGGGGTCGGCCCACTCTAGGCCTGCGGCCCGGGGCCGACAAGCGCACTGCCCTGGGGCATTGGGGATGGCGCTGCGTGCGGTCCCATGCCCGGTGCCTGCACCTGAAATCGCCGAGCACTATGATGGCCGGTTGCCCTCGCCCCTTCGATGACTGCCGTCCCGCCGCCCCCCAAACCCGTTGAAGCGCCCGCCATCCGCGTGCGCGGTGCACGCACGCACAACCTGAAGAACATCGATCTCGACCTGCCCAAGCATGCGCTGGTCGTGATCACCGGGTTGTCGGGCTCGGGCAAGTCCAGCCTGGCCTTCGACACGCTGTACGCCGAGGGCCAGCGCCGCTACGTGGAGAGCCTGTCGGCCTATGCGCGGCAGTTCCTGCAGCTGATGGACAAGCCCGACGTGGATGTGATCGAGGGCCTGTCGCCCGCCATCAGCATCGAGCAGAAGGCCACCTCGCACAACCCGCGCTCCACCGTGGGCACGGTGACCGAGATCCACGACTACCTGCGCCTGCTGTACGCCCGCGCCGGCACGCCTTTCTGCCCTGACCACCACCTGCCGCTGGTGGCCACGCCCGTCAGCCAGATGGTGGACGCAGTGCTGGCGCTGCCCGAAGACACCAAGCTGATGGTGCTGGCCCCGGTGGCGCGCGACCGCAAGGGCGAGTTCGTCGAGCTGTTCGCCGACATGCAGGCCCAGGGCTATGTGCGCTTTCGGGTCGATGGGCAGGTGGTGGAGGCGGCCGAGCTGCCCAAGCTCAAGAAGGCCGAGAAGCACGACATCGACGTGGTGATCGACCGCGTGAAGATCCGGGCCGATGCGGTGGCCAGCGGCCTGCGGCAGCGGCTGGCCGAGAGCTTCGAGGCGGCGCTGCGCATCGCCGATGGCCGCGCGCTGGCGCTGGAGATGGACAACGACCGCTCGCACCTGTTCAGCAGCAAGTTCGCCTGCCCGGTGTGCAGCTACTCGCTGCCCGAGCTGGAGCCGCGGCTGTTCTCGTTCAACTCGCCGGTGGGCGCCTGCCCCAGCTGCGACGGTCTGGGCCAAGTCACGGTGTTCGACCCCGAGCGGGTGGTGGCCTTTCCGTCGCTCAGCCTGGCCAGTGGCGCCGTCAAGGGCTGGGACCGGCGCAATGCCTACACCTTCTCGCTGCTGGAAAGCGTGGCCAAGCACTATGGCTTCGACATCGACCTGCCGTTCGAATCACTGACCGCCGAGCAGCGTCAGGTGCTGCTGTACGGCTCGGGCACCGAGGAGATCAGCTTCAGCTACACGGCCGAGGCCACCAAGCCCGGAGGCCGCTCCCGCACGGTCAAGCGCTCGCACCCGTTCGAAGGCATCCTGCCCAACCTCGAGCGCCGCATGCGCGAGACCGATTCGGTGGCCGTGCGTGAAGACCTGGCCCGCTACCAGCACGCCCGCGCCTGCCCCGACTGCGGCGGCGCCCGCCTGCGGCGCGAGGCGCGCCACGTGCTGCTGCAAGGCGCCGACGGCGAGCGCGGCCGGCCCATCTACGAGGTGGAACACGCCACGCTGGCCGATTGCCAGGCCTACTTCGACGGCCTGCACCTGCTGGGCGCCAAGGCCGACATCGCCGACAAGGTGGTGCGCGAGATTCGCGCGCGGCTGCGCTTCCTCAACGACGTGGGCCTGAACTACCTCAGCCTGGACCGCAGCGCCGACACGCTGTCGGGCGGCGAGGCGCAGCGCATCCGGCTGGCCAGCCAGATCGGTAGCGGCCTGTCGGGCGTGATGTACGTGCTGGACGAGCCCAGCATCGGCCTGCACCAGCGCGACAACGAACGCCTCATCGGCACGCTGCAGCACCTGCGCGACCTGGGCAACAGCGTGCTGGTGGTCGAGCACGACGAAGACATGATCCGCGCCGCCGACTACGTGGTGGACATGGGCCCCGGCGCCGGCGTGCATGGCGGCCGGGTGATCTCGCAGGGCACGCCGGCCGAAGTGGCGGCCGACCCCGAATCGCTCACCGGCCAATACCTGGGCCGCGTGCTGCGCATCGAACGGCCGGCACCGCCGCTGTCGCCCGAAGGTCGGCCGCAGATGCGCATCGTCGATGCACGCGGCAACAACCTCAAGGGCGTGACGGTGGAGATCCCGGTGGGCCTGCTCACCTGCGTCACCGGCGTCTCGGGCTCGGGCAAGAGCACGCTGGTCAACGACACGCTGTACCTGGCCGTGGCCCGCAAGCTCTACGGCAGCCATGCCGAGCCGGCGCCGCACGGCGAGATCGAAGGTCTGGACGCCTTCGACAAGGTGATCAACGTCGACCAGAGCCCGATCGGCCGCACGCCGCGCAGCAACCCCGCCACCTACACGGGCCTGTTCACGCCCATCCGCGAGATGTTCGCCGAGGTGCCTGCCGCGCGTGAGCGGGGCTATGGCCCGGGCCGCTTCAGCTTCAACGTGGCCGGTGGCCGCTGCGAGGCCTGCCAGGGCGACGGCGTGCTGAAGGTGGAGATGCACTTCCTGCCCGACGTGTACGTGCCCTGCGACGTGTGCCACGGCGCGCGCTACAACCGCGAGACGCTGGAGGTGCTCTACAAGGGCAAGAACATCACCCAGGTGCTGGACATGACGGTGGAGGACGCCACGCCGTTCTTCAGCGCGGTGCCGGCCATCGCGCGCAAGCTGCAGACGCTGCTGGACGTGGGCCTGGGCTACATCAAACTGGGGCAGAGCGCGACCACGCTGTCGGGCGGCGAGGCGCAGCGGGTGAAGCTGGCACTGGAGCTGAGCAAGCGCGACACCGGCCGCACGCTCTACATCCTCGACGAACCCACCACCGGCCTGCACTTCCACGACATCCGGCTGCTGCTGCAGGTGCTGCACCAGCTGCGCGATGCGGGCAACACCATCGTGGTCATCGAGCACAACCTCGACGTCATCAAGACGGCCGACTGGGTGATCGACATGGGCCCCGAAGGCGGGGCCGGCGGCGGCACCCTGGTGGTGGCCGGCACGCCGGAGACGGTGGCCGCCCATCCCGGCAGCCACACCGGGCGCTTCCTGGCGACGCTGCTCAAGGAATAAGCCCCCGCGGCAACCGGTGCGGCGGGGGCTTGGTGTGCATGTGGCCCGCCGGCGCGGGCGGGTGGGCCGTCAGCCGCGGCGGCCGTCGCGCACCGGCTGGGCCACCAGGCGGCGCTGCCGCATCCAGGCCAGCACGGCGATGCCGCCCAGCATCAGCGCCCAGGTGGCGGGCTCGGGCACCGGCGGCGGCACCACCGGCACCGGCGGCAGGCTGCCCGAAGGCAGCACCGGCGCCGAAGGAATCGAGATCGGGCCGCCCAGCACCGGCTGGCCGCCATTGCCACCGTTGCCGATGATGGGGCCGGCCAGGATCGGCGCTGCGGTGGGCACCACGGCCAGGCCGGTGGCGGGCGTGCCGGCGCCGGTGGGCGGCAGGCTTTCCAGGGTGTCGGGCGCGGCGGCGACGGCCGGGTTGCCGGCGGCCGGCGGATCGAAGGTCAGCTCGCCAGGGCCGGCGGCAGCGGCGCCGCCCGGGCCGCCTGCGCGGCTGATGCGGCTGACGTTGCGGCACACGGTGGGCACCAGGATGCATTCGCCGCTTTCGCAGTACACCAGGCCACGCTCTTCGGCGTCGGCCGACCACTTGTTGCGGGTGACGGTGTTGCAGATGCCGCCGTTGCCGAAGTGCATGTCGCGGATGGCGGACTGGTAGACGTCCTTGCCGACGATGCTGTCGCGTCGGATCGAGACCATCTCGTCGTACTGGCGCGCGGCCATGCGCTTTTTCAGGCGCTCGCGCGCCGCGGGCGAGATGTCGGTATAGCGGTCGATGGCCGAGGGCAGGTCGCCCATGTACGGGTTGTGGCCCGGGTTGTCCCAG
>CAKZXL010000065.1 GCA_937883885.1 uncultured Aquincola sp. | reverse complement strand
TGCCCCCAGCAAGTACGGCGCGCTGACGCTGTACCGCGACAGCTCGTCCACCGACGGGCTTGCGCTGCGCTTCGATGGCGGCATCACCAGCAGCATCTCGTTTTGGTACTCGACGGTCAACCGGCCGATGACCGTGACCGTGCTGGACGCCAACAACAACGTGCTGGCGGCGTCGGGTGCCAACGGCCCCGAGCTGGAGGCCCAAGGCACCAACGTAGGTCCTTTGACGGGTGGTCATTTCCGACCCATAGAAGAGGGCCGTTTCAACAGATGGAAACCGTACGCGCTTGACTTCAGCGGCACTGCCACGACCGTTGTCTTCAATGGCTTCGTTTCTGGCCCCGGCCCCACCGGCAAGGTGCTGGGCGACTTCTTCGTGGACAACCTGACGGTGGTCAGCGCCGTGCCTGAAACCTCGACGGTGGCGATGATGCTGGCAGGCATCGCCGGCCTGGGCGTCGTGGCGCGCCGTCGCCAGCGCTGAACCGTACGCCAGCGCGGCCGCTGGCATCCGCGTCATGATGGCCGGGTTGCCACGCACCGGCCTGCCCGATGTTCACCCGCTACGACATCCACCACACCACGCGGTACCTGTACAGCAAGCCCGTCACCTTCGGTGAGCACCGGGTGATGTTCAGGCCGCGCGACAGCCACGACCTGCGTGTGCTGGCCACCGACCTGGAAGTGAGCCCGAACGCGGCCATCCGGCTGATCCAGGACCCGCACTCCAACTCGGTGGCCCTGGTGCAGCCGCAGTCGCCGGCCACCGAGCTGCGCATCGTCTGCAAGTTCCGCATCGAGCATGCGCAGAGCCACAACCTGGAGCTGCCGCTGTCGCCCAGCGCCGAGCTCTACCCTTTTGCCTACGGGGTGGAAGAGCGCTTCGACCTCGAGCACTACCTGCGGCCGCATTACGACGATCCGCAGGGCGAACTGACGCGCTGGTCGCGCCAGTTCCTGCGCACCGACGGCCCCACCTACACGCGCGAGATGCTGGTGCAGATGAACCAGTTCATCCGCGACCACTTCGAGTACGGCCAGCGCAACGAAGAAGGCACGCAGACGCCGCTGCAGACGCTGGCGCTGGGCAGCGGCACCTGCCGCGACTTCGCGCTGCTGATGATGGAGGCGGCGCGCCGGCTGGGCATCGCCACGCGCTTCGTCTCGGGCTACCTCTACGACCCGGCGCTGGACGATGCGCTGACCAGCACCAGCACCGTCACGGCGCCTGAGCCCTCGACCGCGCGCACCGCACCGGACGAGGCCCGCAACGCGCCGGCGGGCGATACGCCGCCGGTGATGGCCGAGGTGCCCACGCCCGAACCCGTCATGCCCACCGTGGGCGCCGGCAGCACCCACGCCTGGCTGCAGGCCTACCTGCCCGGGGCCGGCTGGGTGCCGTTCGACCCCACCAACAACCTGCTGGGCGGCAACCAGCTGATCCGCGTGGGCGTGGCCCGCGACCCGGGCCAGGCCGCGCCGGTGACCGGCAGCTGGTACGGCGACCCGGAGGCCTACCTGGGCATGGAAGTGAAGGTCAACGTGCGGCGGCTCGCACCACCGCAGCGCTGACCGGCCGGCCGCTCACGCGGCCAGCGACCACAGCGCATCACGCTCGTGCGCCTGGGCGTCGTCGCGCAGCTTGAAGAGGTGGGCCTGCAGCGACCGCAGCGCCACCGGATGCAGCCGCGCCGGCACGTCGTCGTACACCGCGGGCAGCAGCGCATCCACCGTGGCCGGCCCCAGGCGTCGCAGCACCGCCACCACCTTGGCCTCGCGCTTGAGGCGGTGGGCGACGATCGCCTCCATCGCCTGCCGGGGCCGCGGCATCAAAAAGCCATGGCCCGGCGCCAGCCAGTCCAGCGCCAGCGTCGAGGCCAGCTCCCGCAGTGAGGCGATGTAGGCCCGCATGTCGCCGTCGGGCGGGTTGATCACCACCGTGCTCAGCTGCATCACGTGGTCGCCGGTGAACAGCGTTCTTTCTTCTTCCAGCAGGAAGCAAAGGTGGTTGGACGCATGCCCAGGGGTGTGGAACACCTGCAGCGTCACGCCGTCGTCCAGCATCAGCCGCTCGCCGCCGTGCAGCACACGGTCGGGCGCGAAGCTGCCGTCCTGCCACATCGGGTGCACGGCCACGCGGCCCAGCACCGACGCGCCGGTGGCCTGCTTCAGCGCCACGCAGGCGGGCGAATGGTCGGTGTGCGTGTGCGTCACCACGATCTGCGTGATCGGCCCCGGCGCGGCGGCCAGCACCGCCTGCACGTGGGCCGGCAGCGCCGGACCGGGGTCGATCACCGTCCACTCGTTCTTCGGGCCGCCGCCCACCAGGTAGGTGTTGGTGCCGGGGCCCGTCATCACGCTGCCATTGCCGGCGGTCACGCGGATGACGTGCGGCGACAGGCGCACCGGCACGTCGGTCTGGATGTCGTAGCAGGCATGGCCGCGGCCTTCGGGGTCCAGGCGGCCCAGTTCGGCCCAGGCGGGCTCGTCGGGCAGCACCGGGCGCTTGCCCTGGCTGCCGCTGCCCAGGCGCGGCTGCGTCAGCGGCACCTCGCGCGGCTGGCGCGCCCAGGCCAGGAACGCCGCCGCCGTGTCATGCGCGGCCACCAGCTTGAGCGTGCCGATGGTGGGCGTCAGCATCTTGTAGCGGGCCAGGTCGGCCAGCACGTCGGCCGGCCGCAGCCAGCGGTGCTCCACCGTCTCGCCCGCGTCGTGCAGGGCCTGTTGCCCGGCCGGCGCCAGCGCCGCAAAAAAGCGGGTGTCGAACCGCTTGGGAATGCCCACCGGCGTGCGCCAGTGGGCGTAGTAGGCCAGCTCGTCCAGTGCCAGCGACAGGCCATGCTCGGCGCACAGTGCGGGCAGCGTGGTCTCGCCCCGGTGCAGCGGGCCGCGTGCGGCGTCCAGCGTGGCCACCAGCGCAGCCGACACCGGCGTGCCGTCGGCGCCCCGAGCCAGCAGCACGCCGCATTCTTCGAAGCATTCGCGCACGGCGGCCACGTAGTAGGCCAGGCCGGCGCCTTCCACGCCCAGGCGGGCATCGGCCTCGGCGGCGCTCACGCCGGTGCAGCAGCCGGCGCTGGCGTGGTCGCCTTCGTCCACCAGGCCGCCCGGAAACACCCAGGCGCCGCTGTTGTGGTCGCCCCGCTCGGCCCGGCGCAGCAGCAGCACCTCGGGTCCGGCGGGCGACTCCCGCAGCAGCACCAGGGTGGCAGAGGACCGCGGCGCGCGCCCCGCGGGGTCGGCGGCCAGGTGATTCAGCGAGTCATACATCGTTCAGGTTCCCACAGGCAGGCACCCATAATGCCGCACGCCGGGAAAGGGGCGCCGCCGCCTCGAAGGAAGGGCATCGATGAGCCTGTTGCTGGTGCGCCATGGTGAGACGGCGCTGAACGTCGCGCGGACGCTGCAGCCCGCCGACACGCCGCTGAGCGACAACGGCCTGCGCCAGGCTGCGCTGCTGGCCGAGCGCATCGCCACCTGGCGGCCGGCCGCCATCGTCAGCAGCCCGCTGCCACGGGCCTGGCAGACGGCGCAGGCCATTGCGCAGGCCACCGGGCTGCGCGTTGACGCGCTTGACGTGCTGCAGGAACGCCACTTCGGCAGCCTGCGCGGCCAGCCCTACGACCACCTCGGGTTCGATCCCCTGCGCATGACCGAAGCACCGCCCGGCGGCGGCGAATCGCTGGCGGCTTTCCATGCCCGTGTGGACGCGGCCTGGGCCGAGCTGACCGCGCGCCAGTCCGGCCTGGCCGGCGCCCTGGTGGTGGTGACCCATGGCCTGGTGCTGCGCGCCTGGCTCGACCGCCGGCTGCACCTGCCGCCCGGCCTGGCGCTGGACGGCCCGCTGGGCAACACCGCGCTCACCGTGTGCGCCGCCGTGGCCCCGCACACCGCCGAACTGGTCAACTGCACCGCCCACCTGTCGGCCGGCAGCGCGCACGCGACGGGCAGCCTGGTGGGCGGCTGAGCGTCAGGCCCCCAAGCTCGCTGCGCTCGCGGCCCCCCAACGGGGGCGCGGTCAGCCTTGGGGCGGCCCGGCGGCTGACCTACCCTGCATTCAGGCGCTCCAGCAACGCCATCGCGGCGGCCGGCGCGCGCTCTTTCGCACCATTGATGAAGTAGATGAACACGTCCTGCGGCTGCCCGGTGGGCTGCAGGCTGGGCTGCACCCGGGGCAGGTCGGCGTCCACCGCGCCGGCGGCCCAGTGGCGGGCAGCCTCGGCCCAGCGGTCGAGCACCGGCGGCGCATAGCCGGTGGGCATGCTGCTGTCCGCACTCAACAGCCGGGCGTAGACGAAGCTGCCCGTCGGATCGGCGATCACCGGGAAGCGCTCCAGCGCATCGGTGAACACGGTGGTGACGTTGAAGCGCCGCGCCAGCGCCACGTACTCGGGCGACGCGAAGCTGGGGTGCCGCACCTCCAGCGCATGGCGCAGCTTCAGGCCGGCCACCGCATCGGGCAGCAGCGAGAAAAAGCGCTCCAGGTCTTGCGCATCGAACACCTTGGTGGGCGCCAGCTGCCAGACGATGGGGCCCAGCTTGTCGCCCAGCTCGGCGATGCCGCTGCCGATGAAGCGTTGCACCGACTCGCCCGCTTCGGCCAGCACCCGCTTTTGCGTGGCATAGCGCGAGGCCTTGAGCGAAAACACGAAGCCTTCGGGCGCGGTGTCGCGCCACTTGGCATAGGTGGCCGGCTTCTGCGCGCTGTAGTAGGTGCTGTTGACCTCGATGGCCGTGACATGTTGCGCAGCGTATTCAAGTTCACGCGCCTCGGGCCATCCGGCGGGGTAGAAGTTGTCACGCCAAGGTGCGAAGTTCCAACCTCCGATGCCGACACGTATCCGGGGGGTCCAGCTCATTCATCCCTCCATGTTGGGCTTGTAGGAAACCGACTACAGCAGTTCCCCCATTCGGCGGATGGCAACAACCACCATCCCCACGCACTATCACACCGTTGCAGGAGAAGGCCATGTCAAGCGAGCAAGTCTGGATGGAAACGAGCGCACAACGCTGGGATTTTTCGCCCGCCGTCGTGGCTGAAGAATCGTCGACGCACGACGTCGACCTTGGCTATGAAGCCGCCCTGCCCGGCCTGCAGGCGCTGTACGCCGATGCTGCCGAAGCCCGCCCGCGCATCGCGGAACCCGGCGACCACTGACCGCACCCGGCCGCACCACGCGGCCGCCATAGCGCAGCTTTTCAAGCGCACCGCCCTGGTGCGCATGAGATTCGGCATGGCGCTTGCGATGCAGTCTCCGTCAAAACTGGAGACTTGCCGCATGCATCGCCGCCCCCTCATCGCCGCCGCTGGCGCCTTGCTGTTCGCCGCCGCCCTGCCTGCCGCCGCGCAAACCGCGCTGGACGAAGTGATGGCCAAGAAGGTCATCACCATCGCCATCCCCACCGATTTCCCGCCCTACGGCTTCGTGGGCACCGACCTGAAGCCGCAGGGCCTGGACGTCGACATGGCCAACTACATCGGCGCCAAGCTGGGCGTGAAGGTGGAGCTGGTGCCGGTGACCAGCGCCAACCGCATTCCGTACCTGCAGACGCGCAAGGCCGATCTCGTGATCTCCACGCTGGGCAAGAACCCCGAGCGCGAGAAAGTCATCGACTTCAGCTCGGCCTACTCGCCTTTCTTCCAGGCGGTGTTCGCGCCCAAGACGGCCACCATCAAGGGCGCGGCCGACCTGGCCAACAAGACCGTGGGCGTGACCCGCGGTGCGATGGAAGACATGGAGCTGAGCAAGATTGCCCCGTCGTCCACCGACATCAAGCGCTTCGAGGACAACAACGCCACCGTGGCTGCCTTCGTGTCGGGCCAGGTGCAGGCCATTGCCACCGGCGCTTCGGTGGCCGGCAACATGATGGCGCGCAACCCGAACCTGGGCGCCGAATACAAGTTCGTGCTCAAGGATTCGCCCAACTTCATCGGCATCGCCAAAGGCGAAGACAAGCTGCGCGCCAAGGTCAACGAGATCATCGCCGCGGCCAAGGCGGCCGGCGACCTCGACAACATGGCCAAGCGCTGGCTGGGCCGGCCGGCCGGCGACCTGCCGCTGTGATGCCGGCTTGACCCACGCGGGCGCGTCATCCACACGCGCCACAATGGTCCGATGATCGAGCCCGACCTCCCGTCCCCTGCCGAGTTCAACGACGCCGACGCGGCCTTTGCGCATGCCAAGGCCTTGTACGATGCCGCCATCGCCCACCTGCGCCAGCACCTGAACGCCTTCCTGGCTGGCGAGCTGCCGGCCTCCCGCGTGCGCGCCTGCTACCCCTTCGTGCGGGTGGAGGTGGACACGGTGCGCCGGGCCGATTCACGGCTGTCGTACGGCTTCGTCTCGGGGCCCGGCGTCTTTGAAACCACGCTCACCCGTCCCGAGCTGTTCGCCGAGTACTACCGCGAGCAGTTCCACCTGCTGATCCGCAACCACGGCGTGCCGCTGACGGTGGGCGTGAGCACGCAGCCGATACCGGTGCACTTCTCGTTCGCCGAGCACGACCACGTGGAAGGCACCTTGTCGCCCCAGCGCCGGCTGCTGATGCGCGACCTGTTCGACCTGCCCAACCTCACGTCGATGGACGACGGCATCGCCAACGGCACGCACGAAGCCGCCTTCGGCGAGGCACAGCCGCTGGCCCTCTTCACCGCGCCGCGGGTGGACTATTCGTTGCACCGGCTGCGCCACTACACCGGCACCGCGCCCGAGCACTTCCAGAACTTCGTGCTCTTCACCAACTACCAGTTCTACATCGACGAGTTCGTGCGGCTGGGGCATGAGGTGATGGCCGCGGTGATGGGCGACGGCGACGCGGGCGAGGCCGGCGGCGGCTACACCCACTTCGTGGAGCCGGGCAATGTGATCACCCGCCGCGCGGGCACCGCCCACCAGCCGGGCGACGAGCTGGGCGCGGTGCCGCCGCGGCTGCCGCAGATGCCGGCCTACCACCTGGTGCGCCCTGACCGCAGCGGCATCACGATGGTGAACATCGGCGTGGGCCCATCCAACGCCAAGACCATCACCGACCACATCGCGGTGCTGCGCCCGCATGCCTGGGTGATGCTGGGCCACTGCGCCGGCCTGCGCACCACGCAGCAGCTGGGCGACTACGTGCTGGCCCACGGTTACGTGCGTGAAGACCATGTGCTGGACGAAGAACTGCCGCTGTGGGTGCCGATTCCGCCGCTGGCGGAAGTGCAGGTGGCGCTGGAAGCCGCGGTGGCCGACGTCACCCAGCTCTCCGGCTACGAGCTCAAGGGCGTGATGCGCACCGGCACCGTGGCCACCACCGACAACCGCAACTGGGAGCTGCTGCCCTTCCACCACCAGCTCACCACGCCGGAGCGGCGCTTCAGCCAGAGCCGCGCCATCGCGCTGGACATGGAAAGCGCCACCATCGCGGCCAACGGCTTCCGCTTCCGGGTGCCCTACGGCACCTTGCTGTGCGTGAGCGACAAGCCGCTGCACGGCGAGATCAAGCTGCCAGGCATGGCCAACCACTTCTACCGGGAACGGGTGGACCAGCACCTGCGCATCGGCATGCGCGCCATCGAGCTGCTGCGCCAGCTGCGGCTGGACGAGCTGCACAGCCGCAAGCTGCGCAGCTTTGCCGAGGTGGCCTTCCAGTAACCGCCTCGGGGGCGCCGCCTACTGTTTCTGCTTGCGGTAGGTCTCGTCCATCGGCTGGCCGCGGTCGGTGTCGCGCAGGCCGCGCTGCAGATCGTCGTGCGCCTGCTGGATGCGCGGCTGCGGCTCGGCGGCGGTGTCGGTCGACTCGTCGCGTTCGTGTGGCTGCTTGGGGTCGGGCGTGCCGGTGGTGTCCAGCGTGCGACGGGTCTGGTCGTTGCGGTCGTTGGGCGGGCCGTCCGCCTGGTCGCGGGGGTGCGCGGCGCCGGTGCCGCTGGTGGTGTTGCTTGCCATCAAAACTGTCCTCGGAGGTAAACCGCCAACCCGCCCCGGCGTGGCTTCATCTGCAGGCGATAGCCCGAATCGAGCTGCATGCCGATCGCGCCGCGATCGAAACCCAGCCCGCGTGCCGCGCCGGCACTCTTGAACTCCATGCCGACGCGGGTGTTGTAAAGCGCCCCCTGGGCATTGGGGTCGTTGGCCGTGTTCCACACCGCCGTGCCCGAGGCATCGGCGTACATGGTGGTGCGGGGTGCCACGTCCACCCGCACACCCACGGTCACGGCCGGCGCAGGGTTCATCAAGCCGGCAGCCGGTGCCGCCGCCTGGCCCGGCAGCGGGCGGTAGCCCACCGCCCCCAGGCCCACGCCCAGGCTGGCCCGGCCACGGCCCAGCCACTTGCTGACCGTGACCCGCGACAGCTCGTCGTGCACATGGCCCTGCGCGTCTGCCACCGGCGCGGCAGGAGAGGCGACGCCGGTGCCGTCGTTGCCGGCGGCGAAGGTGGCCTCGCGCGCGGCGGGCGACTGTGCAGCCACCCGGCCGAGCAGCGAGGCCATCGCCACCGAGCTGCCGACGCCACCGCCGCCGGCGGACTGCGCTTCCTCGGCTGCGGTGGCGGGGGCGGGCAGGGCGGCCATCACCGCCACGCTGACCACCAAGCGCCGTGCGGCCCCCAACGGCCAGGCCCCACGGAGCAGACCGGCCGCGCCGCGGACCACGAACAGGGCCGGCACGTCGTCCGGCAGACGGGCCCACCCGGCGCCGACATCGCGGCGCCTGGCTGGCCAGTGGGACGGAAAGCGGGTGGGCATGTGAACCTCGGGGCCCTTAAGTCTGCGGCCGCGCCGCCCTTCGGCGCGATGGATGGATCGTCCGACATCCCACTTCAGGGGGATGTCGGCGGCACGGGGCAAATCGTGTAGGACAAGCACCGTGTGCCCGGTCACTGCGGGCGGAGCCGGTCTGTCTGCCCCCTGCCAATCCCCCGCTTGTGTGCCGCCCGGGCTTCCCGTAGGCTGCACTGGCCCGACCGCCAGGAGACTGCCCATGCCACGTACCTCCAACGGCACTACCGGCCTGCCCTCCGCGACCTTCGATCCCGCCGCCTTGCGCACCCTGGCGCTGGTCGGGCCGCAGGCCGCTGGCAAGACCACGCTGGCCGAAGCGCTGCTGCACCGCGCCGGCATGCTCACCGCCCCTGGCAGCGTGGAACGCGGCAGCACCGTCAGCGACCACGACCCGCTGGAGCGGCGCATGCAGCAGTCGCTGGGCTCGTCGGCCCTGCACCTGGACCACGCCGGCCTGCGCATCCACCTGCTGGACACGCCGGGCGCGCCCGACCTGATCGGCCAGGCACTGCCGGCGCTGGAAGCGGTGGAAACCGCGGCGGTGGTGATCAATGCCGCGGTGGGCATCGAGCCGATGGCCGTGCGCATGATGGCCTACGCCGCCGAGCGCCGGCTCGACCGGCTGGTGATCGTCAACCGCATCGACGCCGGCACCGACCTGCAGGCGCTGCTGGCGCAGATCCGCGAGGCCTTCGGTACCGAATGCCTGCCGCTGAACCTGCCGGCCGACGGCGGCAACGCGGTGACCGACTGCTTCTACCGGCGTGAGGGGCCGAGCGACTTCTCCAGCGTGGAAGCCGCCCACCGTGCGCTGGTGGAACAGGTGGTGGAGGTGGACGGCGACTTCGTCGAGCGCTACCTGAACGACGGCGACGTGGACCCGGCCGAGCTGCATGCGCCGCTGGAGCAGGCGCTGCGCGAAGGCCATCTGGTGCCGGTGTGCTTCGTCTCGGCCCGCACCGGCGCCGGCGTGGACGAGCTTCTGGACGTGATCGCCAAGCTGCTGCCCAACCCCACCGAAGGCAACCCGCCCGCCTTCCTGCGCGGCGAAGGCGAGGCCGCGGTGCCGCTGACCGCCACACCCGACCCAGCCCTGCATGTGCTGGCCCATGTCTTTAAGGTGGCGGTGGACCCCTTCGTGGGCAAGCTGGGCGTGATGCGGGTGCACCAGGGCACCATCACCCGCGACAGCCTGCTGTACGTGGGCGACGGCCGCAAGCCGTTCCGGGTGAACCACCTGTTCCTGCTTCAGGGCAAGGAGCATGTGGAAGTGCCGCGCGCCGGGCCGGGCGACATCGTGGCGGTGGCCAAGGTGGACGAGATCCACTTCGACGCGGTGCTGCACGACGCCGCCGAGGACGACCACATCCACCTGAAACCCCTGCCGTTTCCGGTGCCGGTGCACGGCCTGGCCATCGAGCCCAAGCGCCCGGGCGACGAGCAGCGGCTGTGGGAGATCATGGCCAAGCTGGTGGACGAAGACCCGTGCCTGAAGGTGGAGCATGCCGCCCACACGAATGAAACGGTGGTGTACGGCCTGGGCGAGCTGCACCTGCGGGTGCTGATGGACCGCCTGCGCGAGGTGTACAAGTTCGACGCCCACACCCGGCCGCCGCGCATCGCCTACCGCGAAACGCTGACCGCCCCGGCCGAAGGCCACCACCGCCACAAGAAGCAGAGCGGCGGCGCCGGCCAGTTCGGCGAGGTGTACCTGCGGGTGGAACCGCTGCCGCGCGGGGCTGGCTTCCAGTTCGTGGACGAGGTCAAGGGCGGCACCATCCCCGGCGCCTTCATCCCCGCAGTGGAAAAAGGCGTGCGCGAAGTGCTGGCGCATGGCGTGATCGCCGGCTACCCGGTGGTGGACGTGAAGGTGACGGTGTTCGACGGCAAGGCCCACAGCGTGGACAGCAAGGAAGTGGCCTTCGCCACCGCCGGCCGCAAGGCCTTCATCGCGGCAATGCGCGAGGCCCGGCCCATCGTGCTGGAACCGATCGTCGACCTGGAGATCACCGCGCCCGCGGCGGCGCTGGGCGACATCACCGGCGACCTGTCGGCCCGCCGCGGCCTGATCAGCGGCACCCAGCCGGGCGCGGCCGGGCAGGTGGTGGTCAAGGGCCAGGCGCCACTGTCGGAGCTGAGCGCCTACCAGTCACGCCTGAACGCGATGACCAGCGGCCAGGGCCGCTACACGCTGGCCTTGAGCCACCACGACCCGGTGCCGCCCAATGCGCAGGCGCAGCTGACCGCGCAGTTCAAGTTGAAGGAAGAAGACTAGCTTTCTGCAGGCGGGCCCGCCGCACCGCCAGCGGCATCACCAGCGACACCGCCACGCACAGCCCGCTCATCGCCGCGATGACCGCCGGAAAAGGTACGCCGGCATCGATGAGCACGCCGCCCAGGCCCGGGCCGGCGGCCGAAGCGGTGACCAGCACCGCCACCACCACGCTGCGGATGGCACCGACGTGGCGCACGCCGAACAGCTCGGGCCACAACGCGCCCATCAGCGTCAGCGAGATGCCGTCGGTGATGCCGTACAGCACCATGAACGCCGGCACCGCCCAGGCCTGCGGCACCAGGCCCAGCACCAGGCAGCCGGCGCCCAGCGGCAGCAGGTACAGCGGCAGCCACTGCGCGGCGCTGCTGCGGTCGATGCGCGGGCCGGCCACCAGCGACGACAGCACCGTGACCACCGCCAGCACCGACAGCGAGGCCGCCATGGTCTGCAGCGACCAGCCGCGCACCTCCGCCAGATGCGCCTGGTGAAAGAACACCAGACCGGCGATGAAGGCCGGCGGCAGCACGCCCAGCAGCGCCAGCCAGAACAGCGGCGTGCGCAGCGCCTGCGCGCGGGTGCGGTCGGGCGCTGCGCGGCGGGCGGCGGCCACGTCGGCGGCGCGGGGCTGGCGCTCCTGCCGGGCCAGCCCCGTGAGCAACGGCCACACCGCCAGCACCAGCAGCAGCGCCACCGCCAGCCAGGTGTGGCGCCAGCCGATCACCGCCGCCAGCGCCACGAAGGCGGCCGGCAGCAAGGCCTGCCCGCCGTTGAAGCCCAGCGTGGCCAGCGACATCGCCCGCCCGCGCTCGGCCGCGAACCAGCGGCCCAGCACATGGAAGGCGGTCTGCGGCATCAGCCCCTGGCCGAAGAGCCGCAGCCCTACCAGCGCCAGCAGCACCGCCGCCCAATGGGTGGAAAAGGCCAGCAGCGCCGCGAACAAGGCCAGCCCCGCCACCACCCAGGCCACCACGCGGCGCGGCGGATGGCGGTCGAGCAGGCCGCCCAGGTGCGGCAGCGTGAAGGCGCTGGTGAGCGTGGCCGCCATGTACAGCGCCGAAAACGCGCCGTGCGACCAGCCCAGCTCGCGCCGCAGGTCGCCCACCGACATCGCGATGAAATAGGTCTGGCCGACGGCGCCGAAGAACAGCAGCAGCCCGCCCAGCGCCAGCCAGCGCGCGTT